>CAZNLF010000053.1:0-6581 GCA_964573595.1 uncultured Acidimicrobiaceae bacterium | reverse complement strand
CATGCGTCCGAGCACTGGGTCTTCCCCAACGTCCAGGTGTGGGTGTTCCGATGACCATCGCCGAATCCCCGATGAGAGACGACGATGTGCGTCGGGAGACGCCGGTCGAGGTCAGCGCGGCACGGTGGACCTCGATCGACCGTCGACTGCGGATCCTCCTCCCGATCACCCTGGTCGTCTCCGTCTGGTACCTGCTGTGGCTGCTGGTACCGCAGCGAGTGGGCAACCCGTACCTGTTCGGCGCCCTGATCACTGCGCAGATCTTCAACTTCTTCCAGGGCATCGGCTTCATGTGGACCGTCTGGCCACGCCGGCAGCGACCTCCCTTTCCGGAGCCGCTCGGGCCGCCCCCCGATGTCGATGTCCTGATCCCCGTGTTCAACGAGCCGCTCGACGTGGTGGCACCGGTCGTGGCCGCGGCGGGCGCCATCCGCGGCGGAGTGGTGAACGTCTACCTGTTGGACGACGCCGGCCGGCCCGAGCTCGAAGATCTGGCCGAGCAGTGGGGGGCCCACTACATCCACCGGAACGACAACACCGCGGCCAAGGCCGGCAACCTGAACCATGCCCTCGCCTTCATCGAGTCCCCCTTCGTGGCCATCTTCGACTGCGACCACGTTCCCGATCCCCGTTTCCTCGAGGCCACGCTCGGTGGGATGGAAGATCCCGACGTCGCCGTCGTCCAGACGCCCCAGTACTACTCCAACGCCCACACCGGCCGACTGGCGGGGGCGGCGGCGTCGCAACAGGAGCTGTTCTTCGGTCCCATCGGCCGAGGGAAGGACACGCTCGGGGCGATGATCTGCTGTGGGACCAACTTCCTGGTACGCCGGGCCGCCCTCGACGAAGTCGGCGGATTTCCCGTCGAAGGCCTGATCGAGGACGTCGAACTGTCCATCAAGCTGCAAGAGGGGCAGTGGAAGATCGTCTACCTCAACGAGGTGCTGGCCAGGGGTTTGGGACCCGAGGACATGTCCGCCTACGTGAGCCAACAACTCCGTTGGGCCCGGGGCTGCATCTACGCCATCCGACCGGTGATCCAGGGCAACATCCCCTTCAAGATCCGCCTGCAGTACCTGCACTCCTGCCTGTTCTTCCTGACCGGTTGGACCATCCTCTTGTACCTGTCCCTGCCGGTCATCTTCATCTTCACCGGCGCGCAGCCCTTCAACGGATCCACCTCCACGGAGATGCTCCTGTATTTCGCCCCGTACTACATCATCAGCCTGATCGCCGTGGCCGCGGCCGGCGGAGGCTCCTACACCTTCGAGGCCTACTGCCTGTACATCGCCAACTTCTGGATCCAGATAACCGCCACCATCTTCGTGCTCACCGGCAGCAAGATGACCTGGGTGGTCACGGCCAAGCAGAGCTCGCAACGAAGAGAGCCGGGAAGCGTCGTGCCGGCCCTGGTGGCCATCGGAGTCTTGATGGTGACGGCGGTGTACGGCATCGCGCACGGGTTCACGTCGGCCGTCGCCAACAACCTGGCCTTCGCCGGGATGTACGCGGCGATCATGCTGTTCGGGATCTGGCCCGCCCTGACCGCCGCCCCGACCTCCACCGCTGCTCACCCCGATACCGATGCCGATGCCGCGGAGTTGGAAGCGGCGTGAGCGTCGATGCCCCGCCGGACAATGCCGGACCTGACGACGTCGGACCTGACGACGTCGGACTGGACGACGCCGGACTTGATGACGTCGGACTGGACGACGCCGGCCCGGTGGGCGGTGCCGCGGGGATCGGTGCCGGCGGCTTCGGTGGCAGCACGGAGCGACCGCCCGGTGGGGCGCGTCGGGTTGTGGTCGCGGTGCTGATCGTGGTCCTGATCGTGTCAGCGGTGGCGGCCCTCAGCGTGGTCGGGGCGAGAGATCACCGAAACCCCGGCATAGGCCTCCGCCCGACGAGCCACCATCCGACCGTCGAGCTGGCCGCCACCTGATTGACCCGCCCTGTCGGGCCCGTGCCCGCGTGCCCCCAGCCGACGACCTCCAGGCCGCCCCACCGGTCCGATCGCGTCCTCCACCCCAGCCCCGACATGCAATTCCCATGCCCTGGCGCCCATACTGATGCCATGTCGATCGCCGAACCCTCCCTACGATCGCGCCGCCCCGGCGGGTTCACGGGAGCACTCCTGGCAACGGCCACACTCATCGCACTGGGCTCCGTCCTCCTGTCCGCCTGCTCGTCTCCCAACAGCTCTCCGCCGACCACGAGCCCGCCGACCACCACGACCGTCCCGGTCGCCGAGAACCTGGCCGTCGCCTTCCTCAACCGGTACGTCACCGCCGACGGCCGTGTGGTCCGCTACGACCAGGGTGGTGACTCGGTCAGTGAGGGGCAGGCCTACGGACTGCTGCTGGCCGTAGCCGCCCACGATGCGGCCCGATTCGCCTCGGTGTGGACGTGGGAGAAGGACAATCTGCAAGAGGAGAACGGTCTGTTCGCCTACCACTGGAGCAACGGAGCGGTGATCGGCACGGGCAACGCCACCGATGCCGACCTCGACACGGCCTGGGCCCTGGTGCTCGGGGCCACCGCCTTCGGCCAGCCCACCTACCGGAAGGAAGGCCTGGCGGTGGCCACAGCGATCCTGGCCAACGAGACGGTGGTCAGCGCCGGGCGCATCGAGCTGGTCGCCGGTCCGTGGGCCCGCACCGCGCCCTATGCGGTCGACGTCAGCTACTTCTCACCCGAGGCGATGGCCACGCTCGCCGCCGCCTCCCACGATCCGCGCTGGACCCAGCTGGCTGCCAACAGCCAGCAGCTGGTGGAGGAGCTCCAAGGGGGAGCCTCGACCCGCTACCTCCCACCCGATTGGGCCCTGCTGTCGGCGTCGGGCAGTATCGCCCCGTCGAATCCACCCTCCGGTGGCGCGCCCCCCTCCTACGGGCTCGATGCCGAACGGGTGCCCGTTTGGTACGCCGCCGACTGCACCGCCTCGGGCCGGGCCCTGTCGGCGAACGAATGGCCGATCATCGGAGGCCTCGAAGGCGAGGGCGCGTACCAGGCCTACAGCCTGACCGGCGCCGTCCAGCAGCCGTACACCAACAACCTGGGGCTGGTGGCGGCGGCTGCCTCGGCCGGCGCCGCCCGCCAGTCCTCGCAGGGCCGTTCCCTGTTGGCACAGGCCCAGGGCGGCGGCAACGGGACCACGTACTACGGGGACGCCTGGGTGGCCCTCGGCTCCGTCCTGTTGACCACGGACCTGTTGTCCCCGTGTCCCCCCACACCGGCGTCGTGAGCGGCGACGTCGGTGCCGGTCCGCCGGACTGACCCGGCCACCGAACCGACCGGCCCATCTCCGTCGGCCGTCCGGGCGACCATTCGGACCCCGGCGGAGTTCACGGAGCGTGGGCGGGGAGCGTGGCAGAGGACAGCCTCCGTCTCATGGATTACGGTCTGCTTCCGACTCGTCGAGGAGAGAGGCTGCCAACCATGAGGACCCACCAGGTGCACCCACGTTCGTCGACCGCATGGACGACCGCATGGAAGAGCGCGGCGGCCGCGATCGTCGTCGTCCTCGGAGCCCTCGGGATCATTGGCGCCGCTCCCGGACATGCCGGCGCGGCACCGACCGCCAACACCTGGAACCAGCAATTCCCGAACACGAGCCCGCCGCCTCTGGCGTTCGCCTCGATGGCCGACGACCCGGCGACCGGTCAGCTGGTCCTGTTCGGCGGCGAGAACGGCACCGCCAGTCTCAACCAGACCTGGACCTGGAGCGGGGGCACTTGGACGCTCCAGGCCCCGGCCACCAGCCCTTCGCCCCGGGTGGGCGCCGACCTGGCCTGGGACACGACCTCCAGCCAACTGGTGCTGTTCGGCGGACAGAACGGGACCGGCACCTATGACAGCGACACGTGGATCTGGAGCGGGACCACCTGGACCCAGCAGGCCCCGGCGGCCAGCCCGACAGCCCGGGCCGACGCCTCGCTGGCCAACGACCCGTCCACCGGCCTCCTGCTGTTCGGTGGCCAGACCGCGTCCAGCACCTTCGTCAATGACACCTGGACGTGGAACGGGACCACCTGGACTGCGGTGACGACGGCCACCTCCCCGTCGGTCCGAGCCTTCGCCTCCACCGGCAGCGATCCGGTCACCGGCCAGCCCGTGCTCTTCGGCGGCTCGAACGGCGCCACCACATTCCTCGGCGACACGTGGACGTGGAGCGGGACGAACTGGACGCAACTGTCACCGACCACCAGCCCTCCGGCCCGTGCCTTTGCCACCACCACCGCTGACGGCACCTCCCAGTTCCTGCTGTTCGGCGGTGAGAACAACGCCGGTGAAGCCCTCAACGACACGTGGGTGTGGAACGGGACCACCTGGGCCCAACTGTCCCCGAACGACAGCCCGCCGGCCCGTGCCGACGCCGCCATGGCCAACGACCCGACCACGGGCCAGCCGGTGGTCTTCGGTGGCCTGAACGCCGAGCACTACAACGACACCTGGACCTACGGTCCCCCGGCGCCGTCCGGCTACTGGCTGGCGGCCAGCGACGGCGGCATCTTCTCCTACGGCAGCGCCACCTTCTGGGGCTCCCACGGCGGCTCGCCGCTCAACAAGCCCATCGTGGGCATGGCGGCCACCCCGGGCGGGAAGGGCTACTGGCTGGCGGCCAGCGACGGCGGCATCTTCACCTACGGGAACGCCGCCTTCCACGGCTCCCACGGCGGCTCGCCGCTCAACAAGCCCATCGTCGGCGTGGCCTCCACCCCGGACGGCAAGGGCTACTGGCTGGTGGCCAGCGACGGCGGCATCTTCTCCTACGGTGACGCCACCTTCGAGGGCTCCCACGGCGGCTCCCTGCTCAACAAGCCCATCGTGGGCATGGCGGCCACGCCGGACGGCAAGGGCTACTGGCTGGTGGCCAGCGACGGCGGCGTCTTCTCCTACGGGGACGCCGTCTTCCAGGGCTCCCACGGTGGCTCGCCGCTCAACAAGCCCATCGTGGGCATGGCGGCCACGCCGGACGGTGGGGGCTACTGGCTGGTGGCCAGCGACGGTGGCATCTTCTCCTACGGGGACGCCACCTTCGAGGGCTCCCACGGCGGCTCGCCGCTCAACAAGCCCATCGTGGGCATGGCCTCCACCGCCGGTGGTGAGGGCTACTGGCTGGTGGCCAGCGACGGGGGCATCTTCTCCTACGGGGACGCCGTATTCCAGGGCTCCCACGGCGGCTCGCCGCTCAACAAGCCCATCGTGGGCATGGCGGCCGCGTAGCAGTCGAGGCGTCGTAGGGTCGGCACCGGCCGTCGCCACCCGAGCGGGCCGGACCGCGGTTCGATCGGCATGCGCACCGGGTGACCCCCGGATGGTGGCCGCCGCGTGAGTGACCGCCGGCATCGACCCCGGGCGGTGGCGCCTCGGGCAGGTGACCGTGGCCTCCCGGGCGGCGGTGGCCACGGTCGGGCCGGGGCGGCGCCGGTCAGTTGTCGGCGAGGGCGACCCGGGCGAGCGCCTCGACCGGGGCAAGGGCACCGGGGGCCTGCGCGGCCACGACCGTCCGGCTGGCGTTCGAGTAGGCGTTGACGATCGAGCGGCCGCCCGTGGTCATGCCGAAGGCCCCGTCACCGACACCCGAGATGCTCGGCATCGCCGGTGCCCCCGTGGCATGGGCGACCTGCCCGGCAAAGACCGTGGCGGACTGGTGCGCAAAGATCGTCACGCCGGCATTGCCGGCGCTGCCCGTGTACTCGCAGACGATGCCACCACCTGGGGTCGGATTGGAGACCGGTGAGGCGTAGGAGCCTCCGAGCGCAGTATTGGCCTGCGCCAGCGTCGGGCAGGTCGCCGCGCTCGTCGTCGCTGCCGCGGTGGTGGGGACCGGTGCGGTGGTCGTGCTCGCCGCCGGCGCCGCGGTCGTCGAGGGAGCCGAGGTCGAGGTGGAGCTGCCGGCTCCCGAGCCGCAACCCGCCAGCGCCAGTCCGATCAACAGGGCCCCGCCGCCCCGGTAGGCCCAACTCCTCACCACGCCGGACTCCGCACCGCCACGACCCTACGGCCGGCCCGGGGGCCGCACAAGCGGGAGCGCCCCACCATCGGGGGATACCCGGCACCCGGGGCCCGGCCCCGGACGGGTCGGCGGCACCTTCCTGACCTGGAAGAGTTGCACCTGGTCGCCTACGGTAGTGGCGTGCGGGCGGCGGAAGGGGCTGCGGTGACCACGGAGAACGTGGCGGTCCTGTTCACGGACATCGTGGGCTCGACCAGGTTGTCCCAGCGCGTCTCACCGGAGATCGCCGACGAGGTCCGTCGGGACCACTTCTCGATCCTCCGCCAGGTCATCGCCGAAGTGGGCGGATCAGAGGTCAAGAACCTGGGTGACGGACTCATGATCGTCTTCGGTTCGGCCTCGGCCGGCCTGGACTGCGCGGTGACGATGCAACAGCGCGTGGACCAGGACAACCGGGGGAACGACCGGGTGGTCGGGCTCCGGGTGGGGCTCAGTGCGGGCGAGGTCACCCGGGAGGACGGCGACTACTTCGGGGACCCCGTCGTCGAGGCGGCCCGGCTCTGTGCGCGCTGTGACAGCGGCCAGGTACTGGCCACGGATGTCGTCCGGGCCATCGCCGGTC
>CAZNLF010000052.1:0-14232 GCA_964573595.1 uncultured Acidimicrobiaceae bacterium | reverse complement strand
TCTTGATCCGCTCCCGCAGCGTGATGTCCGCGAGGATCTCGCGTGACCAGGCGATGACCAGGCGCAGTCGTTCGGCGACGTCGATGGTCTCGAGCACCTGGACCTTCTGGGCCAGGGACAGATCCGGCGAGTAGCCGGCCATGTCCGCGACCCGGCTCGGCTCGGTCACGTCGGCCAAGCGCTCGGCCAGACGGCCCGCACCCCGGCTCACCAGGATGTTCTCCACCACGGCCCGGTACTCGCGGGCCAGCTCGGTCGCCTCGTCGGACACCGGCGGCTCGGAGACGACCTCGACCTCGACCCACAGCGCGGCCCCGGTGCCGGGGACCGCCGTGCCCAGCCGTGCCCGCTCGACGCCCCGCACGGCGACGGCAGCCATGCCGCCGGGGAGCTCGCCGGTCTCCATGACCTCGGCGATCACGCCGACACTGGCGTAGCGCCCGTCGATGAACGGCACCAGCACGAAATGGCCGTCGGCGGCGCCGGCAGCCTCGGCCGCGGCTTTGGCCTCGTCGGACTCCAGGGCCATGGTGAACACCATGCCGGGGAGCACCACTCCCGAGGTCAGGGGCAGCAGGGGCAGGTTCTGGGTGATTGTCTCCATCGTTCCTCCAAGGGTCGCCACCGAGGGCGTCGTACGGGTGAACAACAGGAAAATCGAACGTGTATTCCCCTCCGGCCGGTGCCGGCCGGTGTGTACCTGGCTGAAACACTGCGGCAATCTGGAAGAAACGCTGGTGGGGCACCATACGGTGATGGATTTGACCCGTGTCCGGCACTGGGAGGGCCATGTCATCGTCTGCGGCCTCCAGGGCGTCGGGCTCAGGATGGTCGAGCAGCTCCACCAGGCCGGGGTGGCCGTGGTGGTGGTGGACGACGAGCCCGACCAACGCCTGGTCCGGATCGTCGAGGCCTGGGACATCCCCTTTATCGTGGGCAGCCCGAGGATCGCCAGCATCCTCGACGGGGCGGGGCTCTCGGGGGCACGGGCCGTCGTGTGCGCCGAGAGGACCGAGGTCCAGACGCTCGAGACCGCCCTGCTCATCAGCGAGACGCGTCCGGACATCCGGGTGGTCGTGCAGCTGGCCAATGCCGCCGTCGGTGCTGCCGTCACCCAGGTGACGGGTCCGGGCACCGTGCTCGACGTCGCCGCCCTGGCCGCACCCTCGATCGTCGAGGCGTGCCTCGGCAGCGACTCGTTCCAGATCGAACTCGGTGGCACCCGCTTCATCACCTCGGAGGTCCCGGTGGAGCGGTACGCGTCGCTCCGTGCCCTGTTCGGGGCCCTCGCCCCGATCGCCGTGGTGCCGGCGGACGGCTCACCCACCGTGGCCTGCCCCGGTCGCGACCTCATGGTCTCGGTGGGCGACACGGTGACGGTGCTCGGCACCCACGAGGAGCTCGAGTCCGTCGGCCTCGCCCCGACGGTCGGCGACAGCGACGGCGCGGGCCCGCATCCCCGGCGCGGTCACGGGGCCGGCGTGTTCCGGCGCGTCGGCTCGGTGCTGTCCTCCGACGACAACGGCGCACTCCGCTTCGCCATGGTCGCCGCGTTCGTGTTGGTCGTCGTGTCGACGGTCATCCTGCACGCGACGTACCGACTCCCGGGGGGCGGCCACATGACGGCCCTCACCTCCCTCTACTTCACGGTCGAGACCATCTCGACGGTGGGATTCGGTGACTACTCCTTCTCGCACCAGTCGGCCGGTCTCGAGGTGTTCGGGATCGTCCTGATCGCCGCGGGCGCCACGCTGCTCACCGCGGTGTTCGCCCTCATCACCAACGTGCTCGTCTCGTGGCGGATCGAGCAATCGCTCGGGCGCCAGCAACTCGTCGGCCTGAAGCGGCACGTGGTCGTGATCGGGCTCGGCTCGGTGGGTATCCGGGTCCTCGAGGGGCTGCAGGCCGAGGGCCGCGACGTGGTGGTGGTGGAGCGGAACGAGAACAACCGGTTCCTCAACCAGGCCCGGGCCCTCGGTGTCCCGGTGCTCATCGCCGACTCGACGCAGCGCCAGACCCTGGAGGACGCCAACGTGGACGCGGCCGCGGCGGTGGCGGTGCTCACCAGCGACGACCTGACCAACATCGAGACGGGCCTGGCCGTGCGCGACTTCTTGGGCGAGCGGTGGTGGACCGTGCCGGTGGTGCTCCGGGTCTTCGACCGCGACCTCGGCAGCACGGTCGAGCACCACTTCGACTTCCGGCACGTGCGGTCCACCTCGGCCCTCGCCGCCCCGCGCTTCGTCGGGGCCGCGCTCGGACTCGACATCCTGGGGTCCTTCACCGTCGGTCGCCAGCCGTTCCTGGTCGGCCGGTTGACCGTCGTTCCAGGGCGTGGCCTCGACGGGTTGGCCATGGTCGACCTGCCGGCCCAGACCCGCGTGATCGCCCTCAGCCGGGCCGCCGACGGGGGGCGACTGGAGCACCCGCCGCGTCGTGGGACCCGCTTCGCCCCGGGCGATCAGGCCTATCTGCTCGGACCCTACGAGGAGCTGCTGCGGGTGCTCCGCCACCAGCACGACGGCGACGTCGGATCCGCGGTGTGACCGCCGATCCCGTTCATCACAAGAGCATCTGATGTTCGTATTGCGTTCACGTCGGGTTTGCCGCACGTTCACCTCCGATCGTTACTGTCTCGGCTGAGCGCCAAATGCGTTCTGCATCCGGCCGGAACCAGGCCGGGACGGCACCGAGCGGAGGTAAGACCACCAGTGGATTCAGACACGACCATCCGGACGAACCCCGGAGGACGGCGCAGGACGAGGCGGATCCTGGCCCTGGGACTGGCCAGCGCCGGTGTCCTCCTGGCCGCCTGCAGCTCGTCGTCCACACCCGCAGCCACCACCCTCCCCCCCGGGGGGAAGCTCTCCTCGAGCAACGCCGCCTACATCGCCGCCGACCTCAAGGCACCCGGTGGAACGATCCAGGCGGCGGGCTCGACCTTCGTCCAGCCGTTCTTCACCAAGGCCTTCTTCACCTACACCTCGCTCAACTCGGGCCTCCAGGTGAACTACTCCGGCGTGGGCAGCGGTGCCGGCATCACCGACTTCGAGGCGGGGACGGTCGACTTCGCCGCCTCCGACGTGCCCATGTCGAGCTCCGATCTCGCCAAGGTGCCCGCCTCCTCCGGCCCGGTCATCCAGATCCCCGACACCCTGGGCGGCGTGACCGCGTCCTACAACCTGCCCGGCGTGACCACCCGGCTGAAGCTGGACGCCACCACCCTGGCCGGCATCTTCGACGGGACGATCAAGACGTGGAACGCCTCGCAGATCAAGTCGCTGAACCCGGGCGTCACCCTGCCGTCCAACCCGATCACCCCCGAGGTGCGGGCGGACAGCTCGGGCACCACCTACATCTTCACCAACTACCTGAGCGAGGCCGCCCCGTCGGCGTGGATGCTCGGGGCCAGCAAGACCATCAGCTGGCCGTCCTCCGCCGTCCAGACGCCGAAGAACTCCGGTGTGGCCTCGTCCATCAAGTCGACCCCGTACTCCATCGGCTACGTCGAGTTGGCCTACGCCCTCCAGAACAACTTCACGTTCGCGTCCATCAAGAACGCGGCCGGCAACTACGTGGTGCCGTCGGCCGCCACGGTCGCCGCCGACGCCGACCAGAAGACGAGCGTGTCGCCGACCGACTTCTCCATCGTCAACCAGGGAGGTGCGACCAGCTATCCGATCTCGGGCTACAGCTGGGCGATCCTGTTGGAGAAGCAGACCAGTGCGACGACGGGTGCCCAGGTGGTCAAGGTCCTCGACTGGACCACCCACACCGGCGGTGGTCAGGACCTGGCGCCCGGGCTGGGCTACGTCATCCTGCCCCCCGCCGTCCAGAACCAGGCCCGGACGGCGCTGCTGACCGTGACCGGACCGAGCGGACAGGCCCTGTTGACGAAGTGAGTCGCCCGGGGCACGTCGCCACGATGACCAGGGCCAGACGGGCGACGTGAGCACCGTGGATGCAGTCCCGAAGGGAAGCGAGAGGCGGCACGGCCGCTTCTCGCTCCCCAACGGCGCGTACCGCGTCCTGCTGGGCGTGGTGGCCGCCGTCTTCGTCGGGCTGGTCGGGTGGTTCCTGATCGCCATGATCACCCACGCCAAGCCGGCGTTCTCGACCCTCGGCTTCTCGTGGATCGTGCAGAAGACCTGGGACCCGTCCCACGGCAAGTACGGCCTGCTGCCGTTCATCCTCGGGACGATCGAGACCACCGCCATCGCCGTGGTGCTGGCCGTCCCCATCGGCCTGGGCACGGCCGTGGCCCTGGCCTACCTCGTGCCCCACCGGCTGCGGCCGGGACTGTCGACCATGGTCGAGTTGCTGGCCGCCGTGCCGAGTGTCGTCTACGGCCTGTGGGGCCTCATCGTGCTCGCCCCCCTGTGCCGCGAGTACCTCGAGCCCTTCCTCACCAGCGTGCTCGGCTGGACCGGGCTCTTCGACGGCCCCGACCAGGGGGTGGGCCTGCTGTTGGCGGGCATCATCCTGTTCGTCATGATCCTGCCCACGATGGTGGCCATCTCGCGGGACGTGCTGGCCGTCGTCCCCAACGAACAGGTCGAGGGGGCCATGGCCCTCGGCGCCACCCGCTGGCAGGTGCTGCGCAAGGTGGTCGTCCCCGGCGCCCGGACCGGCATCCTCGGGGCGTTCACCCTGGCCACCGGGCGGGCCTTGGGCGAGACGGTGGCGGTGGCCCTGGTGATCGGCAACTCCCCGTTCATCGCCCACTCCCTCAAGTCACCGGCGGCCACGATCCCGTCCCTCATCGTGAACAACTTCGGCGAGTCCACCGGAACGGAGCTGAGCGTGCTGTTCGGGGCCGGCCTGATCTTGTTGGTGATCGGGGTGTCGGTCAACGCACTGGCGCGCGTGCTGGTCCGCTCGACGGCCCGCGAGAAGGCGGCCGGATCCGGTGTCGGAGCGGTCGCCTCGGTGGCGGTGGCCTGATGGCGACCACGCTCACCTTCGACGCCTCGTCCGACCCGATCCTCGACCGGCGCCGGCGCATCCAGGACGTGGCCGCGGCGTCGCTGTCCCGGCGGAAGGCGTTCTCGAAGATCGGCATCGGCGTGTGCTGGGCCTTCCTCGGCATCGCCATCATCCCGCTCGTGGCGGTGGTGGCCTACGTGGTCGTCAAGGGACTGCCGGCGTGGAACGTCGACTTCTTCACCCACCCCACCTACCCCGAGGGCATACCCGGCGGTGGGGTGCAGAACGCCATCATCGGCACGGTGGTGATCGGGGCGATCGCCACCCTCGTGACCGTGCCCATAGGCCTGCTGTGCGGGCTGTTCCTGGCCGAGTCGGACGGGCCCATCGCCGGCGCCATCCGGTTCATCGCCGACGTGATGACCGGGGTGCCCTCCATCACCATCGGCATCTTCGGCTACATCGCCATCGTCCTCACCACCGGGCACTACAGCGGGCTGGCCGGTGCCTTCGCCATCGGGATCATCATGCTCCCGGTGATCATGCGGGCCGGCGAGACCGCCATCCGGGGCGTCCCCAGCCATCTCAACGAGGCGGCCATGGCCCTCGGGGCCCGGCGGGCCACCATCGCCCGCCGGGTGGTCGTCCCCGCCGCGCTCCCCGGGATCATCACCGGGGTGCTGTTGGCGGTGGCCCGTGGGCTCGGCGAGACGGCCCCGCTGCTGCTCACCATCTTCGGCAACCAGTACGTGCAGTGGAACCCGACGAAACCCATGGACGCCCTGCCCTTCGTCATCTACACGAACAGCAGCCAGCCCTACGCCGACCTCCTCCAGATCGCCTGGGGGGCGGCCCTCCTCCTCATGGTGGTGGTCCTGGCGCTCAGCATCGGCAGCCGTGTCCTAGCCTCTGTCCTGCAAAGGGAGAAACGATGATCGATCCGACCGCCACCCCGTCCGTCGCAGGAGAGCTCTCGTTGAACACAGCCCAGGTACTGATCGACACGCCGGCCGGCGAGCCGGTCATGCGGCTCGAGGACGTCACGGTGGCCTTCGCCGGGCGCAAAGCCGTCCGTGACGTCTCCTTCGACGTGCATGCGGGGGAGATCACCGCCCTCATCGGCCCGTCCGGGTCGGGCAAGACCACATTGCTGCGCGCCCTCAACCGGATGCACGACACCGTGAGGTCGGCGAAGGTGACCGGCAGCATCCTGCTCGGTGAGCTCGACGTCAACGCCGGCTCGACCGACCCGACACTCCTCCGCAGCCGGGTCGGCATGGTGTTCCAGCGACCGAACCCGTTCCCCACCATGAGCATCTACGAGAACACGGTGGCCGGACTCAAGTTCAACGGGATCCGCAAGAAGGCCCTCCTCGACGAAGCCGCCGAGTCGGCCCTGATCGGGGCGGCGCTGTGGGACAGCGTGCGTGACCGGCTGAAGGCCCACGCCAGCACCCTGTCGGGGGGAGAGCAGCAGCGCCTGTGCATCGCCCGTGCCCTGGCCGTGGAGCCCGAGGTGCTGTTGATGGACGAGCCGACCTCGGCGCTGGACCCGATCGCCACCAAGCGCATCGAGGAGCTGGTCGGGGAGCTCAAGCACCGGGTGACCATCATCATCGTGACCCACAACATGCAACAGGCCATGCGGGTGTCCGACCGGTGCGCCTTCCTCTTGATGGGGGACGACAAGGCCGGCGAGCTCATCGAGTTCGGCGCCACGGCCAGGCTGTTCAGCGAGCCCACCGACCCCCGGACCCTGGACTACGTGAACGGCCGGTTCGGCTAGCGACACCAGTCGTCGACTGCGGGTCGTCCTAGGGCAGGGCGCCCCTCACCACCGGCCCAGCCGGGGTGCCGTCCGGGTCGATCCGGAAGCCGACGCCGCGCACGGTGACGATGAAGCGGGGATCCGCCGGGTCGGGCTCCAGCTTGGACCGGAGGCGGTGGACGTGGGTGTCGAGGGTGCGGCTGTCGGACAGATACCGGTCCGGCCACAGCAGGTCGATGAGCTCGTCGCGGGTCCGGACCCGCCTGCTCGGGGTCAACAGCACCGCCAGCAGGTCGAATTCGCGTCGCGACAGGTGGGTCAGCGCGCCGTCGACCGTGACCTCACGGCGGACGAAGTCGACGGAGACGGCGCCGAACCCGGCGTCGGGTCGCTGCTCCTCTGCCGGCTCGGCTCCGGCCGCCATGCCCCAGGTGATCGTCTGGACCGGAGGTGGCACCCGGGGTGCGATCCGCCGCAGGATGGCATGCATGCGCGCCACCAGTTCGCGGAGGTGGAAGGGCTTGGTCACGTAGCCGGCGGCGCCGAGCTCCAGGCCGAGGACCACATCGAGCTCGGTGTCGATGGCACTGACCATGACGATGGGAACCGGCGCGATGGCCCGCATACGGCGGCAGACCTCGATCCCGTGCATGCCCGGGAGGAGGAGGTCGAGCAGGACGATGTCGGGTCGGTGCTCGCTGAATTGGCGGAGCGCGTCGGCACCGTCAGCTGCCGTGGCCACCTCGAAGCCCTCGTGGCTGAGGCCCGAGGTCAACGCCTCACGATAGGACTCCTCGTCCTCCACCACGAGCACGTGGATGCTGTCGTCAATGGTGTCCATGGGTGCGGATGACCTCCGCTGGGACTCTAGAAAGCCCAGATGAACTGCAGAACACCCATCCGCGACCTGGCGATGATTGTTCGATGAACGTTGTGAGTCAGTGCTCAATCCGTAGGGCTCAATCCGTAGGGGTCCGCCCGCACGCCCTTCTGCATCCGGGGGAGGGGCAGTGGGGGAGACGGCGTCGGGCAGACCCCTACGGCTTGAACCGGTAGCCGATACCCCGCACGGTGAGGACGTGCACCGGGTCGCCGGGATCGGTCTCGATCTTCTTCCGGAGGCGCTTGACGTGGGTGTCGAGGGTGCGGCTGTCGCCCTTGGTCCGGTCGCGCCAGATCTTTTCCATGCACTGCTTGCGGGTCACGACGTGGCCCGCCTCCGACACCAGGAGGGCCAAGAGGTCGAACTCCTTGCGGGACAGCTCGACCTTCTTCCCGCGGACGGTGGCCTCCCGCAGTGAGACGTCGACGCTGACCGGCCCCATGGTGAACGTGTTGGTGGGGACGAAGGCTGTGGCCCAGGGCGGGGCATGGCCGACACGCCGCAGCACCGCCCGGATCCTGGCGGTGAGCTCTCGTGGTCGCGGTGGCTTGGTGATGTGGTCGGCAGCCCCGGCCTCGAGCGCCAGCACGGCGTCGAGCTCGTCGTGCCGTGCCGTGATCATGATCACCGGGACCGGCGACAGTGTGGAGATCTGGCGGAACACCGACAGCCCTTGCGAATCCCCCAGCTGCATGTCCAACAGGACCAGTGAGGGATGGGTCGACAGGACCAACGGGATCGCCTCTCCACCCCCTCCCGCGGCCACGACGTCGAATCCCTCGACCGACAGCGTGGCCGCCAACGAGTCCCTCGAGCAGGCGTCGTCGTCGATGATCAGGATGGTGGGGTGCCCGGTGGGGGGGAGCCCACCATCCTCGACCTCGCGGAGAGCAACGGTCACCGGTCGACCGCGGCTCTCCGGAACACCCCTGCTCCTCGGAACAGGGCGCAGAGCCCGGAACGGTGGCCGCACCGCCGGACCCGGGCTGCTGACCTCCGACCGGGGCACCCCACCGGTGGTGCCGGCGGCGGTTGTGTCGCTGCGAGAGGCGGGGGAGGCCAGGACCCCGGACGCAGCGCCGACGGGTTGCCCGGTGCCCGTGGACGGCCCACCGGGCATCCGGCTCGTGCTGTCGGGCGCCCGGGGCGTGGGCACCCGGAGTCGTGGCTCGCTGTCATCCCAGTTCACCCTACGAAGCCCAGGTGAACGAATGGCAATGCGCACGTCTCCAAAAGATGAATGGTGGGTAATCTTCTCCGGCGGAGCGAGTGCGACGAGAACGAGAGTGTGACGGCATGGGCCCGAACGGACAGGGGACGGGGCCGCTGGTGGATCTCCCGGCGACCGAGGAGTGGAAGCAGCTGGCCGGCCAGGCGGCCGACCTGCGTCACCGGCACCTCCGTGACCTCTTCACGGAGGATCCCGACCGTGGCACCTCGATGTCGGTCGTGGCCGGGGACCTCTACCTCGACTATTCGAAGCACCTGATCGCCGCCGAGACACTGCCGGCGCTGATGGCGGTGGCCCGGCGGGCCGGTGTCGAGGACCGGCGCGACGCCATGTTCGACGGCCGCCACATCAACACCACCGAGGACAGGGCCGTGCTCCACGTGGCCCTGCGCATGCCGCGCGACGCCCACCTCGAGGTGGACGGGCGGGACGTGGTCGGCGAGGTGCACAAGGTGCTCGACCGGATGGGCGGCGTGGCCACCGCCATCCGCACCGGCGAATGGACCGGCGCCACCGGCCGGCGTATCCGGGCCGTCGTCAACATCGGCATCGGCGGGTCCGACCTCGGGCCGGCCATGGCCTACGAGGCGCTCCGCGACTACGCCACCGGGGACATCGAGTGCCGGTTCGTGTCCAACATCGACCCGGTGGACCTGTACAACAAGACGATCGACCTCGACCCGGCCGAGACGCTGTTCGTGGTCAGCTCGAAGACGTTCACCACGCTGGAGACGTTGACGAACGCGTCGGCGGCACGTCGGTGGCTGCTCGACGGCCTCGGGGCCGGGGACGACGCGGTGGCCAAGCACTTCGTCGCCGTCTCCACCAACCTGCCGGCGGTCAGGGAGTTCGGCATCGACCCGGCCAACATGTTCGGCTTCTGGGATTGGGTCGGAGGTCGCTACTCCTACGACTCGGCCATCGGCTTCTCCCTCATGGTCGCCATCGGACCGGCGGCGTTCGCCGACATGCTGGCCGGCTTCCACCTGATCGACGAGCACTTCCGCCACGAACCGCTCGAGACGAACATGCCGGCCATCCAGGGGATGCTCAACGTCTGGTACAACAACCTCTTCGGAGCGGAGACCCACGCCGTCCTCCCCTACAGCCAGCGCCTGGCCCGCTTCCCCGCCTATCTGCAGCAGCTGACCATGGAGTCCAACGGCAAGTCGGTCCGGCGCGACGGGAGCCCGGTGTGGGGACAGACCGGTGAGATCTTCTGGGGAGAGCCGGGCACCAACGGCCAACACGCCTTCTACCAACTCATCCACCAGGGGACCAAGCTCATCCCCGCCGACTTCATCGGCTTCGCCGAGTCCACCCACGAGTCGGGCGAGCAACAGGACCTCCTGATGTCGAACTGCATCGCCCAGGCCAAGGTCCTCGCCTTCGGGCGGAACGCCGAGGAGGTGGCGGCGGACGGGACCGATCCGGCGCTGGTCCCCCACAAGGTGATGCGGGGCAACCATCCGAGCTCCACCATCATCGCCCCGAAGCTCACCCCGTCGGTGCTCGGGCAGCTGGTCGCCCTCTACGAGCACACGGTGTTCACCGAGGGGGCGGTGTGGGGCATCGACTCCTTCGACCAGTGGGGTGTCGAACTGGGCAAGGTGATGGCCATGCAGCTGGCCCCGGCCCTCACCAGCCCGACGCCCCCGGACCTGAGCGGTCAGGACAGCTCCACGTCGGCCCTGGTCCGCCGCTACCGGAGGCTGCGGGACCGTCGGGTCTGAACGTGGGGTGATGCGCCGGTCCGAGGTTGCACCGACGGGCGGAGCGCCGGCATCCCGGGCCGGGTCGGGCGAACCGGGCCGGTCGGGTGGCACCGCGGGTGACTCAAGCGGAACTGAGTGCCCTCCACAGGGACCGGTAGTTCGGATAGGTGAGGCCGTCGGTGATGTAGCCGGCCCGCTCCAGCTCGGCGTGGAAGGCCGGGAGGTTGCGGAACGGGATCCCCATGTCCACATGATGGGCGAGGTGCCACCCGGTGTTGTAGGGAACGAACCAGAACCGGGCCAGCAGTGACTGGCGGACGTTGTGGGTGGTGACACGGCGGTCGGGGCTGGCCTCGAGGCCCCCGTGCTCGGCGATGGCCCGCAGTCGGTTGATCACGCGCCACTGGGTCATCCACGGCAGCCACCACAGCAGCGGGTAGATCCACCACCGGCCGGTGGCCGCCCACATGACGGCCCACAGCACCACCTGCACGCCCAGGATGGATGCCGCCACCCGCCGACTGGCCGGGTGCTTCAGTGCCCGGAACAGGGGGGTGAAGTTCTTCCAGCCGGAGATGCCGACGGCGTCACGGACCAGCCGCCGGGTGAGGGAGGCGCGGTCGCACCGGTAGCCACCGTAGAAGGCGATGTCCGGCTCGTTCGGTCCGAACTCCTGCTTGTGGTGGGCGAAGTGGCCCCGGCGGTAGATCGAGATCGGCGTCCACGTCGGATAGGCGATGAGCCAGGTGCCGACCCAGTCGTTGGCCCGCTTGTTGGTGAACAGGAGTTTGTGGGCGGACTCGTGCATGAGGATGGCGAACCGGGCGTACATCGGGCCCATCAGGACGAAGGCGGCCAGATAGGCGAGGGGGTTCCCGATCCAGACGGCGCCACCGATCAGGAGCACGACCCAGAGCCACACCAGGGCTACGGACACCGCGTTGCGCCGGTCGTCGATCCGTCGGAGTGCAGGGCGGATCTCGGGTCGGGCCACGCCGTTCTCCAGCAGCCGGTCGGTCGGGAGCACTTCCGGCCTGGAGGTGGGATCGGCCACCATGGTGGTCACCATGCCGCTACATTACAGAAATCGGACAGATGATTCAAGAGGGTAAGGGCACGATGACCGCCCGGTCGGTCCTGGCCAGCGCACTTCTGGGCGAAGAGCCGCCCGAGCTCCCGGTGGCCCACCTCGTGCACCTCGCCGGTCTGTTCGGCATCAACGAGAACCGCTCCCGGGTGGCCCTGAGCCGCATGGTGGCCCACGGGGAGGCGACCACCGACGGAGCCGGCCGCTACCGGCTGACCGGCCATCTCCTCGAGCGCCAGGACCGCCAGACGCTGAGCCGGCGGGGGGAGACGAGGCCATGGGGTGGTGGGTGGCGCATCGCGGTGGTGACCGCGACCGGTGTCGCCGCCGAGGACAGGTCGGCGCGGAGGAAGCGACTCGGTCGCGCCAGGCTCGCCGAGCAGCGTGAGGGCGTCTGGGTGCGTCCGGACAACGTCGACCTGGTCCCCGACCCCGCGGTCGATCGCGGTGTGTGCCTTTTCCACGGCACCCCCGACGGTGATCCGGCCGGCCTGGCCGGCCGGCTGTGGGACCTCGAGGGCTGGGCGGCAGCGGCCCGCGACCTCGTGGACCTGCTCGAGGGGTCCCGTCCCACCGCGCCGGCCGATCTCGCCGAGGGGTTCGTGCTCTCGGCATCGGTGCTCCGGCACCTCCAGGCGGACCCCCTCCTCCCCGAGGAGCTCCTGCCCGCCGGGTGGCCGGGCCGCGAGCTGCGTCGCCGCTACGACGAATGGGACCGGCGATACCGACAGGTGCTCCGATCGTGGAGCCGCACCGCCTGATGGCCGGTGCGGCCGGAAGGGGAACGAGCCGGCACGACGGGAGGGCTGGAGGCCGGCCGGGACGGATGGACAGGGGAAGGGTGGGGCAGCAGTCGTAGGATCGCCGGGCCGGAGCTGCGGGTGCCGGCCACGACGAACCAGGAGGGACTGATGACCCAACCGACCGAACGGACCGAGGCGGGCGGAGGTGCCCCGTTCGCCGGCCGCGTGGCGCTCATCACCGGTGCTGCCCGCGGCCAGGGGAGGAGCCACGCGAAGGAGCTGGCCCGCCTCGGCGCCGACGTGGCCGTCACCGACCTGTGCCGTGACCTCGAGAGCGTCGGCTACCCGTTGTCGAGGCCCGACGACCTCGCGGAGACCGTGCGCCTGGTCGAAGAGCAGGGTCGCCGGTGCCTGTCGGCGGTGGCCGACGTGCGCGACCTCGAGGCCATGGTCGAGTTCGCCGACGGCGTGCGATCGGAGCTGGGCTCGCTGGACATCCTCGTCGCCAACGCGGGGATCTCCACGCTGGGTTCGATCTGCACCATGGACGCCGCCCAGTGGGACGAGACCATCGACACCAACCTGACCGGCGTGTTCAATGCCATGCGCGCCTGCGCCCCCCACATGCGCCGGCAGTGCTGGGGTCGCATCATCGGCATCTCCTCCATGATGGGACGGTCCTCGAACCCGGGCATCCCCGCCTACGTGGCGTCCAAGTGGGGGGTGATCGGCCTGTGCAAGTCGGTCGCCTACGAGCTGGCCGGCTTCGGGGTGACCGTGAACGCCATCGCCCCGGGGAACGTCTCCACCCCCATGATCCACAATGACGTGCTCTACGGGCTGATGCGGCCCGATCTCGACCACCCCACCCGCGAGGACGTGGCACCGGGCATGGCCGCCCTCCACGTGCAGCCGGTGCCGTGGATCGAGCCGGAGGACATCACGGCCGCCGTGGTGTACCTGGCGTCCGACGCGGCGCGTTACATCACGGGATCGGTCATTGACGTCGACGCCGGCGCCTCGGCGAGGTTCACCGGCTGAGCGGCTTTACTGTCGGGTCATGGCGGCACGCTCGGCCGCCTCGGCCTGCGCGGTGTCCGCCTCGGGCGACTGGCGGATCAGGGTGATGTCGAGCCGGTCGAGCACCCCCTCGAACGGGAAGGGCGCGGCGTACCGATCGCTGACCGGCGAACCGTGGTCGTAGCCGACGCTCGGGCCGACGCTGGACATCATGGTCATCGCGAACGGGACCGACAGGGAGCCGGCCGGCACGTCGTCGAGGACGAGTGTCGCCTCCCCGCCCGGCCCGATCCGGCGGAACTGGACCCCGACGACGGAACGGCCCTCGGGGACGGGACCCTCCGACGTGACGACGTGGTGGTCTCCGAAGCAGTTGTAGTCGAAGACGAGATGGTCGTCCTCGACGAACAGGCTCAACCCCGAGTTCTCCGTCCCCGAGGCGTAGAGGACGCCGGACGCCCCCCGGGGCCGGTCGATGGTGGCCGACAGGTCCCAGCCCCGGCCACCGAGGGAGGGCGCCACCTGGCCGGGCAGCGGTGACATGGGCGGGAAGTAGGAGTAACGCCGGCTCGGCGGATGGGGGGAGTGCTCGCGGTACCGGGTGGCGAACAGCTCGATGGTCCGGTCGTCGAGGGGCAGGACGCCCTGCTCCTCGGCCTCGGACCACCACAGCTCGATGAGCTCGGCGACCTTCTCGGGCATCGAGGGCCCGAGGTCGTTGCACTCCGAGCGGTCCTCGGCGAGGTGGTAGAGCTCCCAGCGGTCCTCGTCGAAGGGTACGCCCGGCTGGTGACGGGTCACCGCCTTCCACCCGTCGGCGTAGATGCCGCGGTGGCCCATCATCTCGTAGTACTGGACC
>CAZNLF010000051.1:10662-14273 GCA_964573595.1 uncultured Acidimicrobiaceae bacterium | reverse complement strand
TCGTTCCGCCCGTGGTCGACCGCGCCGCCTGGGTCACCGTCTTCCAGCGCAGCCCCAACTACGTCGGGCCGAAAAAGGACCGTCCCTACGACGGTCGCACTCGGTCGCTCCTCGTCCGCTCCGCCGTGGTGGAACGGGCGTACCGGTGGTGGATCTACTGGTCCCTCGAGGTCCGGTGGCTGTGGTTCCGACAGGACAGCTGGATGGGCGCCAAGCTGGGCGAGCTGTTCAGAAAGGGGATCCGTGCCGATGTGGTCTCCGACCGGTTGCCCGAGCGGGCCGTGGTTCCCGACTACCCGATCGGTTGCAAGAGGATCCTGATCTCCAACGACTGGTACCCGGCTCTACTGCGCCCGGCGGTGAGGGTCGTCGAAGTGCCGATCGACCACATCGAGACCGATGCCGTCGTCACCTCCGACGGCGAGCGGCACCCGGCCGACGTCCTCATCTTCGGGACCGGCTTCTCGACCACCGACTTCCTGGCCCACATCCCGATCACCGGCGTGGCCGGTCGCCGCCTGGCCGAAGAGTGGAAGGACGGCGCCCGGGCCTACCTGGGCACGGCCGTGGCCGGCTTCCCCAACTGCTACCTCCTCTACGGGCCCAACACCAACCTCGGCCACAACTCGATCCTGTTCATGGTGGAACGGCAACTCAACCTGGTCCTGCAGGCCCTTGCCGTCCAGACCCGGGCGCTCGCCGGGCGGTCCGAGGGGCGGGCGGCGCCACGGGTCGAGGTCGGGGAGACGGCCTACGAGCGGGACGACCGGCGCACCCAGCGGATGGTGGCCTCGACCGTGTGGGTGTCGGGCTGCAAGAGCTGGTACAAGACGGCATCGGGCCGGGTGACCAACAACTGGCCCACCTGGACGGTCCGTTACTGGTACGACACCCTGCGCCTCCGGCCGGACGAGCTGCGGCTGATCGGGCGGGAGCAAAACCGGCCGGCGGTGGTCGTCGACACCGCCCACAACGGCCGCACCCCGGGTGGTGGTGGTGTCCGTGTCGTCGGCCGCCCGGCACACCTGGCGACCCCCTCCCCTCCGAACAACTGAACCGGACGGGCCGTTTCGTTCTCGAGACTCCCCGCCGGAGTCCCGATCCGGCCGTCGGTGGCGTCGCCCGCTACGAGCCGATGTGATCGGCGGGGATGGTGCCCAGTCGACCGGCCTGATAGTCCTCGAACGCCTGTGCGACCTCCTCGCGGGTGTTCATGACGAAGGGCCCGTAGGCGTAGACCGGCTCCCCGATCGGACGCCCGCCGAGGATCAGCACGTCCAGCTCCGGGGTACGGGAGTCCTGGGTGGCGTCGGCGGCGATCGTCACGGCGCCGCCGTCGCCGAAGACGGCCAGTTGGCCGGTCCGGACAGGGCGGCCGTCGGTCCCCACCTTCCCGTTCCCCCCCAGTACGTACACGAGGGCATTGAACTCCTCGTTCCAGGGGATGTCCACTGTTGCTCCGGGGGACACGGTGGCGTGCACCATCGCCATGGGCGAGTGGGTCGACCCCGGCCCCGCGTGCCCGCCGAGATCACCGGCGATGAGCCGAAAGAGCGCCCCGCCGTCCGGCGACGCCAGGAGCGCCACGTTGGACGACCCGATGTCCTGGTAGCGCGGGGCGATCATCTTGTCGGCCCGTGGGAGGTTCACCCACAGCTGGACACCGTGGAACAGTCCCCCGCTCACCACCAGCTCCTCGGGTGGCGCCTCGATGTGGAGGATCCCGCCGCCGGCGGTCATCCACTGGGTGTCGCCGTTGGTGATCAGGCCTCCCCCGCCGATCGAATCCTGGTGCTGGAACGTGCCGTCGATCATGTAGGTCACAGTCTCGAAGCCCCGATGGGGGTGCCACGGCGTCCCCTTCGGCTCGCCGGGGGCGTACTCCACTTCTCCCATCTGGTCCATGTGGATGAAAGGGTCGAGATGGCGCCGGTCAACACCGGCGAATGCCCGCCGTACCGGGAATCCCTCGCCTTCGAATCCCGAGGGTGCGGTGGTCACCGACAGCACCGGACGCTGGGCGCCCGTCGCCGAGGGCTCCACCTTGGCAAGTGCCAGTACATCGTCCACGGTCACCGCCGGCATGGCCAACCTCCGTTGCTTCTCTCAGGTGGTCGCTCCGCCCATCATGGCCCTGCGACATCCCTTTGTCCTCCCAACACTAGTTGCGCTCGCAACATTCCTGAGCACCGCCGGGAGTCGCCCCGGTTCCGACGGCCGGGGCGCGCCCTTCAGCTGGGCGGCCGATGTGTCGAAGAAAGCTGGTAAACAGGTACGCTTACGGCCTGGGGAAAGTCAGGAGACTGCACGTGATCCGGCCACGCGGCGGAACCACACGCCGACGCGAAGACGAAGAGGAAACTGTGGCCTCCTCCGCCGAGGCGATCGGGCTCTTGCTGCGAAACAGCAGGGAGGAGCGCGGCCTCGACCTGCTCACGGTGCACGATCGGCTGAGTCGGCCCATCACCCAGATCGAGGCACTGGAGAACGGCGACCTCTCCAGGCTCCCCGATCAGGCCATGGCCCTCTCCACGCTCCGTCGCTACGCGGCCTTCCTGGGCCTGGACGGGGACGCGCTCGCCCTCCGGATGATCGACGCGTGGTCGGCGGTCGGCCCGTCGCCCAGGCCGGACGCTCCCACAGAGAGCGGGGCGGCTGTGACCACCGTCGTGACCGCCGTGACCTCGGGGCCGGACCACCTGAGGGCATTCACCCAGACCGGCGAGGTGCCCAAGGTCGGCGGCGGGTCGAGCGGCCCACCGACCGGGTCGGGCGCCTACGGCTACGGAATGATGACGACCGGGCCCCCCACCGGGACGTTCCCCGTCGTCCCCAAGCACGATCTGAAGCAGAGCAGGCGGGCTGTGGCCAAGGCCCGCCGGCGACTGCGGGCGCCCACCTCGCTCAAAGTGCTCACCTGGGTGGCCGCGACGCTGGTACTGGTCACGGCCGCCGGCTTCGTCATCTACCGATCCCAGCCCAAGTGGCTGGTGCAGGCCCACATCCTGAAGGTCCACCAACCTGGCGGCACCGGTTCGGCGAGCCCGACGACGGTGCCGGCGACCCACCAGGCGTCGAAGGTGGTCCAGACGGCAACCGGCGCGTCCAGCGCCTCCTACACCGTCGCCTCGGACAAGTTCGCCGTGGCGGTCTCCACCTCTGGCCGGTGCTGGGTGCAGGTCACCAGCTCCAAGTCCTCGGTGCCACTGGTGAGCGGAGTCCAGCCCGCCGGCAAGCTGCTGACCTTCCCCGCCAACGGGGCGATGACCGTGGAGGTCGGTTCGTCGGCGGTCGTGGTCGCCGTCACCATGGACAAGAAGGCCGTCTACTACAACGCCCCGACCGCCGTCCCGTTCACGTACACATTCACGCCGGCTTCGAGCTCGTAGCCGCGTCACGGCGAGCCCGTAGCCGCGTCACGGCGAACTCGTAGCCGCGTCACGGCGAGCCCGTAGCCGCGGCCCTCTACGCCTCGGTGACGGGAAGCTCGCCCAAGGTGGTGGATCCTGCGGACCGGGCGGCCAGCTCGGCATCCATCTGGGCGTCGTAGCGGGCTGCCTTCCGCTCCTCGAACCGCACCCACTGGACGAACACCGGAATCAGCGCGAGCA
>CAZNLF010000051.1:0-10562 GCA_964573595.1 uncultured Acidimicrobiaceae bacterium | reverse complement strand
GGCGCCAACCGGGCGCCCGGGATCAGGCGGTGAAGGGGTGGATCCTCACGACTTCGCCGGTCTCCACCCGGTAGCGCCATCCCTCCACCTGCACGGGATCGGGGAGCAGCGGACAGGAGCGCACGGCGTCGACGTCGACACGCAGTGCCTCGTCGGGGTCGGGCATGGTCAGGAATTCCCACTGCGCGGCCAACCCCTCCGAACCGGCCGGAAGGTCCGATCGGACGTCGCTGTCCGTCCGGTGGGCCAGCGCACAGTTGGTGTGCTGCATCACGGCGATTCGGGTCACACCGAGGAAGTTGGTCGCCAGGATGAGCGAACGCAGGACATCGGGAGTGACCCGGCCGCCGGCGTTCCGGAGGATCTTCGCGTCGCCGGGCACCAGGCCCAGCATGGCCAGGGGCTCGATCCGGCTGTCCATGCAGGTGACCAGCGCGAACGCCTTTGCTGCCCGGGCCGGCACGCCGGCCAGGGCGAACTCTTTCACGTAGCGGGCATTGGCCTGCAGGAGGTCGTCGAACATGCAGCGAAGCATGGCAGACCACGCCGGTCGGGATCCAAGCCGTCTGCCGCCATCCGCCCGTTGGTCCCCACTTCGACCGGTCCGGCACGAGGGAGCTGCCGGTCCACGGATGCGCCTCCACGGGCGCGCTCCACGGGCGCGCCGGCCCGGCCGGCCTCGCCCAGGACCTAGGCCGGTGGGACGAACCGGATGTCCAGGCTCCGGAGGTACGTCTGCAGCCCCGCATCCTGGATGGGAACGAGATGGGCGGGTGCGCCCGACTCGTTGACATGGGCGTGCCACAGGCCCGGCGGCGTAACGAACGCACCCCCGGCCTCCCAGTCGACCCTGATCGGGTCGATGATCTCCCCCTCCTCGTCCACCCTGGTGCCGAGCAGGGTGTAGCAGCCCGGCTCACAGCCGAGGATGAGATCGAGTGCCACCGACTGGTGCCGGTGGGGACGCTGCACCTGCCCGGTGGGGAGCAGCCCGAACATGGCCCACAGCACGTGGGTGATGGTCAGGGTCTGCTCCTGGGCGGCGTTGGCCAACAGCACGCTCACCCGGCTCCGGGCGCCGGACCCCGGCGCTGCGGCGATGGCCTGCAGCTCGGCCTCGGCAGCAGCCCGCGGGAACTTGGTGGCACGGAACCTCGGCCCGGCCGCCCGAACCCCCAGATACCGGAGGAGTGGCTCGTCATGGACCCAGTACAGCGTGGCCGGGTCGACGGCGTGGTGGGTGGCCGCGGGCGGCCCGTCCCCGGCGGCCGGCAGGGTGACGAAGTCGCCCTCCTCCCAAGCGATCACGTCGCCCGTCCCGGCCAGGGTCGTGTGACCGCGACCCCCGATCACATAGAGGAGCTGGGACGTGGCGTCCGGACCGAGCGTGAGTTCCTCCCCCGCCTCGATCCGGAGGAAGCTGGCCAGCAGGCCGGGGCTGGTCGCCGGGCCCGTCGTGATCCCGAGCTCGGCGGAGAGGTCGAGCGGCACGACGCGGGAGGGCCCGTCGCGGTAGAGCGTGCTGGGGAAGGTCACGATCGGAACCTTCGTCGTGTGACCGGAGCCGATCGGGTCGGCGGCGGTCGAGTACTCGAAGAATCGGGCGTCCGCGGTCCAGTCGGTCGCCGTTCCGCTCCTGGGGGGGCCGTCCAGAGCACCCCGGGTCCCGGACTCACCGGAGATCGTCGTCATGGGACCCTCCTCTCGGATGCCGACGCCCAGCGTAGAGCCGTGCCGACCGGAGCACGACCGGGGGGCCGGCCGACGCCGTGGTCAGTCGGAGAAGTGGGTCCTCGGGCGCTCTTCCAACCCCCCCGCCACGTACACATCCACCTTTTCGTTGTAGAAGGAGACCAGCCCGGCGATGGGGAGGAGCTGGCGCGTTGGGAAGGCGTAGCTCCAGGCCAGGTCCTCGTGGACGACCCCACCCATCCGCACCGACCAGTAGTCCGAGGTGGTCCCCTTGTACGGGCAGCCCGTGACGGTCGGGCTCGGGACCAGGTGCTCGAACCCCACCTCGGTCCGGTTGAGGTAGTACCGGGTCGGGAGGCCGGTCTCGAAGACCATGACCGGAGAGGACGACTCGGCGAGCACCACCCCGTCCAGCTCCACGCGCACGGCGCGGGTGGAGCGGAGGGCGTCGACCCGCGAGTACGGGTTCCGCGGATGCACGAACACCTCCTCGTCCTCTTCGAACCATCCGCCCAGCGCGTCCCACTCGAACCGGAAGGTGTCGGCCAGCTCGGAGCGGACGGGGTCGACGAGCACCCGGCCCACCGGTGCCGGGTGCGGCTCCGCCGCGGAGGCGAACGAGTACAGGCGCACCGTCCCGCGGGGTGACTCCTCGGTCACGCCCTCGGTGACCAGGAGATCCTCGCGGACGTCTCGGCGCGGGATGTAGTACTGCGGGTAGTTGGCCCACTCCCAGACGTAGAGGGCGTCCGTCGTGTCGAGGAGCATCTCGCCCCCGTGCTCGGCCCGTATGCGTCGTGGCACGGGTTCGATGTGGTTGAGGCGGGTGGTCGTCCTCGGGTAGCCGGCCATGGTCCTCCTGTCCGATACGCGGTGGGGCGCCGCGTCTCCCCAAAACTACGCCGCCGCTCCGGGCGTCGCCGGGGCTCAGGTGGGCAGCGACGTCGGCTCCCACTGGCGCAACCGGGCCTTCCTGGCCCTGTCCACCTGACGGTCCAGCATGCTCCGGGCGGCGAGTGCATCGCGGTTTGCCGCCCGTGTCTTCACCGGGCCGCGGGTCGAGTCGAGGTGCACGGTCGCCAGTCCGAGTGCCCGCTGCAGGGGCCCACTGGTCAGGCGCACACTCTGGGTCCGCTCGTGCGGAACCACGTCGATCGTCCGTGACAACAGCCCGTGCTGCGCCACGAAGACCGACTCGTCGGATCCCACCAGCTGCCGCCGCCACCACAGCGGTGCCCGCCACGCCGCCCGCCGGGGAGGTCGGTCCAGCGGGACCGCATCGAGGTCCACCCCACCCATCAGCCAGCCGACCAGCGCCAGTGCGTACTCCCTGTCCGTGACGGGCAGCAGCACCGTGGCCTTCGAATTGCTGTTTCCGACGTAGCCGGCCACGTTCATCCGGACCTGGGCCCAGCCGAACAGGCGCCAGGCCATCGGCTGATGGACGAGGATCGCCTGGATCCGGCCGGGGGGGACGGTCTGGCGACTCGTCGAGAACAGTCCGTGGCGGATCCGCAGGCCGTCGGGCGACTCGGTGACGGTGAAGTCCCACAGGGTGGTGACCCGCTGCCAGATGGCGTGGAGGATCAAGACGGCGAACCACAGGAACAAGACGATGCCCAAACCCGAGGTCGCACGGTGGCTGTTCTGTTGGCCCACGAAGGCGAGGAGCGGCCCGATCAGCAGCGGAACGAGCCGCCACGAGATCGTCTGGAGGAGCACGGCCCGGATCAGCTGACCGTGGGGAACCGCGACCACCGGTCGTTCGGGCGCCTCCTCCACCCCCTCGACCCCTCCCGCGGACCGGCTGAGCAGGTCGGCCCGGAGCTGCCGGGCCACCGGACGGGAGACGAAGCGGAGTCGCACCGCCGAGCGCTCCGTGCCGGCCGTGGTGACCCTCACCTCCGCCAGCCCGAAGATGCGGGCGGTGAACGGCTCGAGCACGTCGACGCTCTGCACCCGGTTGAGCCGCACACGCTTCGAACGCTTCTGGAGCAGTCCGCTTTCGATCCGGAGTTCCCCGCCGTGCAGGTGGTAACGGGTGACGGCCACCGCGACCAGCCCGCGTACCACCACGAGCGCGGCCAGGCCCACGTAGATGAGCAGCGCCGTCACGTTCGGCCCACCGCCCTCACCCGCCCGCTGTCCGCCCAGGCTGAACAGGGCGAACACGACCAGGAGCCCGAGGATCCTGCCGCCGAGGGCGAGCGGTGTGAGCGGGTGGAGCTTGAACGTCTCGTCGCCGGGGTCCCCCCGGTCCGCCCGGTGGGGCTGCGGGCCCGACGCGCCCGGTGTCGCGTCCCCCGGTGGCTCAGAGCCCACTGGCGTGGGCCTCACCCAGCTGGGTCAGCCGGTCGCGGAGCTCGGAGGCCACATTCGGGGTGAGCCCGCAGACCTTGGCGTCGGTGGTGGCCGCCGCCGTGTGGAGCTTCACCCGCACCAAGCCGAAGGCGCGCTCGATCGGTCCGGCTTCGACGTCCACCAGCTGCATGCGCCCGTAGGGCACCACACAGAGCCGCTTGAACATCGCCCCGTGGGTGACGACCAGGTCGTCGGATCGCTCCACGTAACCCCACGATCGCAGGTTCCGACCGATGGAGACCCAACCCAGGCCCAGGAGCACCACTCCCACCGTCCCCACGATGACCGCGGCCTCCGCCGACACGAGGAAGAAGGCCCCGGTCGCTCCACCGACCAACGGCACCCCGACCGCCGCAAGTTCCGCCCGCCTCATGCGGGCGAGGCGTGGGGACACCCGGCGCCAGGGATGTTCGGGCGGCGGTCCGAACGGGTCGTCCATGCGGAGAACGCTACCCCGGCCCTCGTCGCCCACCCATGCCCGTCGGCGCCGAACTGCTGGAGCACGATGGGCTCAGGCGCCCGACGGCGCCCCGGAGTCCGTGGCCGGCGCCGCACCTCGCCCCTCACCGGTCGGTCGACCGGGACGCCGTCGTGGTCGGCTCGTCGCCGCCCGGGCGGCGGCTGCCGCTTGCAGTCTGGGCACGAAGACGAGGACGTAGGTCGTGGCCAGTGCCCCGAGTACGGCGATGACGCCGATCGGGGCGACGGAGAAGTGGCGGGCGTCCTTGGGGTCGGAGAAACCGGTGGCCACGAACAGGACGGCGAACAGGGCGGCCCCGAACGCAGCCAGGGGGCGGCCGGCGACCAGCCGGAACGGGCGCTCACGGGTCTCGCGGCGGCGCAGGATCAACAGGCACAGTGAGGCGATGGCGTAGATCCCCGACTCGATGGCGGCCCCCACCGACACCAGAAGCAGCCACTGCCCGGTGGCGAAGACCACGGCGGCCACGATCGCCGAGCCGACCGCCAACGTGGTGACCGCCAACCACGGGACGGCCTTCAGGTTCAAGCGGGCGAATTGACGGGGCAGGGTCCCCTCGCGGGCCGCGGCGTAGATGAAGCGGGACGCTACGAGGAAGCCGCCGTTGAAGGTGTTGAGCGCGGTGAGGACGGTGAGGGCCAGCATCCACAGCTCGCCGACGGTGCCCAGCGCCGCCTGGCCCAACAGCAGCTGGGGGTAGGCGCTCCCGTGCAAACGGGCGAACGGCACCAGGTGGGCCAACGCCAGGGCGAACAGCGTCGAGACCAACCAGATCAGGGCCGGCGCGATGAACAGCGCCCGGGTGATGACCTTGGGCGTCCTGGCCTCCTCGGCGGTCGTGGTGACCCATTCGAATGCGGCGTAGAGGAACAGGGCGAAGGCCACCGCCTGTACGCCCGAGAAGCCTCCCCGGCCGAACAGGTCGAAGGGGTGCCGAAAGGCGCCCCCCACGTGGAACAGGGCGACCACCGAGAGCACGGCGGTCCCCGAGAGCACCGAGTAGGTGACGACCGTCTGCACCCATCCCGCCAGCCGAACGCCCCGCAGGTTCGCCACGAGGGCCACGCCCAACAGGACGGCGATCCACACATAGGCCAGTGCCGCCGGCTCGTGGAGCACGTGGCGGACGGCCGCCCCGATCAGGAAGGCGTCGGCCGCGATGACCAGGACCACCGTCGTCATGTAGGTCAAGGTCACCGACAATGCGGTCCGGCTTCCCACGGCCCGCCCGAGGTAGAGGCGGATTCCCGCCGCCGTGGGGTAGAGGCCGTTCAGCTCGGAGAAGATCCCCGCCACCAACAGGACAAGCAGACCGCCGACGAAGATGGCCACCGCCGCAGTGGCCCCCGGCGCATAGGCCAGCACCGACACCACGCCCAGGTAGTCGATGGCGGCGAACGCCAGCCCGGCGGAGGTGGCGGTGGCGGTGGCGGTGCCCACCGACCGCCGGAGCACGGACGCGCCGCCGTGGCGCGCCGGCTCTGCGCTCCCCATCAGACGTCGGGCCAGATCACCGAGCTGATGGCATCCAGGCGCATCACGTCCTCTTGGGAGCCCTTCACGGTGATCTCTCCGCGCAGGTACTTCTGCACCGGGTTCAGGTCGCCCCAGAACATGTCGCAGAACGTTTCGGAGTGGGTCGTCACCACGATGTCGGGTATGCCGACATGCCCCTCGGGTGTCGAGAGGATCTCACCGCGGTCGACCTCCATCGAGAAGGTGATGTCGTTGTCCGAGCACACGAAGTGCAGGGTCCTCGACCAGTCCCGCTGCATCTTCCGCAGCCGCTCGTTCTCGTTGCAGCTGACCGTGTAGTCGGCCAGCGCCTCGGCCAGCTCGTCCCATTCAGCCATGGACCGCCCCTCAGCTCGTGGCGGCGCCGGCCGAACGGACCGGTCTGCGTCGGGGGCGGGCCGGCGCCGACTCCTCGGGTCCGGCCCCCGACAGGAGGTCGGCGATGGACCGGTCGAGCGCGTCGACCAGCAGGTCGACCTGGTCCTCCTCGATCACGAGGGTGGGCATGAGCCGCATCACCGCCGGCTGGTTCCCGCTGTAGATGGCGAGCACGCCGTGCCGGGCGAGGTGGTAGGACATCCGCGGGCCGAAGGAGTCCTCGGTGTACTGGATACCGGCCATGAGACCCAGCCCGCGAACCTCGGCGACGACCTCGGGGTACTTGGCGACGAGGGGACGCAGACCGGCGAAGAGCCGCTCGCCCATGGCCGCGGCGTGGCTGACCAGATCGGTCTCCTCGATGACGGCCAGAACTTCGAGCGCCACCGCACAGGCCAGGTCCGATCCCCCGAACGTGGACAGGTGGATGAACGGGTTGGGTATGAGGAATTCGCGGAGCTCCTCGCTGAACACGGTGGCGGCGATCGACACCAGCGAGCCGCCCAGCGACTTCGCCGTCGTCATGATGTCGGGAACGACCCCGTAGTGCTCGCTGGCCCACCACCGCCCGGTGCGGCCGAGCCCGGTCTGGATCTCGTCCAGGACCAGCAGGGCGCCCGATCGGTCGCAGAGGGCCCGGGCCCCTTGGAGATACCCGGGCGGGGGCACGACGATGCCACCCTCACCCTGGATCGGCTCGAGCAGCACCGCCGCCGTCTGTTCGTCGACGACACCCTCCAGGGCGTCGATGTCGCCGAACGGCACCTGGACGAATTCGGGCATGAGCGGCTCGAACGGCTGGCGGAACGCCGCCCGCCCGCCCGCCGAGAGGGCAAAGCCGGTATGGCCGTGATAGCCGTTGACCGCCGAGACGATCCGCGGCCGCCCGGTGGCGCCACGGGCGAGCTTGATGGCGAAGTCGATGGCCTCACCGCCACCCGTGGCGAACATGGTGCACGACAGGTCACCGGGCGCCAGCTCGGCCAACCGGGCGGCGAGCTCGGCCTTCTCCCTCGAACACAGCAGGAAATTGCCGTGGTCCAGGCGGTCGACCGCCGCGTGGGCGGCGGCCACCACCCGCGGGTTGCGACGGCCGACGTTGAACGATCCGGCCGAGGTGAAGCAGTCGAGGAACCGCTGGCCGTCCGCGTCCCAGACCCACGGGCCCGAGCGCCGCTCCTCGATGATGTCGAGACCCGCCGCCCTCATCACCCGGACCTTCTGGGGGTTGATGTACCGGGCGAACTGGTCGAGTGCCTGTTGCTTGGTTCCGTTCGACGTCATGTGCCTCTCCTGCAGTCGATCGACGTTGCCCCGGCCTGGAACGTACACCCGGGCCGTCGTGGGTCGCCGCCTCACCCCACCGGTGGGGCGGGACCACCAATCAGCGCGAAGAGCTCCTCCAGGGCGGCCTCGGGTCCAACCACCTTGATGGTGTGCATGCCCATATCGCGGGCGGGCTTGAGGTTGACCCCGAGGTCGTCGAGGAAGACCACCTCGTCGGGGGAGACCTCCAGCGCCTCACAGGCGACACGGTAGAACTCGGGGTCGGGCTTGCGCAGCCCGAGCTTGCTCGACTCGAAGACGGCGTCGAAGAGGGCGAACACCTCGGCCACGTCCGGTCGTGCCCCCGCCTCCAGGGCCACGAAGTTGTTGGTCAGGCACGCCGTCTTGAACCGTGAGGAGCAGTGCCGTACCGCCTCCACCATCTGAGGGCGGATCTCGCCGGCCAGGGCCCCGATGACCGCCACTGCGTCGACCTCCGACCCGAGGGACCGAGCCTCCTTCTCGAACTCGTCGCAGAAGGAGGGGAAGTCGAGCTCCCCGCGCTCCAGGCGGGCCCAGGCGTTGTCGTCGGGGTCGGTGGCGTTGATCCGGCGGAGGAAGCCGTCGTCGAGCCCGTTCTCCCGCTCGTACCGGGCAAATGCGTCGAACGGGCTCGAACTGATGACACCCCCGAAGTCGAACATCACCGATCGGATCACCACGGCCACCCTTTCCGTCGACATGTGATGCAGGCACGCTAATCCGGCCGGCGCCACGCGGCTCCCCACGACGTCGGTCGGCCACCAACCTCAGCACCGCGATGTCATCGCTGACCCCCCGGGTGCGCCGAGGCGATGGCGGCCGGTGCCGTTCGACCCGACAGCTACCAGCCGCGCAGGTCGATGGTCCACCGGTCGATGATGTCTGCTCCCTCGACCACCCAGGCGGCCTCGTGGTAGGCCATCGTCGGATCGACGTGGGCGGGCAGGACGCCGACCCGGTCCCCGACCGCCGGCAGGGTGGATCCCTCGGGCGGCGAGAAGACGACGTGCTCGTCCGAGCAGTACCACACGGCGTACCCGTCGACCATCGAGGGGTCGCCGTGGTCCATGCCCAGCGCCTTCAGCCCGCAGTCGGCGACCGCCCACCCCTTGCGGTTCACGGAGATCACGGTGGCCACGATGGTGAGGGCGTTGCCGAACGGCAGCCCGAGCCTGGCGTACGCCGTGTCCATGAGTGCGTAGGAGCCCGCCTGGATCTCGTTGGCGCCCGTATTGAGGTCCCAGCTCCCCGTACCGCCGCCCGAGCAGACCGGCCCGCCGACCGCCTCGTGGGCGGCGGCGAGTATGCCCATGCTCTCGGTGACCTTGCCGGTCCGCGTCTCCCGGTCCTCGATGCCGACGGCATGGCCCTCGTAGCCCATGACGCCGCGCACCTCAAGACCGGACCTGCGTGCCCGTTCGGCCAGCGGCCCGGCGTCGTCGGGATCGCAACCGCACCGGGGCAGCCCGACATTGACGTCCACCAGGACTTCGCGGACGCCGCCGGAGGCGGCCGCCTCGATGGTGGCCGGGGAATCGACGGCGACGGTCACGCGGGCACCGGCCCTGACCAGCCGGCCGAGGCGGCCGGCGTCGAGGACCTCGTTGGCCAGCAGGAGGTCGTCGTCGAGGCCGGCGGCGGCCATGCCCTCCACCTCACGGATGGTGGCGCAGGTGAATCCGTGGTGCCCGATCGCGTACTGGCGGCGTGCCAGCTCGGTGCACTTGTGCGCTTTGACGTGGGGGCGCAGGCGCGCTCCGGGCAGACGGGCGCTCATGGTCCGCAGATTGCCGTCGAGCATGCTCGAGTCGATGATCAGCGCCGGGGTCTGCAGCTCTTCGATTCGTCTGGGGAACGGCACGCTCGCGGCCCCTCGTCAGAGCGAGCCGAGGAAGGTGTCCAGTGCGTCGTTGACCGCGGCCGGCGCTTCCTGTTGGACCCAGTGGCCCATCCCGCTGATCAGGGTCGAGCCCCGGAAATCGGTGCAGCCACCCCCCGGATCGGCGAAGGCGTCGACGCCGGGGACCATCGCCCGGACCGGATCGAGCTCGCCGGCGATGAACCACGACGGCTGGTCGACCGTGGCCCCGGTGATGTCGCCCGACGTCTCGGCATCGAGGGCGAGGGCTCGGTATCGATTGAAGCCACCGGTCAGGCCGGTGCGCTCGAAGGTGGCGACGATCCGGTCGAGCTCCGCATCACTGAGGAACGAGAGCGGACCGTCGGGCGGATCGGGCAGCAGTGGGAGAAGGGCGGCGTCGCGGGGCGCGTCGAGAAGCAGGCTGTTGGCGGGCGCGCCCCCCGAGAGGGCGAAGTACACGCGCTTGAGGGCGGCCCGCAGGTCGGCTCCGAAGGCCGCCTCGGCCACGCCGGGTTCCTGGAAGTAGAGCATGTAGAAGAACCGGCCTGCGTAGAGCTGGTCGAAGAGATCGATGATCGGAATCGGCATGGGGGGCGTGTGGGGAACGCTGAGTCCGGTAACGGCCCGCACCCGGTCAGGATGGCGGATGGCGGTGGTCCAGACGATCGGCGCCCCCCAGTCGTGGCCGACGAGCACGACGGGTCCGTCGTCGAGCGCAGCGGCGACGGCGGCCACGTCCCCGGCCAGTTCCCGCAGCGTGTACCGCTCGACCTCCCGGGGCGCGGAACTCCCGCCGTAGCCCCGGACGTCCAGGGCGGCAACCCGGTAGCCACGGTCGGCGAGATGGGCCACCTGGTGACGCCACGAAGAGGCGAGCTCGGGCCAGCCGGGCACGCAGAGCACCACCGGTCCGTCGCCCGTCACCTCCACCCGCAGGGTGACGTCACCGTTCTCGACGATCAGATC
>CAZNLF010000050.1:10947-14387 GCA_964573595.1 uncultured Acidimicrobiaceae bacterium | reverse complement strand
CCGGCGTGGTCGGTGTCGGAACCTTCGATTCACACGACTGGCTGTCGCTGCTCGCGTGCGGCGGTTATGTGGTCATCCTCACCACTCTCGGCATCTACTGCTTCCGTTTCGACTCCCAGTGACCGGCATTCCATTGGGTCCTAAAGCGTCCAAGCCGTCCGAGCCGCGCTCCGAAAATCACACTCCGGCTGATCTGCTGATTTGCGAAGATTGGGGACTTGGCGGGACCGGGCAAAACGACCCGGGGGCGCGCTACGGATCATCGGTCATCGGGACCCGATGGTTGCTCAGTTGGGGACCCGACGGTTGCGCTGTAGGGGATCAGGCGCCGAAGAGGTTCGACACGGTCGCACGACCTACATCCGGCGGCGACCATTCGGGGTCCAGTTCGAAGAACGCACCGGACAGGGCTTCGAGAGCCAGTCCGAAGAGCGTCCATTCCTGCATCTGGCCATTGGGCCCGGTCGGCCGCCTGATGCCGCTCATGTGCTTGGAGTCGACACGGTCCCGGAGCACGCAGCCTTCGGCCAACGCGGCAATGGCGATGGTGAATTGGCGCACCGTCAGCCCGGAGCGGACCCGATAGCCGAGATAGTCCATTCCCGCCTGATAGATCCCCTCCATCTGTTCGGTGACCGCCCGATATGACTCTTCGAGCGCCGCATCGATCCGGCTTCGGCGCGCCGGATGGGTCCCCACCGCCGTCACCGCCCAGATGCCGATCCAGATCAGCCAATCCGGCGACTGCTGAAGGGCCCTCGTATTGGAGGCGGCCGAGATCCGGCACACCTCGCGCATCGTCGATCGCCGGGACTCCTCCGACAAGGGGTCCAGGCCCATGAGGGCCGGGCCGAGATCCTGCAGCGTGTCCGCTATTTCGGAGGCGCTGTCATCCGACGCGGCGGTCGCCAGTACGTCGGTCTGGTAGTCGAACTGGTCTTCCCATACGCGGCCGATCAGCGAGGCATTGGTGATACGGATTCCAGTGTCCGCCTCGACTCGCTCGCGAGCCCGCTTGAACGTCAGCGAGTCGCCACCAGCCCCGAGGCCCTCCTCGCGCAGGATGGCCCGTCCGGCCTCGATGAACAGGTTGTGCAATTCGTCCCGACTCAATCTCGGGCGATCCATCGCCATAGAGGAACCCCTCGCGTCACCAGGTGCCGTGCATCTCAGTCCCGCCACCGCAATTGGCAAATCTCAAGGTAACGATACAGGCGGATGCCCCGTTGAGTGAGACCCCGGGTTCGATACCCGCGTTCGCCGTGCCCGAGCCCAGCGGTGGGGGCGGCGGAACTCACTCGGGGGCGGTGGTACTCACCCCGGAGGGGCGGTGCTCACTCCGGGGAGTGGCACACCGCTTCGACGTTGTTTCCATCTGGGTCACGCACAAAGGCGCCGAAGTAGTGGGGGTGGTACTCCGGCCACAACCTTGGGGGGTGAAGAACCTCAGCCGCCACTTGAATGGCCGCATCGAAGAAAGCCTGGACGGCAGCCCGGTTTGGGGCGACGAAGGCGATGTGGGACTCGCGGAAACCATCGCCGCCCACGGTGGGCCCGAGCCAGAACTCCGGCTTCGGGGGCGTGCCGAACCCGATGACATCCCCGTACTCCATCACCCTCGAACCGCCCAGGGGAGCCAGTACGTGGTCATAGAATTCGGCGCTCGCCGCGACGTCGCGGCATTGAATGGAGAGATGGTCGATCACCGGTCCATTCTCCCACCGACGACCCGGCCCGTCATCTGTGGTCGAAACTGGATCAGTCGGCTGGGCGTATCGGGTCGTCTGAGTAGCACGGCGGAACGCGTCGACGACTGGGCTCAGCCGAACGGATCGGAGCGATCCCCGAGCGCCCCTCCGGCCACGGACCTGTCATGCCGCGGTGTAGTACCGGCCGGCGTCACCTTGGAGGGCCGTGCTGGTTGACCCGTCGAGACCGACCGCCGCTTCGCCGACGGTGGTCACTCGCTGGACCTTCCGCCGCTGTTGGCCGTAGTCGGCGATGGCATAGTGCTGTGTCGAGCGGTTGTCCCACACCGCGACGTCGCCCTCCCGCCACTTCCAACGGACGGTGTTCTCGGGTCGTGTGACGTAGGCCTGCAGCGTCCGCAGGATATCCACGGACTCGGCGGTCGGGTGGCCCACGAGGCGTTGTGCGAACCCCCCGAGCAGCAGGGCGCGCTCCCCGGTCTCCGGGTGGACCCGGACGACGGGATGCTCGGTCTCGTAGACCGTCGATACGAACGAGTGGAGGTAGGAGAGCTGCTCCTCGCTGAGCCGACCCCTGAGGGCGGCGATGTCGACCCGCCCATAGTCGTTGCCGTTGGTGTGGACGGCGCGCAGCGACTCAGCCAGGACCCGCAGATCGGGCCGAAGGTCCTGGTATCCGGCGACCGTGTTGGCCCACATCGTGTCACCACCGACCTCGGGGATGATCACCGAACGGAGGACGGAGAACGTCGGGGGACGCTCCACGAAGGTGACGTCGGTGTGCCAGTGGTTGGCCGACGCGCCGGCCAGCGAGTCGAGGTCGAAGATCTCCGGGTCTTCCGTCGTCGCCGGGAGGGTCGGGTGGGCGTGGGTCAGCGGCCCCAGTCGGGAGGCGAAGGCGATCTGACCCGCACCGTCGAGATGCTGACCACGGAAGAACACCACCCGGTGGGCGAGGAGCGCCTGACGGACGGCGGCCACTGCGTCGTCACTGAGCGGTCCATCCAGGTCCACCCCGACGATCACCGCTCCGATGCGGCCAGCGAGGGGGTGGGCCTCGACGGATGTGGCGGAAGCCAGAGCCATGGGTCTCCTCAGCGGGACGGTCGCGGCACACCGTCCCGACCCGGGCATATCTATGATCAATCCGATTGTATTTATAGAATAGAAACGCGGCAAGTCGCCGCCGATGGGCCCGGCAGCGGACGGTGGCCGAGAGGGTCCGGCCGCCCGGAAGCAGCCGTGTCCAGCGTTGGTCGAAGGGGCCCGTCCAGCTGGGTTGTCGACGACCCGAGACCAGGAGGGCAACGTGCCAGACATCCTCGAGGTTGTGCCGGAGAGCCACCGTGATCTCCTCCGCTCCCCCCTTACCGCCACGCTGACCACCGTCGATGCTCACGGTCGACCACAATCGACCGCGGTGTGATACCTACTGGACGACGACGGGCAGCTAAAGGGCTCGATCACCTCCGACCGGCAGAAGTACAAGAACCTGCGGGCGAACCCCAACTGCGCACTGTTCATCATCGACCCACAGAACCCGTTCCGCACTCTGGAAGTACGAGCCGAGGCCGAGCTCGCCGCCGATACCGGCAAGCCGACCGTCCGTAAGTTCGCCAAGGTCCACAACGTCGATGAGGCGATGTTGGTCGACGAATCGGAGGACCGGTACACCGTGACCTATCGTCCTCGGCGAGTGGTCGTCAATCCGCCGGCACAGGGCTAGGTCTG
>CAZNLF010000050.1:0-10847 GCA_964573595.1 uncultured Acidimicrobiaceae bacterium | reverse complement strand
TGACCTATCGTCCTCGGCGAGTGGTCGTCAATCCGCCGGCACAGGGCTAGGTCTGGGCCATTAGGTCCGGTCAACCCGGTCGTGTCCACCGGTCGTGTCCGCCGGTGCCCGACACCGGCCATTGGATCCGTCCGGCCGGGGTAGAAGTAGCGACCCGGGGGTATCGTTTTCGCATGCTCGATCTGGATCCAGCGGTCTCCGTGCTCGCCGACCTCGTCAGGGCTGTGCGCGATGACCAACTGGTCGCACCTACACCCTGCTCGGAAAGCAACCTCGGGGACCTCTTGGACCACGTGGGCGGCTTTGCCAGGGTGTTCGCCGCCGCCGGAACGAAGACGACGTTGGATGGCGGCAGTCGGGCCGCCCAGCCCGATGGGTCGAATCTCGGCTCCGACTGGAGGACCGAGATTCCCGAGCGGGTGCAGGCACTCGGTGAAGCGTGGGCACCGTCCTCGGCATGGGAGGGAATGACGGAGGCCGGGGGTAGCGACGTGCCGGCTGAGCTCGCGGGGGTCATCGCCCTGGACGAGGTCATCGTCCACGGGTGGGACATCGCCGTCTCCAGCGGTCAGCCCTACTCGTGCGAGCCCGATCTGGTTCGGGCTGCCCTTGGATTCGTCGAATCGACGGTCCGCCAGAGCCCGAACGGAAGCCCCGGGCTTTTCGGGCCGCCGGTGCCGGTGGCCGGGACTGCCCCGTTGCTCGACCGGCTTATCGGGCTGACCGGGCGCGATCCAGGCTGGCGACCCTAGATTCCGAGGCCGTTCGCGGCTTCTGCCGTGTCGCCGGGACCGGTGACCGGCCAGTTTCTTCTTGGCCGAAGGGAGGGTCGACCCTTGAGGGCGGGGCAAGCCGTCATCCCGGGTCATTCGTCCTCTTCGATCTCGACGGTCACCGTGTCGCCGTCGGTCAGTCCGAACACATGGCGAAGGCAGACGGCGGCGGCTATCTCGATCACGTGTGGGGGATGGTCACCCTGCCCGGCCTCGTTCTGGTCGGTCCGCAGTACGAAGGCAGAGAGCCCCATGATGCTGCACGGGACGATGTTCATACCGACCTTTCCACCGAGCACGCCAGGAGGAAGGCGCATCGGCGGATCAGGGGGGAGGTGGTACGCCTCGTCGAGGACGATGTTGAGGCTTCCTGGGTAGAGGCGGACCCCCGTGCACTCCTCGTAAAGATCTGCATACCTGACCATCCACCGGGCAAGATCGCCGATGCCTGTTGCCGGTGCCACGGTGCCACGGTGCCACGGTGCCACGGAGAACCCTCACCTGTCCGAGATTGACATGCAGGGGGCCCCGAGACAACTTCCCGGTACGCCCGTTCAGGGGCGGGGCGGTCGGGGGGATCCGCAGAGGCAGTTGGTCGGATCCGGTGACGATCCGGTGGCCCGAACCCCCTACGGGGCGGGAGTGCCCGAGTGTCGGTCCAGATCGGGATCCGGGCCCACGCTGGCCCAGTCAGGCCGTACCATTCACCTGTGCCGGATCGGAAGCCGCCGCGACTCGACGAGGATGAGCTCGCCACCGTGCAGGCACTCCTGCAGTACCAACGCGAGTCCCTGGTTCGGAAGGTCGAGGGAGTCGATGAGCACGCTGCCCGGCGATCCCCCGTCGGTAGCGGGACCACGCTCCTGTGGCTGGTGAAGCATATGGCACGGGCGGAGTCCCTGTGGATTCTCAGGCGCTTTGCCGGTCTCGACGCTGATACTCCGGACGACGGCGTCACGTCTGACGACACGGTGCAGGCTGCCGTGTCCGCATACCGGGAAGGCTGGCGGCGCATCGATGCCGTCGTGCGGGACCATCGGAGCCTCGACGACCCGTGTCGAGACGTCGGTGACGGGTCGCCGGTGAACCTCCGCTGGGTCCTGATGCACCTGCTCGAGGAAACGGCGCGACACGCCGGGCACGCCGACATCCTGCGTGAACTGATCGATGGCGAGACCGGTCGGTAGCTCGGCCTGCGACCTCGGTGGCACGTGTCGACGCACTCCGCCGCCCTTCATTCGTCATCCTGGCATCAGACCGCTCGTCGGTTCGTACCCGTTCGATGACGGCCACGACGGGATCCGGACCGGATCGATCGTGTGCCCCGTGAGCCGGCCATCTCTCCTACGATGGCGCCCATCCCGGAGCAGGAGGTGGCCGATGTCGGCTGACGACGAACTGTTCGATGAGGTGGGGCTGCTCTTGAAGAGTCGGCCCGGATGGAGATACGAACCGTCGACCACGCCGGGAGCACAACCGTCGTGGTGCCTCGACCCCAACGGGCACATCACGCTCGGGGTAACGGTGATCGACGGAGTCCACTCCGTCTATATCACCGATGAAGACAGGGAGATCGATTTTGACGACAAGGACGGCCTGATCCGGTGGATCGACGAGAACGAGGATCGGTTCGTCGGGACGTGACCGTGGCTCACAGGGCGTGATCCGGCGGGGCGCCGCACCATCGTCGGAAGTGCCGAGAGCCGCCGCTGCCCTGGGCGATCGGGCCCGCTCCGTCCTGCGGGCAGCACCGGGTTGGCCTTCCGGCCGGCCAGTCCCCGGCCACCCCGTTGCCAACCGGTGATCTGCCGTCCCGGTGGCCGTGCTGTCGAGGTGGGGGATGCCGGCATCCCTGCGGCCTTGCCCCGAAGGATCTGAGTCAGGTAAGAAACGGGATGCCCGAACTCCGTGTGGCCGACCAGAGATGCCGCTGGGAGATGTTCGCCTCGGGTGAGTGGCAGCGGTGCGAAAAGCCTCGCCGGCACGAAGGCGCCCACCAGATCGGCACCGTCACCATCGGGACGCGGGCGCTGATCAGGCTGAGGATGCAGCGACAACCCACGGTCAGGAGGGCCAAGACCCGACCCGACGGGTGAGGCGGCGCCCGGGTCCTGGGGCCACGGGCACGAACGGGTGGGTGCCGGTGCGGTCCGTCAATCCGCATGCGAACGCTGCCAGGCCCCGATGTCCATTCGCCAAGCGCAGTCGATCCCGACCTCGCCGGGAGCGGAGACCTGGTCAGCTGATTCGCCGGCGAAGACGTAGCCCAGCCGCTGCGGGATTCTTCCCGAGTGCAGGTTGGCCTTGTCGTGGTGGATCTCGGTGAAGTCGATCCCGACGACCGTGAACGCCGCCGACGTCAGCATTCGTCCGATCTCGGTGCCGATGCCACATCTGACGCGCTCATGGTCGACCCAGTAGCCGATCTCGAGCCCCGACGGCCCCAGGCGTCGGTGAAGGCCGCAGCCGCCGACCACCTCGCCCTGGAGGAAGACGCCATAGACGGCGTCACCACCGTTACTCCAGTTCTCCTCCCAGGTGTCGATGAGCCGGGAGCGGCGTTCGTCTGCCAGTGGCTCCTCGGACATCCACGGCATCCACGGCTCGAGATGGTGGTGGTTCCGTTCCACCGAGCGGGCCAGCACGTGGACGTCGTCCGGGCGCCAGCGGCGAAGGGCGATCCGGGGACCGTCGACGTGATCGGGAAGCCGTGATGGATGCCTGGCCACGACGACATATTGGCCCAATGGTCCAGCTCTGTCGACGGTTCGCCACGCGGCCGCCCGGAACGGGGCCCCGATGCCGTCCGGACTTGTCGACTCGGCGGAGACCGGTGCGCTCCGGCTGGCGGAAGTCGATCTCCACCGGGTCGTGCTGCGCCCGGGAAGGCCAGTCCTGTTCCCTTTGTCCGGAGATGGCTCAGGGCGGCGAGGGGAGGAGCGGGTGACTGCCGTCGCTCATCCGTTCGCGGACCTGATCGGCCGTCTCGACCGGGTCGAGGGAGGTGTTGTCGAGCACGTTGCGCTCGTAGGGACCGAGGTCCGCGAACTCGCCCCACAGATGACGGATCGGGCCCTCCTCCGTCAACGCGTCACGGTGCTCCGGGCACTCGTCGCGCCGACGCACCGCTCTGGTGAGGCACGTTCGGAGGTCGGGGCGCAGGACGACGTAGTTGGTCGGTACCGGGTACGCCGCGAGTTCGCTCTGCACGATGTCGAAGTGCCATGGCCCGAGGACGCCTTCCAGGACGGTGGAGTACCCACCGTCCACCATTCGGGCAGCGGTGGCTACGGCCGAGCGGATCATCACCCGGTTCTGTCCGTCGGCACTGGGTTCCCACGGTGGGACCCGTCCACTGACGATGGACGTCCAGAACCAGTCCGAGTGGATGCACGCCGAGTGCGCCGACCCGGATGCGACGATGCGGCCCACGGTCGTCTTCCCGGAACCCGGGGGCCCAGCGAGGATCAACAGGTTCGGTTCGTCCATGGCGAAACGTTATCCAGTCGGTCAATCGGGAGGCGTGCCCGACGTCGTGACCCGGCGAGGGGACGGCTGCTCAGCGGCCGCACGCTCGCGGGGAATCCCGTACGGCCGCCGATGCCCCTGGTCGGGCCCCCACGAACACAGCCGAGCTGACGACGGCGGCCACCAGGGCGAGGGCCCACATCCGCCCGGAGAGCCGTTTCGCCATCCGCCGACCTCCCATCGGGTTCGGATGGTCGGGGGTGGGGGCGGAACCGTTGCGTCACGATGACGAGTCCGAAGGGCCATGGCCCGACCACCGGCAGCAAACCTCTCGCATCCAGCCAGTTCAGGTGATATGAAGGTGCAACTGCAGCTTCCCGGCGCGAGGTCATCCAGGGGCCGACTGCATCGAGGTGGCGGATGGTGTGGAGATTCCGAGCCAAGCGACGTCGTGGTTTCCTCCTGCCGGCGGTGGCCTCCCCTGAGGCGTTCGCCTCCCTCCGGGCGGTCCGCCTGCGCCCGCCCATGACGGCCGGAGGCACGGTGACCCGAGCGGACCGAACCACCGTTCACCGACCCGGCGGGGCGCGCTGATGACGACGGAAAACGTGGCGATCCTGTTCACGGACCTGGTCGGTTCGACGGACCTGGCCCAGCACTGGTCCCCTGATGTCGGTGACGAGATCCGACGCGGCCACTTCTCGCTGCTGCGGCAGGCGATCGCCGCGGCGGGCGGTACCGAGGTGAAAAACCTCGGGGACGGGCTGATGGTGGTGTTCTCCTCCGCGTCTGCGTCGATCTCCTGCGCCGTCGCCATGCAGCAGGCGGTGGAGCGCGACAACCGGGGTCGCGGCCATCAACTCGGGCTGCGGATCGGAGTGAGTGGGGGAGAGGTGACCCGCGAGGATGCCGACTACTTCGGTGACCCGGTGATCGAGGCCGCCAGGCTCTGTGCCCTCAGCCAGAGCGGGCAGATCCTGGCTGCCGATGTGGTGCGGGCCATGGCCGGGCGACGCAGTCGTCACGCACTGGACGGGGTCGGTCCGCTGGTGCTGAAGGGGTTGACCGAGCCCGTCGAGACCGTCGAAGTGCAGTGGGCACCTCTCGGAGGGTCATCGGCAGAGGTGCCACTTCCCAACCGACTCGCCTCACGTCCCTCGGTCAGCGTCGTCGGCCGGTCGATCGAGCTCGAGTCCATGGCCGGTGCGGTGAAGCGCTCCGTCGACGGAGAGGGGAGTGAGGTGCTGCTCGTCTCAGGGGAGGCGGGCGTCGGAAAGTCGACGTTGGTGGGGGAGTGCGCGAGGTCCGCCTTCGACGGCGGAGCCTGCGTCCTGTTCGGTCACTGCGAGGAGGATCTCGCCACGCCGTACCGGCTCTTCGCCGAGGCGCTCGACCATTTGGTGACCAACATTCCCGAGGACGAGCTCCTCGCCCATGTGGAGGCCAACGGGTCCGTGCTCTCCCGGCTGGTCCCGGCTCTGGCCAGCCGCCTGCCCGGCCTTCCGCCGGCGATTGCCAGTGATGCCGACACCGAGCGCTATCTGCTGTTCGGGGCCGTCGTGGACCTGCTGGCCAGGGCGTCGTCCCGGAGCCCGGTCATCCTGGTGTTCGACGACCTCCAGTGGGCGGACAACGGGAGCCTGCTCCTCCTGCGCCACATCGTCTCGACGGGACAGCTCAAGCGGTTGCTGGTGCTGGGCACCTATCGCGACAGCGAGCTGTCGTACTCCCACGCGCTCCTCGATGCCATGGCGCTGCTCCACCGGCAGAACACGGTGAGCCGGATCGAGCTCACCGGTCTCGACGACACCGGTGTGGTCTCTCTCATGGAGGCCGCCGCCGGCCATGCTCTCGACTCGACCGGGCTGGGCCTGGCCCACGCGGTGTTCCGCGAGACCGACGGCAACCCCTTCTTCGTCCGGGAGATCATGCGCCACCTGTCGGAGACCGGCGCCATCTACCAGGACGAAACCGGCCGGTGGGTGGCCGCCTCGCACGAGGACACGCCGCTGCCGGACAGCCTGAGGGTCGTCATCGGTGGCCGAGTCGGGCGACTGGGCGAACATGCCGAGCGGGTGCTCTCGCAGGCGGCGGTCATCGGCCAGGACTTCGATCTCGACCTCCTGGTCCGCTGCACCGGGTCCTCGGAGGAGCTCCTCCTCGATGTCCTCGACAAGGCGGTGCGTGCCGACCTGGTGAGGGAGCAGCTCGACCCTCCCGGGCAATTCCGGTTCGTCCACGCGCTCATCCAACGCACCCTCTACGAGGACCTCGGCCCCACGCGCCGGGCCCTGGCGCACCGGCGGGTCGGCGAGGCCCTGGAACGGATCGTCGGGGACCGCCCCGGTCCGCGCATCGGTGAGCTCGCCCATCATTGGTTCAGCGCCACCCAGCCCATCGACGTGCGGAAGGCAATCGAGTACTCGCGCCAGGCGGCGGAAGCGGCGCTTGCGCTGCTGGCCCCCGACGAGGCTGTCCACTACTTCTCCCAGGCGTTGCAGTTGCTCGCCCAAGAGCGTGAGCCGGACCCCCTCTTGGAGGTGGATCTGCTGATCGGCCTGGGAAGTGCCCAACGCCAGGCCGGCATGGCCACCTTCCGCGACACCCTGCTCGACGCCGCCGACAAGGCGCGACCGCTCGGGGCCACCGACCGGATGGTGGTGGCCGCGCTGGCCAACAATCGTGGCCTGTTCACTTCGTTGGGCGCCGTCGACACCCGGAAGGTCGAGGTCCTCACGACCGTCCTCGACGCCATGCCCCCCGACGACAGCAACGAACGAGCCCTGCTGCTCGCCACCCTGTGCAACGAGCTCACCTACGGCAGGCCCCTGGAGGAGCGACGGGCGCTTGCGCACGAGGCCAAGGAAATGGCGCGCCGGCTTTCCGATCCGGCCACCATCGTGCAGGTGCTCAACCTGGTGGAGCAACCACTCGAGGCTCTGTCCACGCTGGGGGAACGGATGGCGGACGCCATCGAGGCGCTGGCCCTGGCCGAGCGGTTGGAGGACCCCTACCTCCTCTACTTCGCATCGGTCTACCGGCGGATCAACGCCATGGTCTCGGGCGACTTCGATACCGCCACCAGCTGCCTCGGCGTCATGCGGTCGCTGAGTGAGAGGCTCCGCCAGCCGATCCTCATGTGGATCACCAAGTTCCACGAAGCGTCCGAGGCCCTCGTGTTCGGTGATCACGAGCTGGCCGAGGCGCTGTCCACCGAGGCACTGCAGATCGGTACCGACTGCGGTCAACCCGACGCCGTCTCGTTCTACGGCTCACAGATGGTCATCGTGCGTCATCAGCAGGGAAGACTCGGAGAGCTGCTGTCGATCGTCCAGGCGGTCGCCTCCGAGACCGGCATGGACCGTTACTACAACGGGGCCTTGGCCATCGCCCATCTGGGAGCGGGGGACAAGGCCGAGGCCCTCGCCCTCCTCGAGTCGGCCGCGGCGGACGGCTTCGCATCCCTGCCGGTCGGCATCGGCTGGATGGAGGCGACCACTGCCTATGCCGAGGTCGCGATCGACCTGGACCACAAGGGCGCGGCCGCCCACCTGTTCCGCCTCTTCGCGCCCCACCCCGACCAGATGGGCTTCAACGGTCTGATGCCCCTGGAACCCGTGGCCCTGTACCTCGGCGGGCTGGCGTCGGTGCTCGGCCGGTACGAACAGGCCGAGCGCTACTTCATCGAGGCCGGTGAGTTCACCGACCGGATCGACGCCAGGTTCTGCGAGGCGAGGAGGGACCTGTTCTGGGGAGAGATGCTCAGCCGGCGAGGCGACCCGAAGGATGCCGCGAGAGCCCGGGAGCTCCTGGCCAGGGCGCATGCTGCCGCGGGGGCCAACGGCTACGGGAGCGTGGAACGACGGGCCGCGTCGGCTCTCCAGGGTGTGGAGTGACTCGGGCGGTGTCGGCGCCGTCGCCGGGCGAGCGACGGCGCTCGCGGTCCTCCCCGTCGCCGGTCGATGACCAGGGCGGGGGACAGCGTCAGGTCGGGTTGGCAGCCGGCGCGGTCGGGGTGACCCCGGCCGGACAGGCCCGCGGGTCCCAAGGCTGGAGGTTGGTGGATGCCGCGGACGGGGCCATGATGTCGGACGCTGCCGGCGAGGTCGTGGCCGTGGTGGCTCCGGTAGACCCGGTGGCCGTACTGGTCGGCGTGGTCGGCGTGGTCGGCGTGGTCGCGCCGGTCGCTCCGGCCGTGGGCGGATTGACGGCGAACTGGGTGCCGGTGACCACCGTCACCTGGGCACCGTCGGCCACCATGCTCGGGTCGTAGGCCATCGTGACCGCCCCCGTCATGGAACGGGCGACCAGCTGGGCGGCCGCCTCGTCGGCCGGCGTCAGCGAGCGGTAGTAGACGGCCGTTTCGGCCAGGTCGCCGACGGGGCTCGTGTCCCCCAACCCGACGTTCTTGAATCCGAGCGCCGTCAGGGAGGCCGCGGTGTCGGATGCCTGGTTGTAGGCACCGGTGCCGTTCATCACCGACACGGTGACCGACGATGGGGCGGGGAGCGGATCACCGGTCATCGAGTCGGTGTTCGCTCCGATCCCGAGCACCTGGTCGATGGTGGCCTGGTCCTGTGACTGGGCGGGGAACTCGACGTCTCCGTAGCTCGATCCCTGGTAGACGTAGCCGCCACCGGCCCCGCCCGGGTCGGTCACCACCGACACCGGCAGGGTCAGCTGTGGGACCGAGTTGATGCTGACGGCGTGGAAGTCGAGAACGAGATTGGCCATGTCGCCCACCGACCACGACTGGTCGAAGGTGAGGTCGCTCTTCACGGAGTTGATCAGATTGATGTCGCTGATCGGGTCACCGAGCCCCTGCTTGGCCACGGCAGCGGCAAGCACCCGGAGGAACTCGTGGTCGCGGCGTATGCGGGCCAGGTCGCTCTGGTTCTCCTGGGGCCAGTCCTCTGCGTACTCGCTCCGGGTGTTGAGGTCGTACTGCAGGTGGCGGGCCCGCACCACCTGCAGGGCCTGGGTCCCGTCGAGGTGCACGCACCTGGCTGCCTGCACGTTCAAGCCCGATTCGGCGTCGAACACCGAGACCGGGAATTGCATGTTGATCCCACCGAGGGCGCCGACGATGTTGGCGAACTGATCGAAATTGAGGGATACGGCGTGTTGGATCGGGATCCCGAAGTCCTCCTCCACCGCTGCCACCAGCTGGGTGAGCCCCTGGAAGAGTCCGGCATCGACCTTGTTGGCCCCCGTGCTCCGTGCGTTGGGTATGAACAGGTCGCGCGGAACCGAGAGCAGCGCCAGTCGATGGTGCACGGGATCGGCATGGAGGATCATGATCACGTCGCTGTTCACGCCGTTGACCCCCTGTGAGCACAAGCCGTAGGCGGGGTTCTGGACCTTGAGCGCACACCGCGATGTCGACCCCACCATCAGGATGTTCTCCGTGCCACCCTCCTGCCCGCCGGTGAGGGTGGAGCTCAGTCCACCGACCTTCTCGCGGTGGAGGCCGTGTGTCAGGTAGTAGGTGTAGCCCGCTCCACCAAGGACCACGATCAGCAACACCGCGAGCCCGATGACGAGACCTTGTCGCAAGTGGCGCCTGCGCCGGCTGCGGGCCGTCGACGCGTGCCGATGGGTGTGTCCCTTCCGCGACCGGGCCATCTCCTCGCCGAGCGACATGAGCCCGGACTCGTTCGCCACCGGCGCGTCGCGGTCCCGCCCCTTCGGTGCGCCGACTGCCTGCTTCGGCGCGTCGGCGTCGCGGTCCGGCGCCTCTGCATCCTGGGCAGGTGGCTCAGCTTCCGGTGCTTGGCTGTTCGCCAATTGGTCGCCGAGCCTGAGGAGACCGCTCTCATTGGCCTGGGAGCTACGTCGTTTGGGCCACGGGGTGGGAAAAAAGTCGTTCGAGTCTCGGTCGTCTTCGGCCATTTCGGGCCAGCGTAACAATCGACGACCCTGTCAACGGGTCACTCCGCGTTCTGAGGTGGCCCCGGGGACCGTCGACGCCGTGGCTCCCAGACCATCGGCACCCGTGCCCTCCGCCGTGTGACCGGCGGCGTGACCCGTGGAGACTCGATCCGTCGCGTCCCGACGTGGCCACCGGGGCGCTCACAGGTGACCCTCAGGATTCGGCGACCTCGAGATTGGCGCTCCACTTCTCCTCCACGTTCCCGATTCGCCAGACGGCCAGGGCACCGACCCAGGTGAGGATGAACATCCCGACGATGACGAAGCCGGCGGTGTTGATGTTGAATCCCGCCAAGTCGTCCCAGAAATGGCCGTGGAGGTGGAGTTCCTCCGGCACCAGGCCGAGTATCTCGATCGTCCCGATGAAGAAGCAGATGACCACCGACAGTCCGGTGATGGCCAGGTTGTAATAGACCTTGCGAACGGGATTGAAGAAGGCCCATCCGTAGGCGACGTTCATGAAGCATCCGTCCAAGGTGTCCATGAGTGACATTCCGGCGGTGAAGAGAATGGGAAGGCACATGATCGAATACCACGGCAGGGACTGGGTGGCGAGCAGGGCGGTGGTGGCGAGCAGGGCCACCTCGGTGGCGGTGTCGAAGCCCAAGCCGAAGACCACCCCCACCGGGTACATCTGCCACTCCTTGGTGATCGACTTCATCCACCTGCCGAAGA
>CAZNLF010000049.1:11497-14401 GCA_964573595.1 uncultured Acidimicrobiaceae bacterium | reverse complement strand
CGAGCCACCCGTGGCGGGAAGCTGGTCCGCCCAGGGCTCGAGCAGTACGAACAGCGGGCCGGCGGAGTCCGGATCGCCGCACTCGATGGCGGCTTCGGCGAGGGCGACCATGCCGGTGAGCCAGAACTGATCGAGATGCAGCTCGAATCCGCCCGCGGCCATCTCGGCCAGCAGCTCCGACGACCGATCGAGTCGATCGCCTTCTGCGTGGGCCTTGGCCAGCAGGGACTTGAAGAACGCAGGCGGAATGTCCGGGGTCTCCGAGGCCATCTTCTCGATGAGCGGCGTGAGCTCACCTTGCGTGCCCCGCTGACCGCACACGATGTTGAACTGCCCCCCGAACATGGTGGCCGCGTCCGGCTGTCCCCCGTCGATGCCAAGCTGGAGCGCCTCGGTTGCGAGCTGCTCGGCCAGGTCCGTCTCCCCGGCGATCTGGGCCCGCATCGAACGGACGAACGAGCGCCCCCACGCGAAGATCGGCTGATTGAGCTGCTCGGTCATCGCTGCCTGGATGTCGATGCACCGGTCCAGCTCCTCGACGTCGCCGGACCGGGCCGCCGCTTCGGCCCCCCACCACGCCGCCCAGAACAGGAGGACGGGATCACCGATGCGCCCGGCGCGCAACAGCGCCTCGCGGGCCCGTGACTGGGTGGTCTCGAGCAGGGACGGCACCTGGAGGGAGACGTGCAGATGATTGAGGACCCGGACCACGACGGCGTCGTCGCCAGAGACCTCGGCGATGGACACCGCTTCCTCGGCCAGGGACTGTCGGCGCTCGAGAGGACTCCCGTGCGCGATCTCCGAGCACAGGGTGGCCAAGACGAGCGCCCGGTCAGGATGGTTCTCGGGCAGCATCTCGAGTGCCAGTTCCAGCGCGTCGACCTTCTCCCTGTCCGTGGAGCCAACGGCGCTGTAGAAGCCGCGGTCGTTGGCCAGGCACGCTGCCACCAGCCGGTCGACGTCGCCCATTCGGGCCGCCTGGTCGGCGGCATCGAGGAGCGTGCTGCGGAAGGACGCGTCGCCCGTCTGGCGCTGGGCGGTGCCCAGACCGATGGCGAGGTCGAGCAGGAGCACGGGGTCCGGATCGGGGACCAGCGAACACAGCTCGAGCGCCTTGGAGAAATGGCGGACAGCGTCGTCCGGGGCCAGCGAGCCGAGAGCGGCCTCGGCGGCCGCGTGGGAGAAGCGGATGGCCTTCGAAAGGTTCCTCGGCCGGGTCGCGTTGATCCAGTGCCGGGCCAGCTCACCCACACGCGTGCCCGGGTGACCGCCACAGGCCTCCTCCAGGGCCAGCGCCACGCTCTCATGGATGTGCGCACGCCGCGTCGAGCCGATGCCGGCATAGAGCGTGTGCTGGACCAGGGCATGGGCGAAGCTGTACTGGCCCGGGGCGTTGTCGACCTCGAGGACCAACGACGACGTCGCCGCGTCGTCGAGCAGATCGACCACTTGGTCGGCCGGCACCCGGGTGGCCAGCTCCAAGACGTCGAGGTCGAAGTCCTGACCGATGACCGACGCAGTTTCCAATACTCGCTCGGCCACCGCTCCCAGCCGCCCCACCCGGCCGCCGATCACCTCACGGATGCTGTCGGGGAGCGACGAGGCGTCGATGACCCCGCTGGCGACCCACCGGCCCCCGGTGTTCCGCATGATCGCCCCCGTGTCCCGCAGATAGCGGAGTACCTCGGTGACGAAGAACGGATTGCCGTCCGTCTCACGGTGGACCGCCTCGGCCAGACCCAAGCCAACTGCATCGAGCGGATGGCGGGCGATGGCTTCCATCAATGCCTGCACACCCGACCCGTCGAGCCCGCCCAGCTCGATCCGTGACATGCCCTGACGGCGCCAGAGGGTGCCGAGGGTCTCGCGAAGGGACGGCGCCAGGCGGAGCTGACTGTCGCGGAAGGTCCCGAGTACCAGTACCCGCATCACGTGCTCGTCGGCTGTCAGGTGGCGGAGGAGGGCGAGGCTCGCGCTGTCGGCCCATTGGAGGTCGTCGAGCACCAGGACCACGGGCGCGTCCTCGGAGATCGCGGTCAACAGCCCGACGGCGGCGGAAAAGAGCAGATAACGCTCCGAGTCAGCGTCGGCGGCCTTCGATGGTGGCAGGTCGGGAATCCTGTCGGCCAGCGCCGGCACGAGGCGTGCCCATTCCGACCCGTGGGCATCGACCAGTTCCCGCAGGCGCTCCTCGTCCGCCTGGGCGAAGAAGTGGCCGAATGCCTCGACGAAGAGCTGGTACGGGGTGGCGAGGTCCTCCTCGCAGTGCCCGAACAGGACGCAGGCGCCGTTCCCGAAGGCGACACGGGCCGCCTCGGCGACGAGGGTGGTCTTCCCCTGGCCCGCCTCACCGGACACCAACACGACCTCCCGCCCGTCCCCGGCGGACACGCGCTTGGCGGCGTCCGCCAACAGGGAGAGCTCCGGCGACCGTCCGACCACGCTCAGGCTGGCCGCCGGTGGCTCGGCCAGTCGCCTGGGGAGGGGAAGGGTTCGATCGTCCGCCGGGACCGGTTCCCAGAGCACCTCCACCGTCGGGACCGGATCGTCCATCCCCTTCAGAGTGAGCTCACCGAGTGGTCGGAACTCGAGGCGGCTGCGCCGGCCGGCCATCAGGCGCACGACATCGGTGGCCAGGACCTGCCCGGGCTCGCACGCTGCGCACAGGCGGGCCGCCTCGATGACCACGTCGCCGAAGTAGTCGTCCTCGTCACGGGCGACTTCGCCCCCGCTCAACCCGACCCGGAGCCCCACTGCGTGCTCGCGGCGCCGGTTGTCGACCTCGATGGCCTGCTGCATGCTCACCCCGCAGGCCAGGGCGGCTGACGCCGACGAGAACGCCGCCATCAGCCCGTCACCCAGGTTCTTGACCTCGATGCCCTCCGCCTGGGCCAGCGTCCCCCG
>CAZNLF010000049.1:0-11397 GCA_964573595.1 uncultured Acidimicrobiaceae bacterium | reverse complement strand
GCGGCCTTGAGCTCGTCCGTCACCTCGAACGAGGGCCGGTCGCCGTCCCGTCCGTACTGCTCGAACCCCTGCCACACCCGCCGCCCCAGCATCGAGGCCACGGGTCCCGTCCCCGGTATGTGAAACAACGCCAGCCCGTAGAGGAAGTCGGTCAATCCCATGAGATCGAAGAGCAGCCTGGTCCAGTCGGCACTCGGCACGCCCAGCAGGTCGGCCGTCTCGTTCCCCAGGTAGTGCCGGATCCCCGTCGCCGGCAGGCCCGGGAGATGGCTGAACGAGAACAGCTCCCGCATGCAGTCGATGGCTGCCAGCGTCAGCTCTTTCCCCTCGGGGGTCGGGCCGTACTCGCGCCGTCGTCGTTCGTCCCAGAGCCTCTGCGAGTCCTCCCACGACAGTGGCAGGAGGTCGTCTCGGATCCCGAGTTGGTGGCCGACCAGATTCCATGCGTGGATGTACGCCTCCGACCGGTAGGGGCTGAGCCGCACCCCCGATCGCCTCAGCGACTCGATCCCTTGGACGCCGAAGGAGAAGAGCGTCCCGAGGAGCTGCAGTTGGCTGATGGGGAGCCCGAGCTCGGAGTCCCAGGGCCCGATGGCAGGACCACCCTCCTGCTCGATGTCGGACCCATGGAGCAGCGCGTGGCGAACGGCGGCATGCATGAGGCGGACGTGACGGACGACCACGTATCCGGGATGACCCGGGTCGAGGCCACCTGGTGTCATCACGTCGATGATCATCTGGCCGGTCTCGACGTATCTGCGCTTGGGGTCGCGGGTGAGCCTGGTTGTGCGAGCAAGCGCCTGCACCCCCTTGGCGAACGCGTAGTCCGCCGGGAGGCTGGCCATGAACAGCCCCATGCCCAGCTGCGGACCGAACTCGCCGAAGACGGCCTGACCGTCCCGCACGAGCTCGGGGCTCGCCCACTCCGGCCAGCTCTCCTCCTCCTTCACGAACGCACCGATTCCGGGGAGATCCTCATCCGGCACCTCCCTCGGTGGCGCCTTGGCCAATCTCCGGAAGAGCGCGGCGTGTTCAGACCCGGTTTCCGCGAAGAACGTGGCCACGGCGGCGTCGGCCGGCGGGTCACCGGCCGTCCGCAGGGTCTCGACGAATGCGTCGGTGAACAAGTCGGCGCCGACGGACGGCGGGATGGCCACTGTCTTCGGCCCGGAACGGAGCGGGCGGGGAGTCCGGTCGGCCTCGATGTCCGCCAGCACGTCGGGAGCGAAGGGGGGCTGGAACAGCGGGGCTCGATGGTGCCGGGATCGGAACAGGTTGGTGATGAAGTTCATCCGGTCGTCGAGGTCGACCCAGTCGATCGCCCGGCTCCCCTTTCCGTCGTCGTCCGCCCGGTTGAAGCGGAGGAGCAGGGCGGCCAGGTCGTCGACGACCACGTGGTCGAGGTCGGGCGGGACGAATGCCTGGTCCGGGAGTGGCGGCACATCGTGATCGAGCCGCAGGGTCCCGTCAGGCGTCTGGATGGTGCCGAGCAGCCCGGTCATGACGTCTCCCCAGACATCGTTCACCGCCTGGCCCAGCGGGTGGAGGACGGCATCGACCGCCTCCCGGACGGCGGGTGGACCGGGCTCCTCCTCGATCAGCCGCTGCTTGAGCAGCTCGAACGACGTGTTGAGCCCCATGTCCATGCTCCCGGCGATCGGCCCCTGGAGGTGGTGCTGTTCGTGGGCACCGAGCTCGAGGGATCCGGCCAGGATGAGCTGGCTGCGCCGAGCGGGGTCGGGCTCCGTGATGGCGTCGCACCAGTGGGCGAAGCCCGCCCGCAGCCGGTTGACCCCTTCGAATTCAGGTACGCCGTCGCACGCCTTGAGTACCTGGCGGCGCGCCGTCTGGGGGGCGTGGGTCTTGCCGCCGAAGCACTTGATGAAGGTGGCGGCAGCCGGGGCGATCTCGGCGAATACCTTGGTGTTCCCTTCCGAGAGGTTGGTGGCGCAGGCCCCGAAGAGCTCGCGCACCACGTCGCTGACGTGCTCGGGCCGGATCCAGCGGAGCCCGCGGTCGAGCCTCTGGTCCCTGAGTGCCTCGTTGGCCGCCCTGGCGACGCCCATCATCCCGTCTGGTCGCACCACCCGCTCGCGTAGCCATTCCGGCAGCTCGTCCCCACGGAGGTTCCGACCGACGGTGCACGAGGCCCAGGTGCCGAAGGTGCACCAGTTGGCCGTGTCCGGGTCGAGGATCGCGGCCAGGTCCGAGGACAGATCGGAATAGGTCTGGGTGACCCAGTAGTTCCGCAACACGCGGTCGTCGATGGCCAGGACGGCCCTTATGTGACCGATCGACGTTCCTCGCTCCATGGGTCGCTCCGTGTCAACCGTTCCGCCAGCTCCGCCGCCAGCTCCGCCGGGAGCTCCGCCGGGAGCTCACCCCCATTGTGGCAAGAATCCGGCGGACGGCGCCAGATGATCCCCTGCCGGCTCCCCAAAGCCCCGGGCCACTCCGGATGCCGGCCGGTGGACCGGCCGGGCATCCGGAGCGACGGCGACTACGTTCCCGCGGAGAACGTCCCGGCGAGGTGCCAGGATCCGGTGAACCCGTTGAACGGACCTCCGACCACCTGACTGGCCCAGGTGATCACGAACGCGTGGGTCGACGAGTTGTACGTGCCGGACAGCGGAGTGGTGAGGCCCGGGGTGGTCCCGCCGGGCTTGGGAGCCCCCTGGTTGAAGTACAGCTTGTTCCACGCGGCGGTCCAGGCCTGGACCTGCCCGGAGAGTTTCCCGTCCTGCACGGAGATCGTCGGCGCCGGGGCCGGCTTCCCGCTCTGGGGATCGGTCGAGTTCGTGGAGAGCCCGAACTCGACGGCGACGAACTTAGTCGGTTGTGTTATTGTACTGACCAGGGCATTGCCCGACCCGTCGAAGGCCGGATCGGGATTGGGCTGATACTTGCCGGTGACCAGTCCGCCGCTCGTCCCCGGCGTCAGGAAGGTGTAGGCCTTGTTGGTCGCGGTGGAATCCGGGTTGCTGAAGAAGGGGCCGGCGGCGACGGTTCCACCCGGCTCGATCATCTGGAAATAGCTACCGGTCGCCGCCGATCCGCTGTCCGCCCCGGTGGTGAGACGGAAGGTGCCGACGAGCTGTCGGGGTCCGGCCGCCGTGGTCGACGTCGGCGTCGAGCTCGAACTGCAGGCGGTCAGGACCGTGAGGCCGAGCCCGGCGATGGCTATGGCGATGCAACGTCGTGGTGTCACTGTTCTCCTTCTTGTTGGTGATTCGGTTCATCCGAACGGTCCCGAGCGAGGAGGGCTGCTCCGATCACGATCGCTCCCGCCAGGACGAAGAACCAGGGGAAGGCCGCGTCTTCGCGAACGTGTCGAACGCGCCGGGCACGATCACCGGGGCGGCACCGATGACATCGGCGACGATCATCGGCCATCGCCTCCGCGTCACCATTTCCGAGGGCGGCACAGGCGCCGCACCACGGGTTCGGTCGGTGTCCGAAGCGGCCCTGTCGGCGCGCTCCGGGAAGGATGTGGTCGTGGTCATGGCACGTGGAGGCGCAATTATATAAACCCTATGGCTTTAGTCAAGTATGCCAGGCGACGGGGACACGCCGAGCCGACCGATGAGCGGGCGGCATCGGGGAGTCGTCCCTTAGGGACCAAGTGCCCTGGTGGATCGCACCCTGCTTCTTTACTGTGCACAGGAGAGCGCACCTCCGGCGCGCATGGAGCTCCGGCCAGCCGGACAGGAACGAGGCCACCGTGATCGACTCCCCCCCGCCGACAACTTCCGCCGAACCGGTCACCGGCAACGGTCCGGCCTCGTCACCCTCCGACGGGTCCGAGCCACCGTCTCCCCCGCTGTCGGCGCGTAACAAGGAGAAGGCCCATTCCCTGGGATTGACCTCGGCAACCGGACTGGTCATCGGCAGCATCGTCGGCACCGGCGTGTTCACCATGCCGGCCGTGCTCGCCGGCGCCGGCACCATGGGCATCATCGTCCTCGGGGTCATCGCCGTCGGGGCCATGTTGCTCGCCGTGCTGTTCGGACAACTCACCAAACGGGTGCCCAATACTGACGGTGGGCTGTACGCCTTCTCGCGGCACGAGTTCGGCGACTTCGCCGGCTACCTGGTCGGGTGGTGCTACTGGATCCAAGCCTGGGCGGGCAATGCCGCCATCGTCTCCTCATGGGTCTTCTATGTGGACGCCCTCTTCAACATCACCCACCCGACCGGCATGGAGAACTTCGGCATCGCCATGGTCGGGCTGTGGGTGCCGGCGATCGTGAACCTGGTCGGGATCCGCCAGATGGCGTGGTTCCAGAACATCACCGTCGTCCTCAAGTTCCTCCCCTTGCTGTTCGTCGGCATCATCGGCTGGTTCTTCGTCGACAGCGCCCACTTCGGCCCCTTCAACGCCTCGGGTGGCAGCCTTTACTCCGGCATCGGGATCGCCGCCGGCGTGGCCCTCTTCTCCTTCATCGGGGTCGAGGCGGCGGCGATGACCGCGAAGCGGGTGAGGAACCCGCGGGTCAACGTCGGTCGCGCCTCGACGCTCGGCACCGCCCTCAGTGCCGTCCTCTACGTGCTCGTGACCGCGGCAGTGATGGGCCTGGTGGCTCACCACACGCTGGTCAACACGGGTTCGCCGTTCGTGAACGCCTTCCAGTCCATCTTTCCCCACGAGGCCTGGGCACCGAAGTTCATCGCCGCCATCGCGGTGATCTCGGGGATCGGGGCTCTCAACGGATGGACCCTCATCGTGACCGAGACGTCTCGAGCCATCGCCCAGGACGACATGTTCCCCCGGCCGTTCGCCTGGACCGATCGCAAGGGGACCGCCTGGTTCGGGATTCTGGTCGGGACGGCCCTGCCCTCGCTCTTGATGCTGTGGCGCTACTCGACCACCTCGGGGCTGACGGTCTTCACCTACCTGGTCGACCTCACCGTGGTGACCGTGGCGATCCCGTATTTCATGTCGGCCATCGCCCAGCTCACCTTCCTGGTGTCCCGGCGTCGGCGTGTGCAGGGGTGGCTCCTTGCCCGCGACCTCTCGGTGGCCGGGGCGAGCGTCCTGTTCTCCATGTGGGTCACGTTCGCCTCCGGCTACCAGGTCGTGTACCAGGCCCTGGTGGTGATCCTCGCCGGGCTGATCCTCTACGCCTTCCTGAACGCCCGTCGTGAGCGGCTCGGTGAGACCGCCGAGCCGGTCGAACTCCCGTCCGAGGACCAGACGGTTGAGCCGGCCGCGGCAATCGGGAACGGAGCGAGGGCAGCCGGACTCGCCCATGAACCGGACGGACCCGACCTGGTCGACGCCACTGCCACCCCGCCCGCACCGGAGAGGTTGTCATGACCTTCGACGTCGGCTCCGAGGTGGGCCAACTGCGGGAGGCCATCGTCCATCGGCCCGGGCTCGAGCTGTCGAGGCTCACGCCCGACAACATCGGGGCGCTGCTCTTCGACGATGTGATGTGGGCGAAGAAGGCGAGGGAGGAGCACGATGCCTTCACCGAGGCCCTACGGGACAAGGGGGTGCTGGTCCATCTCTACGGCCAGCTCCTGGCGGAGACGCTCGAGCTGCCCGAGGGTCGGGCGTTCGTCCTCGACCGGGTGTGCACGCCCGAGATCCTCGGGCCGTCGCTCGTGGGACCGGTCCGCCGGCTCTTCGAGGACCTCGACGGCCAGGCACTGGCCGAGTACCTGGTGGGCGGGGTGCTGAAGGGCGACCTCCACCCCCACCAGGCCCACAGCCTCAAGTGGGACATGCTCCGGGCGGACGATTTCGTGCTCGCCCCGCTCCCCAACCATCTCTTCCAACGCGACAACTCGTGCTGGATCTACGGTGGCGTGACCATCAATCCGATGGCCAAGCCGGCCCGCCAGGGCGAGTCGCTCCACACCCGGGCCATCTACCAGTTCCATCCCCTGTTCGCCGGTGCCGATTTCGTGACGTATTACGGAGGGGACGACCGGCCCCTTCAGCCGGCCACCATCGAGGGCGGCGACGTACACGTCATCGGGCACGGGGCCGTGCTGATCGGCATGGGGGAACGGACCACGCCGATGGCGATCGAGTCGGTGGCCCACGCCCTGTTCGAGGCCGGCCAGGCGACCAAGGTGGTGGCCATCGAGCTCCCCCACAGCCACGCGTTCATGCACCTCGACACCGTCATGTCCATGGTCGACGTGGCCACGTTCGTGCTCTATCCCTACTTCGACCGCCATCTGCGCAATTGGACCATCACCGCCGGCGATCAGCCCGATCAGCTCACCGTCTCCCGGAACCACAGCCTGTGGGACACGCTCGCCGACATACTCGAGGTCCCCGAGATCACCGTCCTCACCACCGACGAGGACGTCCGGGCCGCCGAGCGGGAGCAGTGGGATGACGGAACCAACTACCTGGCGGTGTCTCCCGGTGTGGTCATGGGCTACGAGCGCAACGTCGCCACCAATACGATGCTGCGCAAGCAGGGCATCGAGGTGGTCTCCGTCGCCGGCGGCGAGCTCGGCCGTGGCCGGGGAGGGCCCCGGTGCATGACCTGTCCGATCCGAAGGGATCCGGCCTGAGCCATGGGCACGACCGAAGCCACCGAGATCGCCCGCTTCCATGGCCGGAGCCTCCTGAAGGAGACCGACCTGACCCGGGCCGAGTTCACCGCCCTCATCGATCTCGCCGAGGAGTTGCGCGAGGAGAAGCGCCGCGGCAAGGAACGGAAGAGAATGGTGGGCGCCGACATCGCCCTCATCTTCGAGAAGGCATCGACCCGAACCCGGTCGGCCTTCGAGGTCGGTGCCCACGACCAGGGCGCCCACGTCACCTACCTCGGACCCGAAGGGTCCCACATCGGTGACAGTGAATCGATGAAGGACACCGCCCGGGTCCTCGGCCGAATGTTCGACGGCATCGAGTTCAGAGGGTTCTCCCAGGAGTCGGTCGAGATCCTGGCCAGGTTCTCGGGGGTGCCGGTGTGGAACGGGCTCACCGACCAGTGGCACCCCACCCAGATGCTGGCCGACATCCTGACCATGCGGGACCACAGCGACAAGCCGCTCGACCGCATCGGCTACTGCTACCTGGGTGACGCCCGCAACAACACGGCCAATTCACTGCTGGTCACCGGGGCCCTCCTGGGCATGGACGTGCGCATCGCCGCCCCCGAGGACCTCTGGCCGACTTCGACTGTCCAGACCATCGCCCACGAGCTCGCCGCCGTTTCGGGTGCACGGGTCCACATCGGTGAGGATGTGCCCAGTGCCGTGGAGGGTGCCGACTACCTCTACACCGATGTGTGGGTGTCGATGGGCGAGCCGGCCTCCAGTTGGGACAGGAGGATCAAACAGCTGCTCCCCTACCAGGTCAACGCAGCTGCCATGCGGGCCACGGGGAATCCCGACGTCAAGTTCATGCACTGCCTCCCCGCACTCCACAACACGGAGACGGAGGTGGGCCGGAAGCTCCACGACCAGTGGGACCTGTCGGCTCTCGAGGTCACCGACGACGTCTTCGAGTCACCCGCCTCCATCGTCTTCGATCAGGCGGAGAACCGGTTGCACACGATCAAGGCATTGATGGTGGCAAGCCTCGGCCGTTGAGCCCGCCCCCGGCCGACGCGCTCCGGCGGCGCCAGCACCGACGTCGGTCCCGGTCCACCCTTCCGAACTCACTCCGGAACTGCCGGAACGGTGGTCCCGGTCGGCTCTCCCACCGGTCGCGCCGACGGCGACGGCGCCGCCGGCTCCGCCGGCTCGGCTCCACCGGCGGGCACGTCCGTGGCATCGACCGACCGGAGATGGTCCAGATGGACGATCCACCAGCCGTAGCAGGCGGTGAAGACCAGGGCGAGGGTGAGGAGCACGACGGTCGGAGCGGGGGGGGTCCAGCTCCCCGCGCTGTGGGCAAACGGGTCGAGACCTCCGTCGACGCCGGCCGTGTAGCGGTGGAGCGCGGCGAAGAAGCAAACAAACTGGCATCCGGCGACCAGCCACACCCCGGTGACGATCAATCGCCGGGTCGGGGTCGGCCCGAAGGCCTTCGACCGGGTGGCGATGGCCGCGGCCACGAGGGGCACGCCGACATAGAGGGGAAGTGCGTACCTCGACTGCCACACGTCATTGTCGAGCTGCAACGCGCTCTTGACGTTGATGGCAATGGGGACGACCACCGATGCGACGATCAGCCCGATCAGCACGGCGGCGTGGCGACGCCGGGCTGTGGCGATGGCCAGCCACACGAGTCCGGCGATCGTCAGGCCGATCACCATCACGACCAGGAACGGAGCCGGGGTGTCCAACCAGCCGAAGTCACCGACCACCTGGGTGACGTAGCCCGTGATGTGTGCCTGGTAGAGGTTGACCACCGTCCAGGCCGTGGCGTGTGCCGGCAGGGGGATGCCCGAAGGCGTTATGACGGTCGCTCCCGCGAGCACGATGTAGGCCGTTGCCACCACCCCGGTCAACACGATGACCGCGGCGGCGATCCTCCCGGCCCCGTCGCGCACCAGCTGCCAGCAGCCGCGAGGCTCGAGTGCGACGAGGGTGACCAGGACCAACAGCAGCCAGAAGGGTGACAGCCCCCGGATCAACTCGAGGACGCAGCTGCTGACGGCAAAGGCCACGACGAGTCCGACCGGGGGCTTCGACGAGTGGTCCATCACCAGGACCAGGCCCGTCGTCCATGCCGCGATACTCGCGGCGATCTCGAGCCCGCTCGGGTTGACGACGCTCCCCAGGAAGACCACCATCGGTGTCGCCGCCAGGGCCACCCCTCCCACCAGGAATCGGGAACGGGACCATCGTGCCGACATGGCCAGAGCCAGCCCGAGGAGCAGTGCGGACGCCAGCGCCGAGAGCACCCTCATGAAGTACATGCCCGCACCCGAGTGCAGAACACGCGAGGGAAGTCCGACGATCATGTAGTAGAGGGGCGGGTAGCGCCCCACGTACGTCGTGGCCGCGGTGAGTTGTCCGGACGTCGTCGGGGCAGGCGCACATGCGGCGGTCTTCTTCGGCTGGTGTCGGAAGCAGGTCGGCAGCCGGGCGTCCTCTGCGTAGGTCGCCGGGACCAGCACGGTCATCACCGCCCGTCCCTCGTGGCCCACTCGGGTCACGCTCTGACCCGTCGCGGTCTGGCCCAGGAACTCCCCCCTCGCCACCGCCGCCGCCTTGATCATCTGGGTCGGTTCGTCAGAGGCGGCCCCCAGCGGGGTGGCGAAACTCCACGTCACCATCAGGGCGAACAGCACGAGGGTCGAGATCGCCCAGCACGTCGAAAAGCCGAGCCTGTCCCCCCGCAGCGCGCCCATGCCGTCACTATATGCAAACCGGCAGACTCGTTCCCCTGCTTCGACCGGCAGGGACGCCCGCCGCCCCGCGCCCGATCACTCGAGGATGTTCACGACACGCGCCACCACCAACGGCGCATCTACGACCGGATCGCGGCCCGGGGCTCGCGGCGCGGCCGCACTGACGATGAGGGTTGGTGGTCCACTGGGCCTCCGCCTTGCGATCTTCGGATGGCGGTGGGTCTCGTCGGGATGCCGGAGCGTGCGGCCGGTCAGCGTCGACCGCGGGCCGAAGGGACGTCCCGACCCGGCGTGGAGGCAACGGAGGTATCCGGGCTGCGGGGATCCCGGCGGGGTAGATTCTCCCGCGACTCGCGACCGCAAGGAGATCAGACCATGCTCGCTTACACCTACCCACTGGCCGACCTGTTCGGGACGATGCTCGGGCTGTTCGTGTTCTTCATCTGGTTCTGGCTCCTGATCGTGATCTTCGGGGACATCTTCCGGAGCCGGGACATGGGTGGTGGGGCGAAGGCCCTCTGGGTGATCTTCGTCATCGTGCTCCCATTCCTCGGCATCCTGGTCTATCTGATCGCTCGTGGCGGCAAGATGCACGAGCGCGCCGCCCAGCAGGCCGAGCAGCAGCAACAGGCGTTCAACGCCTATGTGAAGCAGGCCGCGGGCACGTCGGGGTCCAGCAGTGCCGACCAGCTGGCCAAGCTGGCCGACCTCAAGCAGCAGGGCGTCATCACCGACACGGAGTTCGAGGCCCAGAAGGCCAAGTTGCTCAACTGATCGACTGACGCCGGGCCCTCGACCCGCCGGGATCGGCGGGGACCGACCGCAGACAGACCGGGCTGACCGGTCCGCCCGGTCTGTCTAGAGTCCCGACTCCACCTGGATCCGACCGCTCGCTGCCGCCTGCTTGAGCGCCTCGTAGTCCCGCTGGTTCTGATCCGCGTAGGCCTCGGCGAACTCGCTGATGGCCCGGTCGAAGGATGGACCGGAGCCGAGGTAGCTGGCGATGGCGATGCGGTCGCCGGATCGGGCATGTGCACGCGCCAGCGCCTGGGCACAGACCTCGGCGTACTTGGTCAGACCCGGGGGGATCGATCCTTCGACCTCGAAGGAGCCCTTCCAGTCGCGGAGCTGGCGGACGTAGTAGTCGCGGGTCACCCCGTCGGGACCCTGGGTCTGTTGCCACCCGAGGAAGATGTCGCTGGCTGCCTGCATCAGGTGTTGGCCGGCCACCACCCGTTCGCCGTGGTTGGCGTAGCCGCTCTTGCCCACGAACTCCTCCAGGACCGACGCCTCGGCCTCCTTGGCCTGCAGGAAGAGCGGGTCGTCGTTGTCCCTCCCCACGAGGAGGAGGATCCAGGCCCTGGTCCCCACGCTCCCGACACCCACGACCTTGCGGGCCACCTGCAGGAACTGGAACTCCTCCAACAGGTGGCGCCGGTCCGTCTCGAGGGTCCGGCGGTAGCTGCGGATGAGCTGGTGGAGCTGATCGGAGAGGGCGTCGCTCTGGACCTGGGGGAAGAGCTCCTCGGCCGGGACGATGAGCGGGGGGTCACTGATGATGCGTCGCTGGCCGTCGACGACCTGGGTGAGCTTGTCGAGCGCCTGCATGCTGTCGCGGGTGCGGGCCTTGTCCGCGATCTTGGTGGTGCGCGCCGCCATCCTCTTTTCCGCCTTGGACCGACTGGACCGGAGTTCGGCGAGGAGCGCGGCCACGTCGATACGGGAGTACCACACGTCCAGCGTGGACATCTTGGCGAGACTGGCCATCTCGCGGCGGTAGCCGGACCCGACGGCAGTGGCCGCGGCCTGGGCCTCCTTGTCGGTGAACTCACGGTCACGCGCCGCGATCACCACACTGGCGGCCAGGCGCTTGACGTCCCACTCCCATGGTCCGGGCAGGGTCTCGTCGAAGTCGTTGACGTCGAACATGAGGGAGCGCTCCGGCGACGCGAACAGGCCGAAGTTGGACAGGTGGGCATCGCCGCACACCTGGGCCTTGAGGCCGGAGCGGGGCGTCGACGCAAGATCGGACGCCATGACGAGCGCTGCGCCGCGGTAGAACGTGAACGGCGACACGAGCATCCGCCCGTAGCGGATGGGGACGAGCTCGGGCACCCTGGTGACGGCC
>CAZNLF010000048.1:0-14763 GCA_964573595.1 uncultured Acidimicrobiaceae bacterium | reverse complement strand
CCGCCATGTCCCTGGCGCTCGACGGCGGCTACGAGGCGGTCCAGATGCGCGACGTCGCCGCCCGGGCCGATGTGGCCATGGGCACCGTCTACCGGTATTTCACCAGCAAGGACCACCTGTTGGCTGCGGCGCTCGTCCACTGGGTCGAGCAGCTCGATGCCCGCCTGGCCCAGCACCCCGCACAAGGCGACTCGGCCGCCGAGCGGGTCATCGACGCACTGGACCGCGCCCTGCGGGCCATGGGTCGCCAGCCTCAACTGGTGGGTGCGGTGTTCACCGCGCTGGCCTCGCCCGACCCGGCCGCCATCGAGTGCCAGCAACAGGTGTCGGTGCTGATGGAGGGGATCATCACCCGCGCCATCGGAGACCCCCACCCCCCGGACCTGAGCGACCGGGCCCGGATCCTCGGCCACGTGTGGTACTCCGCGCTCGTCGGCTGGGTAAACGGCTGGAGCAACATGGTGCGGGTCCACGACGAGCTGGTGGTGGCGATCGGCCTGCTCCTGCCGGCCGACATCTACGCGGAGGTCTGAGCGCCGGGGGGGTGCATGACCGACTGTCCGGGGTGGGGCGGAGTACCGTCTGACAATGCCTTCGGCCATCGAAGTACACGGACTGTCGAAGCACTTCGGGAGCGTGCAGGCCGTGAACGACCTCAGCTTCGAGGTGGAGCAGGGCCGGATCACCGGCTTCCTCGGTCCCAACGGCTCGGGGAAGACCACCACCCTCAGGATGCTGCTCGGCCTGGTGTCGATCAGTTCGGGCACGGCCACCTTCGGTGGGCGACGGTACGTCGAGCTCGACCACCCGGTCCACCACGTCGGGGCCGTGCTCGAGGCGACGAGCTTCCATCCGACGAGGAGGGCCGAGGACCATCTGAAGTCGGTGGCCATCGGGGCCGGCATCCCGCTCACCCGGGTCGACGAGACACTCGAGCTGGTCGGCCTGACCGACGTGGCCCGGCGCCGGGTGGGCAAGTTCTCGCTCGGCATGCGCCAGCGCCTGCAGCTGGCCACCGCGCTCCTCGGGGAGCCGGAGATCCTCATCCTCGACGAGCCGTCCAACGGCCTCGACCCCCAGGGCATCCAGTGGCTCCGCACCTTCATCCGGCACCAGGCCTCGCTCGGGCACGCCGTGCTCGTCTCGTCCCACCTCCTGTCGGAGATGGAGGAGACCGTCGACGACGTGGTCATCGTGTCCCACGGGAAGCTGGTCCTCCAGACCACCCTGGCCGAGCTCGCCACCAAGGCCGGGACCACCACCGGGATGCGCATCCGGTCGCCCGAGCTGGGCCGGCTCACCGCCCTGCTCCAGGCGATCCCCGTGGCCTACCGTCAGACCGCGCCCGACACCCTCGTCATCGACGGGGCCACCCCCGAGTGGTTCGGGCCGTTCGCCGCCCAGAACCAGATCGTCCTCTACGAGCTGGCCAACGAACGCGGCAGCCTCGAGGACGTCTTCTTGAGCCTGACCCACGGGTTCGACGCCGCCGTCCCCTCCGGTCCCTCCACCGGCGAGATCGGCGAATTCGGCGCCGGTCCCGCCGCTCCGGGAGCACCCTCGTGATCGCCGGCATCCGGTCGGAGTGGCTGAAGATACGCACCACCGCCGTGCCCTGGGTGCTCACGGGGATCGCACTGGTCATCGACGGGCTGTTGATCCTCGTGTACTTCGTGAGCCACGACGGCAACGGCGGTGGTGGGAACGGTGGGGGCAACGGATCGTTCGGCGGGCTCGACTATCCCCATACGGCCCAGCAGCTCAGGAACCTCCTGGGCGCGGGGTTCGAGGGCTACCTGTTCGCCCTCCTGCTCGGTGTGCTCATCATCACCATCGAGTTCCGCCACAAGACGGTGACCACCTCGTTCCTCGTGCTGCCCCGACGCCCCCTGTTCGTCGGGGCCAAGCTGATCACGGCGGCCATACTCGGCGCGGTGCTGGCGATCATCATGCTGGTGGTCACCCTCATCGGCGGCGGCATCACCCTGTCGGCCGAAGGAGGGTCCTTCTCCGCGCTGGTCCACCAGATCCCCGCCGTGGCGCCGGGGATGATCCTCGTGTTCGCCCTGTTCGCCATCCTCGGCGTGGGCATCGGTTCGGTACTGACCAACCAGGTGGCGGCCATCATCGTCAGCCTGGGTTGGTTCATCATCCTGGAGGGGATCCTGGTCAGCCTGGTCCACGGGGCGGCGCGGTGGGTGCCGACCGGGGCTGCCACCGCGGCGTCCAACCTGACGAGAGGCCGTGGCGCCGACTTCGGCCTGTTCAATTGGTGGCAGGGCACCCTGCTCATGCTGGCTTACGGCCTGGTGTTCGCCGCCCTCGGCTCGGCCATCCTCACCCGCCGGGACATCACCTGAGGCTCGGCCCCGGGCCCCTTCCGCCCGGTCAGCCGTAGGCTCGGGACGTGGCCGACGGATTCCCCGACACCCGCCTCCCCGACCGCGGGACGGGCGCCGACGAGGTGCTCGCCCGGATGGCCGACCTCCGGCTCGACGACCGTGACTGGAGGGGCGGCCGGGTCTTCAGCCTGGTCTACTCGGCCGGCGACGAGGTGCACGACCTCCTCGAGCGCGCCGCCGGCATGTACTCGGCCGAGAACGCCCTCAACACCGCGGTCTTCCCCAGCCTCGGCTGGATGCAGAACGACATCGTGTCGATCACCGCCGGGCTGCTCGGCGCCGACCGCATGCCCCCCGACGAGGCGTCCGAGGTCCGGGGCTACCTGACCTCGGGAGGTACCGAGTCGCTGCTCCAGGCGACCAAGACCGCACGCGACTGGGGACGGGCCGAGCGAGGGATCGATCGGCCCAACATGGTCGTGGCCACCAGTGCCCATGCCGCCTTCGAGAAGGCGGCCCACTACTTCGACGTCGAGTCACGGCGGGTGGCCGTCCGGGACGACTTCGTGGCCGATGTCGACGCCATGGCCGACGCCGTGGACGACCACACGGTCATGATCGTGGGCTCGGCCCCCAGCTATCCCCAGGGGGTCGTCGACCCGATCGGCGCCCTGGCCGCCATCGCCTCCGACCGGGGGATCCTCTGCCACGTCGACGCCTGCCTCGGCGGCTTCATCCTCCCCTTCCTCGACCGGCTCGGCCACCTGGCGAAGCCGTGGGACCTGGCGGTGCCCGGTGTGACGTCCATCTCCGCCGACCTGCACAAGTACGGCTACGCCTCGAAGGGGATCTCCGTCATCGTCTACCGGTCACGCCGGCTGGCCAGGCTCCAGCCGTTCATCACCACGAACTGGCTCGGCGGCCTCTACGGGTCCCCGTCGATGGCCGGGACCCGGCCGGCGGGACCGATCGCCGCCGGCTGGGCCGTCCTCCACCACCTGGGCATGGACGGTTACCTGCGGCTGGCCGACGCCGCGTACGGGGCGGCCGGCGTGCTGGCCTCGGCCATCGCCACCACGCCCGGCCTCGCCCTCAGGGGGAGACCCGACGCCACCGTCATGGCGTTCGGGGGCGACCCGGACGACGGGCGGATCGACACCTTCGCCCTGGGCGACGGGCTGGCCGAGCGCGGCGGCTGGTTCTTCGACCGCCAGAGCCCACCCGACAGCCTGCACGCCACCGTGCACGCCGGCCACGCGGTCGTGATCGACGAGCTAGCCGGCGATCTCGTGGCGGTGGCCGCCGACCTCCGTGCGTCCGGGGCGAGGGCCGAGGACCGCAGCACCACCTACGGGACCGCCTGAGCGGGCATCTCCCCTGGCCGGGACGTCGCCGGCGGATGGGGGGCCGGGGTGGGCCGGGCCCGGAATCCATTGCCGTGGCCAGCCCGGTCGTCTATACAGTTGGTCGTCTGCCCACGGGCGCGCCGAGTTTCGCCGACTCTGGGCGATCCGTGGGCCCGCACCGAGGACACGCGTTGCGGGACCGTCGAGAACAGACCGGGGGATCGTGCCATGGAACGCAAGTGGTGGACGCTCACCGCGGTGTGCCTGGGCATCTTCATGCTGTTGTTGGACATCACCGTGGTCAACGTCGCCCTGCCCGACATCCAGCTCGACCTCCACTCGTCCTTCTCCGACCTCCAGTGGGTGATCGACGCCTACGCCCTCACCCTCGCCGCGTTCCTCCTCACCGCCGGGGTCGTCGGCGACATGATGGGACGCCGGCGGGTCTACACCATCGGTGTCATCATCTTCACCGCCTCCTCCCTCGCCTGCGGGCTGGCCACGTCGTCCCTCATGCTCAACTTGTCGCGGGCCGCCCAGGGGGTCGGGGGGGCGATCATGTTCGCGACGTCGCTGGCCCTGATCGCCCAGGCGTTCTCCGGCAAGGACCGGGGCGCCGCGTTCGGGATCTACGGCGCGGTCATCGGCAGCGCGGTCGCCATCGGCCCCCTGGTCGGCGGCGCCATCACGAGCGGCATCGGGTGGCGGTGGATATTCTTCGTCAACCTGCCCGTCGGGGTCATCGCCATCGCCATCACCCTGGCCAAGGTGCAGGACTCGAAGGATCCGACCCCGCGCCGCATCGACTGGTTCGGGTTCGTCACCTTCTCCGCCTCCCTCTTCATGCTGGTGTTCGCCCTGGTGCAGGGGAACGCGGAGGGCTGGAGAAGTCCGACCATCGTCGGCCTGCTGGTGGGCTCGGGCGCCATGATGGCGGCGTTCCTCGTCGCCGAGTGGCTCCAGCGCGACCCGATGCTCGATATCGCGCTGTTCAAGAGGCCGGCGATGGTGGGCGTGTCCCTCGCCGCGTTCGCCGTGTCGGCCTCCATCTTCGCCATGTTCCTCTACCTGACCCTCTACCTGCAGGAGGTGCTCGGTTACGGCCCGTTCGCCGCCGGGCTCCGCTTCCTGCCCATCACCGTGCTGGCCTTCTTGGTGGCACCGCTGAGCGGCAAGCTCACCGTGCTGGTCCAGTCGCGGTACCTGATGAGCCTCGGCCTCGCGCTCGTCGCCCTCGGCTGCGCACTGTCCGACCACGTGCAGGCCGACTCGGCGTGGACGGTGCTCCTGCCCGGATTCGTCCTGGCCGGCATCGGCCTCGGCTTCCTCAATCCGGTCCTGGCCTCGGCGACCATCTCGGTGGTGCCCCCCGAGCGCAGCGGCATGGCCTCGGGCTCGTCGAGCACCTTCCGCCAGGTGGGGATCTCGACGGGCATCGCCGGCCTGGGGGCGGTGTTCCTCAGCCAGATCCGGCCCAACACCGTGGACGCCCTCGACTCGTCGGCCACCGGCCGGAGCATCCTGGCCCACGCGGGCACCCACCTGTCCAACGCCTTCGCCGGTGGCGACGTGCGCCAGGCGGCCGCCGCCTATCCGCCGGGGACGGTGCGGAACACCTTCGTCGAGGCCTACCGGATCGGGTTCACCACCACCTTCAACCATCTCATGGACATCGCCCTCGTCATCGCCCTGGTCGGTGCGATCGGGAGCTTCTTCCTGGTCCGCCAGCGCGACTTCGTGCCGAGCGTCGGTCCGGGGGGCGCGGCGCTGATGACCACCGAGAAGAAGCCACCGGTCGTGCGCCCGGCCGGACACTCCCGTCGCCGGAGGCGGAAGCGCCCGGGACCGGTGCCGGTCCACCGGCCGGTGACCACCGTCCCCGCCCCGTCCGACTTCTCGTCGATCCCCTCACCGCGCTCGGAGCTCCGCTGGCCCGATGGCGGCAGATGACGGGCCACCGGGTCGGCACGGCGACCGCCTCGCTGACCGGGGGCTCGACGAACCCCTCCCGTCGCGGCTCGGTCCGGACCATCCCCGCCGGGACGAGATCATGGCGGCCCACCGGGCGGCCATGATCGAAGGGGCTCCCGTCTACCTCGACCCGGACACCGGGTTGTACGTCCTGACCGCCGCCTACCTGGCCGACCGCGGCACCTGTTGTCACAGCGGATGCCGGCACTGCCCCTACGGGGTGTGACCCCCCGGGGGACGGCGTCCCCGACGCCGGACCACGCGCCCGCGTCGCCCCTCCGCCTCCGGGGCACTCCGTGCCCACCGGTCGGCGGCCCGGTGACCGGCCCCCCCCCGCAACCGGTTGCCGGCCCCACCCCTCCCCGTTGCCTCAGCGAGTGACGTGGTCGATCCCCATTAGGGTGCGCCCGGAGGACCATCCGAGGAGGAAGCGATGAAGACGAGGCTCACCGAGGCCCTGGGCGTCGAGCACCCGGTCATGCTGGCCGGCATGGGGGGTGTCTCCTACGCGCCCCTGGTCACCGCGGTGTCCGAGGCCGGTGGCTTCGGCTGCCTCGGCGCCTCGACGATGAGCAACGAGCGGATGGTCGCGGAGATCGCCGAGGTCAGGGCGGCGACCGACAAGCCCTTCGGGGTCGACCTGCTCACCGCCATGCCCGGCGACCTCGTCGGTCAGGTGGGCCAGATCATCGAGGGCGGCGCCTCGGTGTTCGTGGCCGGCCTGGGCGTGCCGGCCGAGGTGGTCGACCTCTGCCACCGCCATGACGTGCTGGTCGTCAACATGTGCGGCAAGGTCGAGCACGCCCGGCGGGCGCTGCAGGCCGGATGCGACATCGTCGTGGCCCAGGGCACCGAGGCCGGGGGCCACACCGGCCTGATCGCCACCATGCCGCTGGTGCCCCAGATCGTCGACGCCGTGGGCACCGAGATCCCCGTGGTGGCGGCCGGCGGCATCTTCGACGGACGCGGGCTCGCCGCCGCGCTGGCACTGGGGGCCGACGGCGTCTGGATCGGCACGCGGTTCATCGCCACCCCGGAGGCCCGCGGTGTCTCCGGCTACAAGGACGCGCTCATCCGCACCGGCGAGGACGGGACCACCATCAGCCGGGCCTACTCCGGCAAGACCATGCGTGTGGTCCGCAACCGGTACACGACGTTCTACGAGGAGCACCCCGACGAGCTGAACCCGTTCCCCGCCCAGCTGGGGCGGTCGATGGAGGACGGCGCCTTCCACCTCGGTGCGGCCGAGGACACGCCGGGGATCGATCCCGAGCGCGAGTGCTACCCGACGGGTCAGGGCGTGGGCGCCATCCAGACCCTGATCCCGGCGGCCAGCCTCGTCACCCAGATCGTCGACCAGGCCGAGCAGGTGCTGGCCGGCATCGGGAAGCTCGCCGGGCGGTAGGCGGGGCCGACGCCGGGCTCAGCCGGTGGCGGCGTCCCCGAGCACGGACCGATCGCCGGCCCGCAGCCCGGCGATGATCCCGCGGTAGGCGGCGGCCGCGTCGGCACCCAGCGAGTCGGTGTCCAGCCAGCGGAAGCCGTGGTCGCCGTGGGTGCGGTCGATCCCGTAGAGGCCGAAGCGGGGCTCGTAGGAGCCCCACTCGTAGTTGTCGACCAGTGACCAGTGCCAGTACCCGGTCACCGGGATGCCGGCGTCGACCGCCGCCACCACTGCGGCAAGGTTCTCTCTCAGGTAGCGGGCCCGGTCCCAGCCGTCGGTCCGCAGGTGCCTCCGGCCGTTGCGGACCCGGTTGCACAGGCCGTTCTCCACCACCCAGACCGGTAGTTCCGGGGCCAGGATGTGCTGGGTCTCGAGCCAGCGGGTGAACGACGGCGGGTCCGGGACGTCGTCCCAGAGCTGGCGGGACGGCATCGGGTTGCGGCCCCCTCCGGTGCGGTGCCCCGGGACCCTGAAGTGGCGGGCGACCACCGGGTCGTAGAAGTCGATCCCGAGGACGTCGAGCGTGCGGGGATGGTGGCCTTCGTACAGGGCATCGAGGGCCCGCCGGGGCACTGCCGACAGGCGGCCCCGGTGGGAACCGCCGGCCCGGTCGCGTCCGGTGCCGTAGGGCGAGCCCGCCGCGGTCGCCCTCCGGATCAGACGCTCCAGGGCCCCCCGCGCCGGAAACCAGGCATCGTGCTGGCGCCGCCGCTCACCGATCCATTCGTCGAGATCGCCGCGCTCGACCCCCGCTCCCGGGGCGAGGAGCAGGTCGGTGAGCATGCGGTCGTACTCGTACACGCTCAGGCAGCTGTTGTTGGTGGTGACCACCGCGTCGGGCCGCGCCCGGTGGATCACCTCGTAGCCGGCCACATGGGCGGCCAGCAGGTTGTCGGCGGCCATGGCCGCGTCGCCGAAGCCGAGGGAACGCCCCGGCGGGAACATCCCGAGCAGCCACGAGCCGATGGCCAGGATGTTGATCTCGTTGATCGTCACCCAGTGGCGCACCGAGCCGGCCAGTGTGTCGGCCACCACCTCGGCCCAGGCCCGGAAGCGACGGGGGGAGTCGGGCCGCAGCCAGAGATCCTCGCCGAGCCAGGCCGGGTGGGTGAAGTGGTGCAGCGTCACGAGCGGCTCCATGCCGCGCTCGGTGCACGCGCCGACGATGTCCGCGTAGCGGGCCAACGCCGCCCGGTCGGGGCTGTCGCCGTCGGGGAAGACCCGCGCCCACTCCACGCCGAGGCGGAAGCTGTTGCAGCCGAGCCCGGCGGCCCGGTCGAGCGACTCCTCGGGCCGGTCCCAGAAGCCGATGGCGGCGCCCGAGGGCTCGACGTGGCCGACCTGCTCCCACGCCAGCCAGTTGTTCGCCGGCTCGCCCGGGCCGTTGTAGCCGCCCTCCACCTGGAAGCCGGCGGTGGCCACCCCGAAGAGGAATCCGTCGGGAAGGCTGCCGGCACCCCCCGCGGCCCGCTCCCCTGGCTCTCCGTTCGAGGACAACGCGCTACCTTTCCGTGTGGCGCCCGCGGCGGCCCGGGGCCGGTCGGGTCGGGGGACTTCGCCCGCCACAGGGTGGCGATGGTAGCTTGCGCCGGGAACCGAGACCGTACCCACCCGCCCCCGATGACCACGACCGTCCCCGACCCCGAGCGCACCCCGGTGGTCGTCGCATCGGGCCAGTCGATCGAGCGCAGCGAGGTGGTGACGGCGGTCGACCTGATGGAGCGGGCGGCCGGGTCCGCCCTCGCCGATGTGCCCGCCCTGCGCGGCGCCATCCAGCGGGTCTCGGTGGTCAACGTGATGTCCGGGCCCGGACCGGCCCCGGCCACCGAGCTGGCCGCCCGCATCGGCGTGACCGGCGCCACGTGCGAGGTGACCACGATCGGCGGCAACTCCCCCCAGTGGCTGGTCAACCGCGCCGCCGCCGACATCACGTCGGGCACCCTCGACGTCACGCTCATCGCCGGGGCCGAGGCCATCCGGTCCTACCGGGCCCGCCGCTCCAGGGGCATGCCGCGCGACCTCGGCGCCCACCACCTGCCCCCCGACCCGGTGGTGGGCGACGACCTCCCCGGGGTGGGGCCGGCCGAGTCGGCGATCGGGCTGCTGCTGCCGGTGCACGTCTACCCGCTGTTCGAGAGCGTGGTCGCCGCCCGGGCCGGGCACGACGCCGCCACCCACCGTCGGGCCATGGGCCGGATCCTCGCCCCGTTCACCGAGGTGGCCGCCACCAACCCCTACGCCTGGTTCCCCGAGGCCCGGACGGCGGAGACCATCGCCACCCCGTCGGCGGACAACCGGGTGGTGAGCGAGCCCTACACCAAGCTGATGACGGCATTCCTGGGATCGGACCAAGGGGGTGCCCTCGTGGTGTGCTCGCTGGCCGCCGCCCGCCGGGCCGGCGTCGCCGACCGCGCGGTGTTCATCTGGTCCGGCGCCGATGCGGTGGATGTGCGTTCCCCCACCGCCCGGCCCGACCCCGGGCGCTCCCCCGGCATCGAGGCCGCCGGGAAGGCCGCCTTCGCCGCCGCATCCCGGGCCGCCGGGTCGCCCGGGGCGGTGGGCATCGACGACGTCGAGCTCCTCGACCTGTACTCGTGCTTCCCGTCCGCCATCGAGCTGGGCGCCGCCGCCCTCGGCCTGGCCGTCGACGACGCCAGGGGGTTGACCGCCACCGGTGGCCTGCCCTACTTCGGCGGCCCGGGGAACAACTACACGACACACGGCATCGCCGCCATCACCGACAGGCTGCGGGGATCGACCCCGACCCCGGGCGGTCCGGGCGGGTCGGGCCCGCGCCTCGGCCTGGCCACCGGTCTCGGGTGGTTCATCACCAAGCACGCCGTCGGCATCTACGCGGACGCGCCGCCTCCCGGGGGGTTCCAGCGGGGTGACGCCTCCGCCGACCAGCGGGCCATCGACTCCTCGGCGGTCGAGGTCGCCCTCGAGGTCGACCGGCCCACACCGGCAACGGTGGTGGCGGCCACGGTCGTGCGCGACAGCGACGGTGCTCCGGAGGCGGCACCGCTGATCGCCGACCTCCCGGACGGCCGGCGCATGGCCCTGGCCACCGCCGACGACGACACACTCCGGGCCATGGGTGGCATCGACACCACCGGATCGGTCGGGCGACCGGTTGTCGTCCAGCCCGGCGCGGCGCGCTACCGTCTGGCGACAGACTGACCGCACCGGGGAGACGACCATGTCCGAACTGCTTCGTGAACGCCAGGGTCACATCGAGATCCTGACCATCAACCGGCCCGAGGCCCGCAACGCGGTGAACGGAGCCGTCTCCCGGGGGTTCGCCGCCGCCTTCGACGAGTTGGAGGCCGACGACGACTGCTGGGTGGTCATCGTGACCGGCGCCGGGGACAAGGCGTTCAGCGCCGGCATGGACCTGAAGGCCTTCGCCGCCGGCGAGGCCGGCGAGATCATGGGGGCCAAGGGCGGGTTCGGCGGCATCGCCCAACGGGAGTTCGACAAGCCCATCATCGCCGCCGTCAACGGCTCCGCCCTGGCCGGAGGGTGCGAGATCATGCTCTCGTGCGACCTGGTGGTGGCGGTCGAGGGGGCCACGTTCGGCATCCCCGAGGTCAAGCGGGGGCTCATCGCCGGAGCGGGCGGCCTCATCCGCCTGCCGAAGAGGATCCCGCCGGCCATCGCCCTCGAGTTGGCGCTCACCGGTGATCCCATCGACGCCCGGCGGGCCCTGCAGCTCGGACTGATCAACCGGGTGGTGCCGGCCGACAAGCTGATGGAGGAGGCGCTCGCCCTCGCCGGGACCATCGCCGAGAACGCCCCCCTGGCCGTGCGGGCCTCCAAGCGGGTGATGAAGCGGGCCGGCGAACTGCCCGACGCCGAAGGGTGGGCCATCAACAACGCCGCCGTGCCCGAGGTGTTCGGCTCCGCCGACGCGATGGAGGGCCCGGTGGCCTTCGCGGAGAAGCGCAAGCCCAACTGGTCGGGCAAGTAGGGCGGGATGCCGCGCCACCGGTCGGGGACGAATCTGTGCACTACGTGAACCACGCGGCCCAGGCCAGCACCAACGTCCCGTCGCTCTCCGACGGCCTGGGGGGCTTCCGGCTGATCCTCCACGTCCTGGCCGCGACCGTGTGGGTCGGCGGACAGTTCACCGTGGCCGGGTTGCTCCCCACCATCCGCACCCTGGGCGACGAGGCGCCGAAGAAGGTGGCCCGGGCCTTCGCCCGCCTGCTGTGGCCCGCCTACGCGGTGCTGGTGATCACCGGCTTTTGGAACATCGGGACCCTGACCGTCGGCCAGGCCAGCACGGCGTGGAAGACGGTGCTCATCATCAAGATCGTCGTCGTCGCCATCGCCGGCGTGGCCGTCTTCCTCCACCAGCGGGCCACCACCCGCCGGGGCCTCGCCATCTGGGGCTCGGTGGGCGGGGTGGCCTCGGTCGCCGCCCTGTGCCTCGGGGTGTTCCTGGCCGGCTGAGGGCCGGCGGCCAGCCCCACACCTCATCCGCACCCGGTGCGAGCCACGAATAGCTGACGGGGTGCGAACAGCGTGCCAGAGCGGACACGTCTAACCTGGTGGTCGCAGTCGACAAAGGAGCTATCCCGTGCACTTCAGCTCAGCAGCAGAGATCTTCGGCGTAGACGGCATCATCGTGCTGGTCGTGGTGGTGCTGGTCCTCTTCGGGTCCACCCAGATCCCCAAACTGGCTCGCTCCTTGGGCTCGGCCCAGAAGGAGTTCAAGAAGGGCCTCGACGAAGGGGCGTCGGACGAGGAGACGACCGCACCCAAGGCGGTCAAGGCCGCACCTCCCCCGGCGGTGAGCCCCCCGGCCCAGACCACCGTCACCGTCGAGACCAACGGTGACGGGTCCTCCGGCAACGCCTCGTAACCGCTCCGGGGCCGGTCGATGTCGATGAGCGCTCCGGCAGGGTCGGGAACGGGCACCCCGACGGGGCGACGCGGACGCCGCTGGCTGCCCTTCTGGGTGATCCAGGCCACCGAGTTCGGGGTTGCCGTGGTCCTCGCCGATGTCTCCATCCACGTCAGTCACGGTGGGGTGCTGATCGCCGGCGCCCTCCTCTTCTTCGCACTGGCGATCACCGCCGACGGCCCCCTCGGGCTGGCCCGGGTCTGCAGCCGACGGCTCCACCTCGTGCTCGTCATCGTGGCGTCGGTGCTGCTCTGTGTCGCCTCGCTCCTCCCGGGGCTGCGCCCCGACGTCGAGGGCCTCATCGTCGTCGGCTTCGCCGCCGTCGGGCTCATCCGTCTCGCCACGCTGACCCAGTCGGGGCCCGTCGCCGTCAGTGCACGCACGACCCGGTGGACCCGGGCGGGTGCCCCGGTGATCGACACCACCGCCACCGTGGCCGACCCGGGGGCCCCGACCGGCGCCGGGACGGCTCCGGGCCCCCCGACGAGGAGGGCGGCCTCCGCTGCGCCGGCGGCATCCTCCACGGATGCGGCGGCCCGCTGGGCCGGACGGACAACCGGTTCCGTCGCCGCCACCGGGAAGCGGGCCTCGACCAAGTACGGGCCCGTCGCCGGGGCACACCTCAAGCGGACGATCCGTGCCGCCGGTCGCGCCGTCGGCTCGGCCACCGCACCGTCGGCGGAGCCGAAGGAACCGACCGAGTAGCCCCAGGCTCCCGGGGAACCCGGGGCCGGGGCCCGCCACTGTCGCGAGGTGCCCGATGAGCTCCGGAGGGCGTCAGTACCGAAGCCACGTCAGCACCGGAGTGGCCGCGGCCTGGAGCTGTGGCGCCGTCCTCCCCCGACGATGGGCCCGGCGGGTCGGCCCGGACCGGCAGGGAGAACCGGGCCGCGGGGGATCGCAGGTGGGCCCGGGCCGGGACGTTGCCGGCCAGGCACACCACAGCCTCCGGGAGGCCACGATTGGCACCCCGCTGAACTGGGATTTCATCGCCCCGGATCGGACGGTGCGCTCAACTTCTAATTCTGGTGCGGCGCCCACTAGTGTCATCGCCGTGAACGCATTCACAACCCGCTCGACAAGAGGGACGCGCCGCCTCGCCCAGCCGGCGAACGACCGTGGTGGCGAAGCGTCGCCGGGTACCACGAACAGGCCGCTGCGGCGGCGGCGCCGAGTCCTGGGCCTGGCCGTCCTCGCTCCCCTGGCGCTGGCCGGATGCAACTTCTACCCCTCCTACGGGGCCAGCCGGGGAGCCACCTCCCAGGGCCAGGACACCTTCAAGCTGTACTCGGGGATGATGACCACCGGCATCATCATCGGAGGTGCCGTCTTCCTCCTCATCCTGTGGACGGTGCTCCGCTATCGCCGGCGGAGCGACGACATGCCCAAGCAGTTCCACGAGAACATCCCGATCGAGATCCTCTACACGGTGATCCCGATCCTCATCGTGGCCGGCCTGTTCGCCTTCACCGTCATCACCGAGAACAAGGTCGATTCCACCGTGGGCGTCAACGCCCGGTTCACCTCGACCGGCAAGCCGGTGGTGGACGTCACGGTCACCGCCTTCCAGTGGGGATGGCGATTCGACTACCCGAATCTCAACGTGGGCGTGGCCGGCGAGACCACCAACGGCCCGAACAACCACGGTCCGCAGATGGTGGTGCCGGTGGGCCAGACCGTCCAGGTCCTCCTGGTGTCCGACGACGTCATCCACGGCTTCTACGTGCGGGACTTCAACTTCAGCCGGTACGCGCTGCCCGGCGTGCAGAACCGGTTCGACCTCGACGTGCTGCACACCGGCACCTACAACGGGCAGTGCACCCAGATCTGCGGCCTCTACCACTCCGAGATGCTGTTCAGCGTGCGGGCGGTGACCCCGGCCGCCTTCCGGCTGTGGGCGGCGGCCCAGGTCGCGGCGGGCAACACGCTGAGCCGTTCGGGCTCGAGTGCCCAGAACAATCCGCCCGTCTACACCCGGCCCTACCCCTCGAACGCTTGATCCAGCCATGCCAATGGTGAAGGGACCTGCATGACGACGACGATTGAACCGCCTGAGCTGATCCAGCCCGAGCAACCGGGTGGCCCCGACGGGCACCATCCGGTCCCCCAGCACGGAGAGGGCGAGCACGGCCACCACGAGGGTCCCACCGGCATCCTCAACTGGCTGACCTCCACCGATCACAAGGTGATCGGCAAGAGCTACATGATCACGTCGCTGGTGCTGTTCTTCATCGCCGGCATCATGGCCCTGTTCCTCCGGGCACAGCTGGCAACACCCACGTCGTCGCTGCTCTCGTTCCAGACCTACAACGAGCTGTTCACCATGCACGGCAGCCTCATGCTCTACCTGTTCGCCGGGCCCTTCGCCTTCGGCGGCCTGGCCAACTACATCGTGCCGCTGCAGGTGGGAGCGCCAGACATGGCGTTCCCCCGCCTCAACGCCCTCTCCTACTGGCTGTACCTGGGCGGCTCCATCACCATGATGTCAGGCTTCCTGGTGGCCGGCGGCGCGGCCAGCTTCGGCTGGGTGGCCTATGCGCCGCTGTCCAATGCCACCAACTCGCCCGGCGCCGGCGCCGACCTCTGGCTCATGGCCCTGGCTCTCACGGGCTTCTCCGCCATCTTCACCGGGGTGAACCTGTGCGCCACCATCTTCTACCTCCGCGCCCCGGGTATGACCATGTTCCGGGTGCCCATCTTCTCGTGGAACATGCTGGTCACCGCCATCCTCATCCTCATCGCCTTCCCCGT
>CAZNLF010000047.1:0-14795 GCA_964573595.1 uncultured Acidimicrobiaceae bacterium | reverse complement strand
TGGCCCTCATGGGCGCGGCGACCGCCCAGATCGCGTACACCGCGTCGAAAGGGGGCGTACTGGCCATGACGCGGGAGGTGGCGGTGGAGTACGCCCGCCAGGGGATCCGGGCCAACTCGATCTGCCCCGGCCCCATCGAGACGCCGTTGCTCGCCGAGCTCCTCGCCGATCCGGAGCGCCGTCAACGACGCCTGGTGCACATCCCCCTCGGGCGTTTCGGCCGACCCGAGGAGATCGCCAACGCGGCGCTGTTCCTCGCCTCCGACGACGCCTCGTTCGTCACCGGATCGGCGCTGGTGGTCGACGGGGGGATCACCGCCGCGTACGTCACGCCGGAGTAGCGCTGGACGATCCGGTGCCGCTGGGTCAGAGTGCACACATGCTCACGCTCCAAACGCTCCCGCACCAGATCCAGTCGGGCGACATCCACACCGTGGTCGTGGCCTTTCCCGACCTCCAGGGGCGGCCGGTGGGCAAGAGGGTCACCGGCGCGTTCTTCCTCGACCACGTGCTGCACCACGGGATCGAGGTATGCGACTACCTGCTGGCCTGCGACGTCGACATGGAGCCGCAGCCCGGCTACCACTTCGCCAGCTGGGACACGGGCTACGGCGATCTCAACGCCGTGGTCGACCCCGACACGGTCCGGGTCCTGCCCTGGCAGCCCGGGAGCGTGCTCGTGCTCTGTGACCTGCTCACCATGGAGGGGGAACCCGTCGAGGTGTCCCCCCGGCGCATCCTGCGCCGCCAGATCGAGCGCGCCGCCGAACGGGGTCTCGCGGTCAAGTGCGCCACCGAGCTCGAGTTCTACCTGTTCCGCGACTCGTTCGCCGAAGCCGCCGACAAGCACTGGCGGGGCATGGTCCCCCACAGCGCCACCATCGAGGACTACCAACTGCTCCAGACCTCCCGCGAGGAGTACGTGATCGGCCGGATCCGCAACCAGATGGTCGACGCGGGCCTTCCTGTGGAGTTCTCGAAGGGCGAGGCGGGCGTCGGCCAGCACGAGATCAACATCACCTACGGCGACGTACTCGAGACGGCCGACCGACACCTGGTGTTCAAGAGCGGGGTGAAGGAGATCGCCGCCGAGCTCGGTCGCTCCGTCACGTTCATGGCCAAGTGGTCGATGGAGGCCGCCGGGTCCTCCTGCCACATCCACACCAGCCTGTGGGACGCGCTGACGTCGGACCCGCTGATGGCCCCGGCCGACAGCGGGAGCGATCCGTCCGGCCTGTCGCCGACCGGTCGGCAGTTCCTGGCCGGACAGCTCTTCGCCGCCAGAGAGCTGGCGTGGTGCTTCGCCCCCTACGTCAACTCCTACCGGCGCTACGTGCCGGACTCGTGGGCGCCGACGGCCGTCGTCTGGGGCGAGGACAACCGCACCTGCGGCTTCCGGGTGATCGGCGACGGCCGCGGGAGGCGGGTGGAGAACCGCATCCCCGGGGCCGACGTGAACCCGTACCTGGCCCTGGCGGCCACCATCGCCGGCGGCCTGTGGGGCATCGAGCACGAGCTCCCCCTCGAGCCCGCCTTCACCGGCAACGCCTACCGGTCGGCTGACGTGGCACGGATTCCGTCCACGCTCGCCGAGGCCATCGACGACCTGGCTTCGAGCGAGGTGGCGGCCCAGGCGTTCGGCCCCGAGGTGCACCACCATCTCCTCAACACGGCACGCCAGGAGTGGGCGGCCGCCAATCGCGCGGTGACCGACTGGGAGCTCGCACGCAACTTCGAACGGATATGAATCGTGCGGTGTCCTTGACGAACCAGGGGCTGCCTGCCACCATGGAGGTGATGACCTACAGGATCCCGAACCCGGAACTCCTTCTTACCTGACGGCGAACGCCCCATCGCGTTCGCCCGCAACCTCCTGAGCCTTTATGGCCAGGAGGTTTTTTGTTGGCCCGGGCCGGGATACATGACCCGGGCCCTGGGGGAAAACACGATCACCACGACGGCAACAGCGAATACAAGCGGCAAGGAGCAGCGATGATCAGCGAACCGGACAGGAACGGCAGCACCCAGCACGAGCGTGCGCACGCAGCGGGCCGACTGGCCATGCCCTGCGACGTCTCCCCGATGCCGTTCGGCCTCTACCGCCCCTATCGCCCGCTCACCCTTCCCGACAGGACCTGGCCGGACCAGGACATCACCGTGGCGCCGAGGTGGGCGAGCGTCGACCTGCGTGACGGCAACCAGGCACTGGTCGACCCGATGGACTCGGAGCGGAAGCTGCGGCTGTTCCGGACCCTGGTGGACATCGGCTTCAAGGAGATCGAGGTGGGATTTCCCTCGGCCTCACAGACCGACTACGACTTCCAGCGCCAGATCATCGACGACGGGCTCATCCCGGACGACGTCACCATCCAGGTCCTCGTGCAGTGCCGCGAGGAGCTGATCGAGCGCACCTTCGACTCACTGGTCGGCGCCCCACGGGCGATCGTCCACTTCTACAACTCGACCTCCGAGCTGCAGCGGCGGGTGGTGTTCGGCCTCGACCGGGCTGGCATCACCGACATCGCCGTCAACGCCGCCCGGCTGTGCAAGAAGTTCGAGTCCAAGTTGCCCGGCACCGAGATCGCCTACGAGTACTCGCCGGAGAGCTTCACCGGGACGGAACCGGATTTCGCCGTCGAGATCTGCGAGGCGGTGATGGAGGTGATCCAACCCACCCCCGACCGGCCGATCATCATCAATCTCCCGAACACCGTCGAGATGTACGGCCCGAACGTCTACGCCGACGTGATCGAGTGGTTCGGCCGCACCATCGAGCACCGCGACTCGATCATCCTCAGCCTGCACCCCCACAACGACCGTGGCACGGCTGTCGCCGCCGCCGAGCTCGCCGTCATGGCCGGTGCCGACCGGGTCGAGGGGACGTTGTTCGGCAACGGGGAGCGGACCGGCAACGTCGACGTGGTCACGCTGGCCATGAACCTGTTCTCCCAGGGCGTCGACCCCGCTCTCGACTTCAGCGACATCGACAAGGTGCGCCGGGTGGCCGAATACGCCACCCGCATGCCGGTCCACCCCCGGCACCCCTACGCGGGCGACCTCGTGTACACCGCCTTCTCGGGTTCCCACCAGGACGCCATCAAGAAGGGGTTCGCCGCCATCGGCGAGGACTACGACCACTGGGAGGTGCCCTACCTGCCCATCGACCCGAGCCACACCGGCCGGACCTACGAGGCGATCATCCAGGTGAACAGCCAGTCGGGCAAGGGCGGCGTGGCCTACGTGATGGACACGGAGCACGGTCTCGATCTCCCCCGGAGCCTCCAGGTCGAGTTCTCCAAGGAGGTCCAGGCGGTGACCGAGGACAGCGGCACGGTGATCCAGGCCGGCGAGATGTGGGACGTGTTCTCCAAGACCTACCTCCCCGACGACGCCGGCGTGCGGCTCATCGGCAGCGAGGTCACCACCGGGGGCAATCACACGACAGTCACCGCCCAGCTCCTGATCGACGGTGAGCCGCGCACGGTGATGGCCGAGGGCAACGGCCCCATCGACGCCCTGGTCACCGGCCTCCACCGGGAACTCGGGCTGGAGTTCGAGGTCAAGGACTACAGCCAGCACGCCCTGACGGCCGGCAGCGGCGCGTCGGCCGTCGCGTACGTGGAGGCGGAGGGACCCGACGGCTCGACCTGGTGGGGGGTGGGCATGGACTCGAGCATCCTCGACGCCTCCCTGCACGCCGTGGTGAGTGCGGCCAACCGGGCACCGGCGGGCCGGGCACCGGCGGACCAGGCCGAGCCCACGTCCTGACCGACGGCCGCCCGAGAGGGCGGCGCACGGCCGCCCGACTACCATGCTGCCTGCGGGCGGCCCCATCCGGGCGTGCCGCGCTCGAGATGGTGAAGTCCTCGAGATGGTGAAGTCCCAGTGTCCACGCCCCAGAGTGTCGAGGTCGACCGAGTGCCCACATCCCAGATTGTCGAGGTCGACCAGGCACCCACCCGTCGGGGCGCCGGCCCGGCGAAGGACCCCATCGCCCGGCGCGACCGGTTCATCAACGAGGAACTGGGCCGGCTACCCGACGACGTCACCGTGGTCAACGTCGGGTGCGGCGTCATCAGGCGGTTCGAGCCGCAGGCTACGTCGCGCTACCTGGCCACCGACCTCCGCGTGCTCCCGAGCGTCGACTTCGCGTCGGACGCGTCGGCGTTGCCCATCGCCGACGCCTCGGTCGACGTGGTGCTGTCGCTCGAGCTCCTCGAGCACGTCCGGGAGCCGAGTGTCGTGCTGGGCGAGATCGCCCGGATCCTGAAGCCGGGTGGGACGGTGATGGTGTCGGTACCCTCCACCGTGCCGCGCCACGACGACAACGACTACTGGCGCTTCACTGCTCAGGGCCTCGAGCAACTCGGCTCGACGGCGTTCGAGAACGGCCAGGTGCACGTGTTCGGCGGCACGTTCGAGGCACTCGGCTGTCTGGCCGAGTACTACACGGCGCTCACGTTCCACGTCCTCCACCTGCCGAGCCGCCGACTCCGTCGGGTGTTCCCCCAGATGGGGTTCTGGTTGGACCGGCACAACTCGTGGTCCTCGTCGCGCACCGCGCTGCACACGCTCGCCTTCGACCTGCTCTTCGTGGGCACCAAGTCGGCGATCGGCTGAGACCGCAATTTCCACCCGAGATTCTGCGGCGCATGACCGGTGACCCATAACCGGTTTTGAGGGAATGGGGCCGCGTCGCCATGGGCCTCCTGTCGGCCCCCACACGTGGTCAACTCAGTCTCCCGTCGCGCCCACCTTCCGGACGGTTATACTTCTAAGTATGACTTATCGGGTTGGGCCCAAAGGCCAGGTGGTGATCCCCAAGGCCATCCGGGATCAGTTGGGGATCGTTCCCGGTGACGAGATCGACTTCTCCCTCGAGGAGGATGCGGTCCGGATGGAGGCCGTGCGGGGTCGCGCCCCACTTCGTGGTGCTCTCGCCGGTCTCGGGCTCAGCTCGATGCTCGATGCAGACCGTCGCAGGGAACGTGACCGTTGACCGAGTGCCTCGACTCGTGGGCGGTCTTGCGGTGGTTGGAGGGCGACGAACCGGCCGCCGGCCGCGTCGACGACGCTCTGTCCGCTCGACCGGTGATGAGCGGGATCAATCTCGGGGAGGTCGCATACATCGTCGAACGGGCGGCGGGCACCGATCGAGCTCGCCAGATCGTTCAGGACCTGCGGCAGCGTCTCAGCTTGGACCTGCCCTCCGAGCGACGCATCCTCGAAGCAGCTCGCATCAAAGCTCGCTACCCGATGGCCTACGCAGACGCGTTCGCCGTCGCAACGGCCCTTGCTCATCGAGCGACGCTCCTCACGGGTGACCCCGAGATCCTGGACGCCGATACGGACTGGTCCACCGAGGATCTTCGAGCCTGAGGTCCGACTCATCCCAGGCACCCCGTCAACGGCGGCAGTGAGTCATCACGGTGGACCCCGGGCCCCGACCAGACGGAGCGTGGCGGATCGCGCCGGTCTCCGACAATCTCCTAGAAGCGGTTGAGGCGCCGGAAGATCCCCTTGGTCTGCTTGTAGAGGTTGACGAACTCGGCGAACAAGAGGTCGTACTCCTCGGCCGTCGAACCGTCGGGGACGAAGGTCCTGCGCACCTCGACCATCGCCGGTATCTCGTCCACGGTGATGGCCCCGAGAGCGATCAACGTGATCAGCGCCGCCCCCCGCACATTGGCCAGGACCGGGTCGGCCACCTGGCGGATCTCCCGGTCGAGCACGTCGGCATGGATCTGGGCCCACTGGTCGGAGTTGGCCCCGCCGCCGATGAAGGCCAGCGAGTCGAGTCGGCGGCCGGCGAACTTCTCCACGGCGTCGAGCAGCCAGCGCGAGTTGAACGCCACCCCCTCGTAGACCGCCCGCACCATCTGGTCGCGGGTCGTGCCCAGCGAGAGGTTGTGGAAGCCGCCCCTGATGGTGTGGTCGTCCACGGGAGACCGCTCGCCGTTGAGCCACGGGGTGAAGAGCACCCGGCCGCTCCCGGGCGCAACCCCGTCCACCATGGCGTTGAGGGCGTCGAAGTCCTCGCCGAAGCCGAGGTTGTCGCGCAGGAAGGTGAGGCAGGCGCCGGCCGTCTCGTGCTCGTCCACGATGAGGTACTTTCCGGCGAGCGCCGCCGGAATGGAGGCGACATTGCTGGTCGGCGCGGTCTTCTTGAACGGCACGTGGGCCGAGATCCACGACGACGTGCCGATGTAGAGGTGGGCGGCGAAGTCGGCGACGGCCCCCGAGCCGAACACCGCCGAGTGGACGTCGCCCGAGCCCACCGCCACCGGCAGGCCGGCCGGCAGGCCGAACTCGGCGGCGGCCGCGGCGGTGAGCTCGCCCATCAGGGTCCCCGGGGGGACGAGGTCGGGCAGCCTCGAGCGGTCGAGGCCGGTGACCTCGAGGAGCCGCTCGTCGTAGTCCACCCGGTCGATGACACGGTTGTCGGTCACCCAGTGGGCGGCGATGGAGTCGAACGAGGCGGACCGCCGGCCGGTCAACCGGAGGTTCAGGTAGTCGACCGGCTCCAAGAAGACCTCGGTCCGGCGGTAGACGTCGGGGAAGGCGTCACGGATGAACAGGATGTGCGAGACCGGGTCCTTGCCCGAGAGACCGGGGGCGCCCCCGGTGACCTGCACCCAGCGGAGGATCTTGCGCGGGTCGTAGCCGAGGACGTTGACCGCACCTCCCGCCACCCGGCGGATGGCCCTGTTCCCCCGCGAGTCCATCCAGATCACCGCCGGCATGACCGGTCGGTCGTCGGCCCCCACGGCGACGGTACCCGACCACTGAGACGTGCAGCCCATCCCGATCAGGTGCCGGGCGGGGACCGATGCCTGCCCGAGGGCACGGTGGGCCGCGGTGCGGATCGCCGACCACCACTCGTCGGGGTCCTGTTCGGCGCCGCCACCGTCGAGGAGGTGCAGCGAGATGGGCTCACTGGCGTGGGAGACGATCCTCCCTCTGGTGGACACCACGGCAACCTTCGGTCCACCGGTGCCGAGGTCGACGGCCAGGACGAAGCGCTCGTGGCCGTCACCGGCTCCGGCTCCGGCCGGGCTCACGCCTTGACCACCCAGATCCTCGCCGCACGCACCGTCTCCCCGTCGTCCAGTTCCAGCAGCGTGCCCTCACCGCCGTCTTCCGGCGGCGTCGTCACGACCGACCGGGCCAGCACCTCGCGGCCGATCAGCTCGAACAGCGGGGCGAGGTCGTCGAGCCCGACCAGACGGAGGTGGATCCAGTCCGACACCTCGAGGCCGATCGCCTTGCGGAGGTCCTGCACGTTCCGGATCACCTCACGGGCCAGCCCGCGACGCCGGAGGTCATCGTCGAGCGCCAGGTCGAGCGCCACCACCTCGGCCCCGTCCCGCGACACGACGAAACCGGCCTGTCCGCGCACGCGCAGCTCGATCTCGTCGCCGCTCAGCTCGACGAGCCCGTCCTCGGTGTGGACGACGACCGGCCGTCCGGCAGCCAGCTCGGCAGCGGCGGCGGCGCCGTCCACCGAGCTCATCGCCGCCCTCAGCTGCTGCACCTTCTCCTTGAGCCGCGGTCCGAGCAGCTTGAAGTTGGGGACGAGTTCGTAGGCCAGCACGTCGCCGAGCTCGCCGGTCACCTCGACCACGTCCACGTTGAGCTCGTCCTCCACGACCCCGGGGGGCGGTAATGGACTGCCGGGCGGGAGGTAGACGAGGGCCCGGGCCAGGGGCTGGCGGACCTTCACGCCGGCCTCGGCGCGGGCGGCACGGCCGAGGGAGGCGAGGCGGCGGGCCAGGGCCATGCTGGCATCGAGGGAGGGGTCGAGGGCACCGGGGCGGGGCGCGGGCCAGTCGGCCAGGTGCACCGAGTCGTCCTCCGCCGCCCCGGTCAGGTCGCGCCACATCCGGTCGGCGATGAACGGGCAGAGGGGGGCCAGCAGCCGGTCCACGGTGACCAGCACCTCGTGCAGCGTCGACTGGGCGCCGAGGGAGTCGGCGGCGACGGCATCGGGATCGGTGCGCCAGAAGCGCCGTCGGCTGCGGCGCACGTACCAGTTGGACGTGTCGTCGATCAGCTCGGCGATGGCCGTGGCCGCCGGGAAGGGCTCGTACCCGTCGAGGGAGGTGGTGACGGTCCCGACGGTGGCGGCGAGGCGCGACAGCATCCACCGGTCGAGCACCGGGCGGGCGGCGGGGTCCGGGATGGCGGGGTCCGAGGGGTCGAAGCCGTTGAGCGACGCGTAGGTGGTGAAGAACGACCAGGTGTTCCACAGGGTCAGCAGCGTGTCCCGCATGGCCGAGTCGATGACCTCGAAGCTCACCCGTGTCGGCGTCCACGGCGAGCCCTGGGAGAACATCCACCACCGGAGGGGGTCGGCACCCCGCGTCGTGAGGATCTCCCACGGGTCGATGACGTTGCCGATGCTCTTGGACATCTTGCGGCCGTCGGCGTCGACGATGTGCCCGAGGCACAGCACGTTGCGATAGGGGGTGGTGCCGCGCACCAGCGTGTTGACCGCCAGTAGTGAGTAGAACCAGCCGCGCGTCTGGTCGATCGCCTCGCAGATGAAATCGGCCGGGTACACGAACCGCTCGGACGAGCCGTCCGCCACCGGGTAGCCCCACTGCGCCGTGGGCATCGAGCCCGAGTCGAACCAGGCGTCGATCACCGGCTCCACCCGGGTCATCGACGAGTGGCCGGGAGGGCACTCGGGGCAAGGGAGGGTGACCTCGTCGATGCCCGGCCGGTGGGGATCGACGCCGGAGACGTCGCGCCCGGCCGCCTCGGACAACTCGGCCAGCGAGCCGATGCAGCGGAGGTGGCCCTCGCCACACCGCCAGATGGGGAGCGGCGTCCCCCAGAACCGGTCACGCGACAGGGCCCAGTCGACGTTGTTGGCCAGCCACTCCCCCATCCGACCGTCACGGATGTGTTCGGGGTGCCACCCGATGGTCTGGTTCTGCGCGACCAGTTCGGGCTTCCGGTCCGACGTCCGGACGTACCAGCTCGGCTTCCCCCAGTAGATGAGCGGCGTGCCGCACCGCCAGCAGTGGGGGTAGGGGTGGGAGTAGGGGTGCCGGCGGAGCAGGAGGCCCGCCGCATCGAGCCGGTCGTTGATCTCGGCGTTGGTGTCCCTCACGCTCCGGCCGGCCAGCCAGGGGATCTCGGGGGTGAACCGCCCGTCGGGGCCCACCGGGTTGAGGGTGGGGAGGCCGTTCTCCCTACCCACCTGCCGGTCGATCTCACCGAACGCCGGGGCCAGGTGGACGATGCCCGTGCCTTCGTCGGCCTCGACGAACTCGCCGGCCACCACCCGCCAGCCCTCCCGGCCGGCGTCGGCGGGTCCCGGCGCCACGTCGTCGAACGGCCGGCGGTAGCGCAGGCCCACCAGGTCGCGACCGACCACGCGGTGGTCGACCACCGCCCCGTCGCCCAGCACCTCCTCGACCAGGTCGGCCGCCACGACCAGGTCCCCGACCACGGCGTAGGACAGTTCGGGTCCCACGGCGGCGCCGGTGTTGGACACGAGGGTCCAAGGGGTCGTGGTCCAGGCCACGAGGGCCAGGCCGGCGAGCGACGTCCGCCCGAGCGCGGTCAAAAGGCGGTCGGCCGCCTCGCCGTCGTCGGTCAGCCGGAAGAGCACGAACGCCGACTCGTCGACCAGGTCGCGGTAGACGTCGGGCTGCCCCAGCTCGTGGCTGGACAGGGCGGTGCCGCACCGCGGGCAGTACGGAACCACCTTGATGTCCTCGTACAGCAGGCCCTGGTCCCAGAGGCTCTTCAGGTTCCACCACACCGACTCCACGTATTCGGGCGAGAACGTCCAGTAGGCGTCGTCGATGTCGATCCAGTAGCCGATCCGGTCGGTCAGCGTCTTCCACTCGTCGACGTAGTTGCGCACCGACTCGGCGCACAGCCGGGTGAACTCGGCGATGCCCACCTCGTCCTCGATCTGGCGCTTGGCCGTGATGCCCAGCTGCTTCTCCACCTCGACCTCCACCGGGAGTCCGTGGGTGTCCCACCCGGCCTTGCGGGGCACGGCGTAGCCCCGCATGGTCCGGTAGCGGCAGAACAGGTCCTTGTAGACCCGGGCCCACACGTGGTGGAGGCCGGGTCGTCCGTTGGCGGTCGGTGGCCCCTCGTAGAAGACCCAGGGCTGGGCACCGGCTCGCAGCTCGACCGACCGCTCGAAGACGCGGTGCTCGGCCCACCGGGCGAGTTCGTCGGCTTCGATGGCGGTGAATTCGGCGTCGCTGGGGACCGGCGGGAACAACGGGTGCTTCCTCTCGAGCGGGGATGGGAGGGTCGAACCGACTGATACTACGGGCGTTGCGGGTAGACAATTGACCTGTGCCCGAACTCCCCGAGGTCCAAAGCCTGGTCGCCGGGCTCGACGAGCACCTCGTCGGCCGGCGCATCGCCCGTCTGGAACTGGCCTCGTTCTCGGCGCTGAAGACGGTGGAGCCGAGCATCGGCGACCTCGAGGGCGAGGTGGTCCGCGGGGTCCGGCGGGCGGGCAAACTCGTCTGCATCAACGCCGGGGACCTCTGGCTGGTCGTGCACCTGGCCCGAGGCGGGTGGGTCACCTGGTACGGATCGGTGCCCTCCACCAGACCGAAGCCGGGCCGGAGCAAGATCACCCTCCGGGTGCGCATGGAGGACGACAGCGGTTTCGACATCACCGAGATGGGCACCGAGAAGCGCCTCGCCCTATGGGTGGTGCGCACCCCGACCGACGTCGAGGCGGTGGCGGCCCTGGGGGTCGACCCCCTCGGCCCCGACTTCACCGTCGACCGGCTGGCCGGCATCCTCGCCGCCAGCCCGGCCACCATCAAGACCGCCCTCACCACCCAGTCGCTCATCGCCGGGGTCGGCAACGCCTACTCCGACGAGGCGCTGCACCGGGCTCGGCTGTCGCCCTTCAAGAAGTCGTCCAACCTCGACGGCGACGAGGTGGCCCGACTGCACGACGCCGTCGTCGGGGTGCTCGGCGAGGCCGTGGAGCGTTCGTCGGCGCTGGGCCTCGCCGAGCTCAAGAGGGACAAGAAGCGCGCCATGCAGGTCCACGGTCGGGCCGGCGAGCCCTGCCCGGTCTGCGGTTCCACCGTCCGGCAGGTCTCCTACGCCAGCAAGTCGATCCAGTACTGCCCCACCTGCCAGACCGGGGGGAAGGTCCTCGCCGACCGGAGGCTGTCCCGGCTGCTCAAGTGATGCCGGCGGCGCGTCCTGGCCGGGTCGGGCCGTCCCGCCTGCGGGTCTGGGAAGCTGGGGCCATGTCGAACCTGCTGACGCTGGAGGGCCGCTCCGTCCAACTGCTACCCATGGAGGTGGACCACGTCGATGCCCTGTTGGACGCGGCCACCCGCGACCGGGCGAGTTTCGGGTTTGCACCGATCCCGTGGGACCGCGCCAGCATGACCGACTACGTGCAGGCGGCGCTCGACCGCCGCCGGACGGGCGAGCATCTGCCGTTCGTCACCTTCAGCGTGCCCCTGCAGCGGATCGTGGGTTCGACCCGCTTCTACGACCTGGCCACCTGGGACTGGGGGCCGGTGGGGCCGACTGGGGCGTCGCGGCAGCGCCACGGCCGCCCGGACGTCGCCTCCATCGGCTACACCTGGCTCGAGCCGCTCGCCCAGCGGAGCCCGGTCAACACCGAAGCCAAGCTGCTGATGATGAACCACGCGTTCGAGCAGTGGCAGGTGTGGGCCGTGCGCATCCAGACCGACGCCCGCAACCGGCGGTCGAGGGCGGCCATCGAGCGGCTGGGCCTGGACCTCGACGGTGTGCTCCGGGCCGAGAAACCGGGGGCCGACGGCACGGTCAGGGACTCGGCCGTCTACTCGATGCTCGCCGGTGACTGGCCCGCGCACCGGAAGCGCCTCGAGGAGAGGATGGCCCGCTGACCGGGTCGTCTGGGCCCCGGTCGCGGGCCGGGGACGGGCCGACGAGACCGGGAGGTCGGCACCCCGTCAGGCGGACGGCCACCATGCCGGCGCGGTCGGTCGGCATCGTCTGACAGAATCATCCCCGTGTACATCTCCGCCAAGGTCGACTACGCCATCCGGGCCCTCTGCACCCTGGCGGACGCCGACGACCGCCCGGTCACGGCCGAATCCCTCGCCCAGTCGCAGAACCTCCCGGCCAAGTTCCTCGAGAGCATCCTGAACGACATGCGCCGCGCCGGGCTCCTGCTCAGCCAGCGGGGTGCCGACGGGGGCTACCGGCTGTCGAGGGCGGCCTCCTCCATCACCGTCGCCGACGTGATCCGGCCGCTCGACGGTCCGTTGGCCGAGGTGAGGGGCCTGCGGCCCGAGGCGGCCAACTACGAGGGCTCGGCGGAGCACCTCCAGACCGTGTGGATCGCCGTGCGGGCCAGCCTGCGGGCCGTGTTGGAGCAGGTGACCATCGCCGACATCGTGGCCGGCCAGCTCCCCCGCCCGATCCAGCAGCTCACCTCCGATCCCGACGCCTGGCTGTCGCGCTGACGGGCGCGCCTCCAGGGCGCACCGTCCCTCGCCCGCCCGGAGCGGGGTCGCTCAGCGGGTGGGGACCGTGGAACGAGTCCCCACGGCAGGTGCCGTCCGCACCGGCTCCGGGTCACGGCCCGGGGCCCCGCCCTCGGGCCCCCGGTCCCCACGGCGCGCTCTCCGGAACGAGCGCGGCCAGAGCCGACGGCTCAGCACGACGTTGAGCTCGGCGGCGAGCACGGTGGTCATGGCCGCGAGGGCCAGCCACCAGATGAGGCCGAGGATGGTGGCGAACGTCCCGTAGAGGTTGGACAGATGCCGCAGTTGGTGGTTGACCAGCTGGGCTCCGGCGAACTGGAGCAGGGTCCACACCACACCGGCGATGACCGCACCCGGCCACACCTCGCCCTCCCCCTTCGGGATCCGCAGCACGACGGCGTAACCGGCCCAGAACATCAGGATGCTGACGGCGAGCGAGGCGGACAGGCCGACCCACGCCGATGCTCCGCCCAGGCGGCCGAATGCGCCCAGGCCGGCCAGGGCCCCTCCGGCCACGAACCCCACGCCCAGGATGGCCAGGAACCCGACGGCCCGCGGGATCCAGTGCCAGAAGTCGGGCAGCTCGTCGCGGTCCACCCCCCAGGCCACCGCCATCATCACCTGGGCGCTGCGGCTCAGCTTCATGCTCCCGTAGAGCAGCCAGACCAGCCCGACGACGAGGGCCACGGTGTTGGTGGTCGAGAGCTGGTGGATGTTGGCCTTGAGGTCGGCACCGATCACGGGGAACTGGCGGAGCGCCGAGTCGACCACGTCGTCTTGGAGCGAGGGGTGGCCGTGCAGGACGATGCCCACCAGGGTCAGCAGCACCAACAGCAGCGGGAACACCGCCAAGAACGCCGCATGGGAGATCTGGCCGGTCAGTCGCCCGGCCTGGTCGTCGGAGTACTTGCGGACCACGGCGCACGGAACGGCGGTCAGCGGGTGGCGCTGCTGGCGCTCGTCGGCCCGGTCGACGGCACGGCCGATGCCGTCGGTCGCCCACCGCCAGGCCCGCCCCACGGGATCGAGGGCTCGGCGGGGGCCACTAGCCATCGACGAGGTCCCCGCGCCCGTGCCGTGCGAACTCGCGACGGAGCTCGGAGCGATCCGCGTCGGTCATGAGGGCGTAGGTCCCGGCCGACCACCCCGGGCCCCCTGTCCCGGCCGTCCCGTCCGTCCCGTCCGCGGTCCGAGTGCCGGCCGTCCCGTCCGCGGTCCGAGTGCCGGCCGTCCCGTCCGCGTTCCGAGTGCCGGCCGTCCCGTCCGAGTTGCGGCTGGCGGCCGTCCCGTCCGAGTTGCGGCTGGCGGCCGACGGCGGTGGGAGGCGGTGGAACACCGTGCCGCCTCGCCACCAACCCTCGAGGCGGAGCGGGCCCTTGCTCACCTTCCCGCTGGCCGTCTGGGGCAGGGCCGGGGTGACCCGGACGAAGGCCGGGGCCCATTTGGTCCCGAGGTCGGGCTGGGCGCCCAGGAAGGCCGCGAAGTCCTCCGGGTCGAACTCCCGGCCCGGCAGCAGCTCGACGGCGGCCATCACCTGATCACCCGAACGGGCATCCGGCACCGGGTACACGGCGACCGCGGCCACACCGGGATGACGGACCAACACCCGCTCGATCGGGCCGGCGGTCAGGTTCTCCGAGTCCACCCGCATCCAGTCCCCTCCCCGCCCGGCGAAGTAGAAGAACCCGGCCCCGTCGCGGTAGGCCAGGTCCCCGGTCCAGTACCAGCCGTTCCTGATCCGGGCGGCGGTCGCCGCCTCGTCGCCGTAGTACCCCTCGAAGCGGCCCGGCCCCGACCGGTTGACGATCTCGCCGACGGCCCGGTCCCCGTTGAGCAGCCGGCCGTCGTCGTCGAAGAGGGCCGGCGGGCACTCCTCCATGGTGGCGGGGTCGACGACGGCGATGTCGTCGACCGGCCGGCCGAGCGATCCGATCGGGGTGTCGGGGGACCGGCTGATCGCCACGCCACCCTCGCTCGAGCCGTAGCCCTCGGTCAGCACGCAACCGAACCGGCGCTCGAAGGCGGCGTGGTCGGCGATCGATGCCTCCGTCCCGAAGCCCCGCCGGAGCGTGGTGGTCGCGTCGTCGGGGAGCTCGGGCGTCGCCAGCACATAGGCCAACGCCTTGCCCACGTAGGTGAAGGTGGTCGCCCCATGCCGGCGGATGTCCGATCCGAATCCCGACGCGCTGAAATGGCGGGCCAGCGCCACCGTCGCCCCCACCACCAACGACGGCCCCCACAAGACCATCAGCGCGTTCCCGTGGAACAGGGGCATGGTGCAGTAGGCCACGTCGTCCCGTTCGTAGC
>CAZNLF010000046.1:12759-14820 GCA_964573595.1 uncultured Acidimicrobiaceae bacterium | reverse complement strand
GATGTCCGGATCGAGCTCCGTCGTCGGCGGTGGTTCCTCCGCGGGACCGGTCACAGGCGGAGCTCCAGTGCGTCCCCGGTCCGGAGGCCCCAACGCTCGAACGCACCGGCTTGCGCCTCGATGACCGAACGGCCCCGCCTTCGGGGCATGCTCATCCGCCACGGCCGCAGCCGGGTGACGCCGACCACCACCATGTCCTTGTCACAGAAGGCGACATCGATGGGGAACCGCATGCCCATGGTGTGGACGGATCTGGTGTGGGGCAGGATCATCGCCCCCTCGTAGCCCCTCCGCCCGAGGAGCCCCTTGGAACGCTGCCCGAGCCCCTCGGCGACCTCGGCGGTGGCCAGCACGTCCCCGTCCCGTAACAGCCAGCTCATCCGGTGCCTCGGGTCCGGCCAGGCGGACTACACTCTCCGAACTGTGTCCAAACGAACCAACAAGCGCAAGCTCCGGGCCAAGAAGAAGGCCAATCACGGCAAGAAGCCGAACTGCGGGCGGGGCTGAGCCCACTCGGAGCGGCTCCCACGCCGCTCAGCCCTCGGGGCGCCACGCGCAGCCGAGACGGTCGAGCACCTGCACCAGGGCCGTGGGACGGTCGGTGATGATGCCGTCGACACCGAGACCGCAGAGCCGCTCCATCTCGTCCTCCTCCTCGATCGTCCACACGTGGACGGCCAGGCCCGACTCGTGGGCCACATCGACGAAGGGCTGATCGACCAGGGTCAGATCGCCGTACGCGGCAGGAACCTGGAGGGCCACGTGGCGCATGGGGGCCGGCCGCTCCCCCGCCTGGACCGCCTGGTAGAACCCGGCGACCGCCACCGTTCCGGCTGACGTCGGGAACTCGGGGGCCGCGGCGGAGAAGGCGTCGCTCGCCGCGTCGAGGAACGAGGCGACGATCACGTCGTCACCACGACCGAACTTCCGGAGGAGCTGGGCCAGCGCCTCCTCGTAGGGCTCCACGACCGGAGCGGTCTGTTTGATGTCGAGGTTGAGGACGACGCCGGGGAACTCCTCGAGCACCTCTTCCAGGAGGGCGATGCGGAAGGCGGGGTCTTCGGGCGCCCTCCCCCGGAACGGGTAGCCATCGGGTTGGAGGCCGGGGGACACGTCGGCGCCCGGGGCCCACCAGTGGGCGTTGTCGAGGGCCCGGACCTCAGCCAGCGTCAGGTCCGCGATCTTGCCGGTGCCGTCGGTGGTCCGGTCCACCGACGAGTCGTGACACACCACGAGGTGCCGGTCGGCGGTGGCGTGGACGTCGAGCTCGATCCCGGTGGCACCGCCGGCGACCGCGGCACCGATGGCGTGGAGCGTCGACGAGGGGGCCTCCCAGGCCCCGCCCTGGTGGGCATAGGCGACGACCCGGCGATCCAGCCAGGTGGTACCCGGACCTGCTCCGGAAAAGACGGCCATGGAAGAACGGTAGCCTCTGCCCAGCGATGCTGGACCACGTCTTCACCCAACTTGTTGCCTCCCACCGTCACGCCTTCGAGGCAGCCCTGCTGCAACGACAGGCGGTCGAAGAGCGCTTCCAGGTCGACGTCTTCCTGGGTGACGTCAGCTTCGAAACGTCGTACAGCCTGCCCGGGGAGGAGCGCCCCGCCCGCATCCGCGTCGACACCAGCCTCGACTGGCCCACGTGGAGCCAGACCTCCTATCGAAGCTGGGCCATCGGCGAGGAGCCCGAGGAGTTGCCCGAGGTGCTGGTCGAGGTGGCGTTCCGGGTCCAGCGCCTTGACAGCGTCCCGTCGGTCCAGTCACTCCTCGAGATCCTCCCCGATCATCTGGATGCCGTGGGGGACGAGCGGCTGGTCCGGCTGTCGGCCACCATCGAGCAGCTCATGACCAACGACAACGAGGTCGCCGAAACGGCGATCGAGGTGTCCTACGAGGGATCCTGCCAGCTGGAGGAGTCCATCCTCGAGGATCCGACGACCCTCGACGCCGCGCTCGCACCCCTCGGCCGGGAGGTGGCGTCGGTCCTGGTGCGGATCGCCGATCTCCCGTTCAGCTTCCGGCCCGTCGAGAGCCCACCGACCTGACGGGACACCGGCGTCG
>CAZNLF010000046.1:0-12659 GCA_964573595.1 uncultured Acidimicrobiaceae bacterium | reverse complement strand
CAGAGCCGATGTCGGGGTTGGTCAGCGCCCGAAGGCGGCGCACACGCCCTGGGCGAAGACGGCCCGCAGCGCCTCGAACGCCCCGCCGTTGACCTTCGGGGTGATCTGCGCGTTGACCGAGACGGTGACCGACCGGGTGCCGTCGGCGGTGGCCGCCACGAACTGGGTGTAACCGGGCGTGTTGCCGGTGTGGCCGTAGACGGTGCCACAGCGCGTGCGGTAGCGGAAGATCCCGAGGCCGGCCGAGTTGACCCCCGGCCCGGGGGGCTCCGACGAGCCCGTCCGGAACCGGAACTGGGCCGCCCTGGTCGTCGGGTTGGTCATGGCGCCGCGGGCGTAGGCACGGATGAAGGTGGTGGCGTCGAGCGGGGTCGCCACGATCCCCCCGGACGCCCAGCTCCACCCGGCGGCGAACAGGCTGGTGACGTCGGTGGGCGGCTGCGGCGGGTCGAGGTCGTAGCCGGCGGCGAAGGGGGTGGGCATCGCCGCGCCGACCGGGAGGCTGGTGCCAGCGAGGGACAGGGGACCGAACACGACCGACGCCAGCTCCTGTCCGTAGCTCATCCCCGTGGCGGCCTGGGCCATGAGGGCGACGATGATGTTGTCGGAGTTGGAGTAGTGGTAGTCCGATCCCGGGTGGAACAGCAGCTTCGGATCGGTGACGTACGTGAGCAGCGTCTGGGGGGCCGGGGCCGTGAGCGGCGACGCCTTCAGCGCCTGGGCGAACCCCTTGGTCTGGCTGAAGTCGGGGATGCCGCTCGTGTGCTGGAGCAATTCTCCGAGCGTCACGGCGGACCACTGGTGGGGCAGCGTCGGCAGCCACCGGCCGACGGTGCTCCGGAGGGAGAGGACGCGCTTGCTCACCAACGACAGGGCGACCGCACCGCTGTAGGCCTTGGACACACTGGCCAGGCGGAGATGGTCCGTGGCGGCGATCGGCACAGAGGAGCCCGGTGACGAGGTGCCGCCCGTGTGGACGGCTATCCGTCCGTAACGGTCCACGACCACGATCACCCCGGGTGGGCCGTCCTTGTTGCCGACCAGGCGACCGACGGCCCGGTCGAGGGCCGAGCCCGATCCGGCCGGCACCGCCGGCGAGGCCGTCCCGGCGGGCGTCGCCACGGTGGTCCCGCCGGGCGTGGCGGCCCGAGCCGGTCCCGCGGCCACGAGCGCGGCCACGGCAGCGGTCGATGCCACGGCGACGGCCAGCGCCGAGCGCAGGGCGACGCCTCTCATCGGAGAGCAGCTCGATTCATCCGGTAGACGCTACCGCTCACGCGAACAGCCCGGCTTCGACGGCCAGTGCCCGGAGGTCGGCGAGGGGTCGTGCCCCGACATGGGAGATCACCTCGGCGGCGCACACGCTCCCCAGCCGGGCCGACTCCTCGGGGGACAGCCCGTTGGTGATGCCGTAGAGGAACCCGGCGGCGAAGAGGTCGCCGGCCCCGGTGGAGTCGACCACCTTGTCCACCGGGGCGGGGGGCACCACGACCGGGCCGGCGGCGGTGACCACGACGCTGCCCGCGGCCCCGCGGGTCAGGACGGCGAGGACCCCGGTCTCGGTCACGGCGTCGACGGCGGCCTCGAACTCGGCCACGTCGAAGAGCATCTTGATCTCGTCCTCGTTGGCGAACAGGATCTCGAGCTCACCGTTGAGCAGCTCGAGGAACTCGCGGCGATGGTGCTCGACACAGAACGGATCGGACACCGACAGGGCGACCGATGCATCGCTCTGGTGGGCCATCTCGATGGCCTCCCGAATGGCCGCCTTGGCCTGGGGCTGTTCCCACAGATAGCCCTCGAGGTAGACGACCTGCGAGGTGGACAGATGGCCGTCGTGCAGGTCGGACGACGCGAAGTCCGAGGCCACGCCCAGGTGGGTCGCCATGGTGCGCTCGGCGTCCTCGGTCACCAGGACCAGGCAGTGGCCGGTGACGGCCTGGCCGGGGACCGCCGGGGTGGGTTGGGGATCGAAGGCCACGCCGATCGAGCGGATGTCGTGGGTGAAGGCCTGGCCGAGGGCGTCGTCGGCGACACGACCGAGGAAGGCTGCCCGGCCTCCGAGTGCCGCGACACCGGCCGCCGTGTTGGCGGCCGAACCGCCCGACGCCTCGGTGGTGGGACCCATGGTGGCGTAGATGGCCTGCGAGCGGTCGTGGTCGACCAGGGCCATGGTGCCCTTGACCAGATCGAGGGCGACCAGGTCCTCGTCGGTCGCCGAGGCGAGGACGTCGACCAGGGCGTTGCCGATGGCCACCACGTCGAGCGTCGGACCGGCCCGGCCGGAAACTTGGGGGGAATCGCTGGATTCGAGGTCTGTCTGCACGGCGCGACGGTAGCCTGCCGGACATGAGCGCTTCGACAACCGACGAGACCGGCCCCGACCAGACCCCCGCCTACCGACTTCCCACCTCCGTCCGGCCCCACGCCTACCGGCTGGTCCTCCGGCCCGACCTCGCGGCCGCCACCTTCTCCGGCGACGTGGAGATCGACCTCACCGTCGAGCGCCCCACCGCCTCGATCACCCTCAACGCCGCCGAGCTCGACATCACCTTCGTCGAGCTGAACGACGCCGATCCCGACGGCGGCTACGCCCTCGCCCCCGCCGCCATCGACCTCGACCCCGACGAGGAGCGGGCCACCTTCAGCTTCCCCGAGCCCATCGAGCCGGGGCCGGCCACCCTGCACCTGGCCTTCACCGGCATCCTCAACGACAAGCTGCACGGCTTCTACCGATCGACCTTCACCGACGACGCCGGCGCCGAGCACGTCATCGCCACCACCCAGATGGAGTCCACCGACGCCCGCCGGGCCTTCCCGTGCTGGGACGAGCCGGAGCTGAAGGCCACTTTCGAGGTGACGCTCGTGGTCGACGACGCCATGGCCGCCTACTCCAACAGCTCGGTCGTCGAGGAGTCCCCCGAGCCGGGCGGCCTTCGCCGGGTCCGGTTCGCGCCCACGATGGTGATGTCCACCTACCTGGTGGCCTTCATCGTCGGGCCTCTCGTGGCCACCGACCCGGTCGAGGTCAACGGCGTGCCGTTGCGGATCGTCCATCCCCCCGGCAAGGAGCATCTCACGCCGTTCGCCCTGACCGTGGGTGCCCACGCCCTCGATTTCTTCACCGACTACTTCGGGATCCCCTATCCGGGCGACAAGCTCGACCTGGTGGCCGTCCCCGACTTCGCTTTCGGCGCCATGGAGAACCTGGGTTGCGTCACCTTCCGGGAGTCGGCGCTGCTGGTCGATCCGGCCCACTCGGCCCGCGTGGAGCTCGAGCGGGTCGCCGACGTCGTGTGCCACGAGATCGCCCACATGTGGTTCGGCGACCTCGTGACGATGAAGTGGTGGAACGGGATCTGGCTCAACGAGGCGTTCGCCACCTTCATGGAGGTCCTCGCCGTCGACGCCTTCCGCCCCGAGTGGCAGCGCTGGGTCAGCTTCGGCGTCGAACGCGAGGCGGCGATGGCCGTCGACGGGCTCCGCGCCACCCGGCCGGTCGAGTTCCACGTCGGCCGGCCCGAGGACGCCCAGGGCATGTTCGACGTGCTCACCTACCAAAAGGGCGGCAGCGTCCTTCGGATGCTGGAGCAGTTCCTCGGCCCGGATGTCTTCCGCGACGGCATCAACGACTACCTGACCACCCACAGCTACGGCAACACCGAGACGGTGGACCTGTGGAACGCACTGGAGCGCGCCAGCGGAAGGTCGGTGCGACCGCTCATGGACACCTGGATCAACCAGGGTGGCTACCCGCTCGTGCAGGTCGGGGACAACGGGGCGCTCTCCCAGGTACCGTTCTCCTACCACGGGGAGCCCGGGGGGGCGATCGGCTCCGACTGGCTGGTCCCGGTGCTGACCCGGCCCCTCGACGGGACCGACGGTGAGCCCCGGGCCGAGCTGCTGGCCAACCGCGGCGGCACCGCGACCGACGGTGACGGTGACCGTCTGGTCAACGCCGGCGGCTCGGGGTACTACCGGGTCTCTTACCCGACGGCCACCGTCGACCGGCTGGCCCTCCGGCTCGGTGAGCTCGCACCGCTCGAGCGCTACAACCTGGTGTCCGACGCCTGGGCGGCCTCGCTGTCCGGCCAGGCGCCGCTGTCCGACCTCTTGAGGCTGGCCCGATCCCTGGCCGACTCGGCCGAGGGCGACCCGAGCGTGTGGTCGGTGGTCCTCGGAGCCCTCGGCTTGTTCGACCGGGTTATCCCCGACGACGACCGCCCCGTCCTCGCCCGGGCGGTGCGCACCCTGCTCGGACCGCTCGCCGCCGACCTGGGCTGGGATCCCCGTGCCGATGACGGGGAGCGGACCCCCTCACTGCGCTCCTCGGTCATCCGCACGCTCGGCACCATCGGGGACGACCCCGCCACCCGGGCCGAGGCCGGCCGGCGTTTCGGTGCGGCCGGCGAGGTGGCGCTCGACGCCGACACCGAGTCGGCCATCTTGGACATCGTGGCCACCACCGGAGGGGACCAGGAGTTCGAGTCCTATCTGTCGCGCTACCGCTCACCGGGCACGCCCCAAGAGGAGAACCGCTACCTCTACGCGTTGGCGTCGTTCACCGATCCGGTGCTGGTCTCGCGCACGTTCGAACTGGCCCTGACCGAGGTGCGGACCCAGAACGCGCCGTTCCTGCTCCAGTCGCTGGTGGCCAACCGGGTGAACGGCCCGCTGGCCTGGCAGCGGATCACCGAGGAGTGGGACACCCTGGTGGCCAGGTTCCCGGCCAACATCCTCCCCCGCATGCTGGACGGCGTCCGTGGGCTCTGTAACTCGAGGGTGATCGCCGGGGAGGTGTCGGCCTTCGTCGTGGCCCACCCCCTCCCCGCCGGCGGCAAGACGGTGGAGCAGATCCTCGAACGCCTCGACGTCAACGTGGCCTTCGGCGAACGGGAGGCCGCAGGGCTCGCCACCACCTTGGAACGCTCCCTCGCACTGCCGCCGGGCTAGATTCCGGTCCACCCCGGGCCACCCCCGGCCACCCCGGGCGATCCCGGGCCGAGGCGATCGTCTCGGGGGGGCGACCCCTCCACCCCTAACATGGCCGGGTGCAGGTCGGCATCGTGGCAACCGTGTTCGGCCTCATCTTCGTTGCCGAGCTCCCGGACAAGACGATGATCGCCACCTTGATCATGGGGAGCCGCTATCGGCCGGTGCTGGTCTGGACGGGGGCCACCATGGCCTTCGCCGTCCACGCCAGCATCGCCGTCGCCGTGGGACAGCTCATCCAACTGCTCCCCCACCGGTGGGTCGAGGCGGTGACCGCCCTGCTCTTCGCCGGTGGAGCCGTCTACCTCTTGTTCGTCCCGGAGAAGGAGCAGGAGGAAGAAGGCGAGCAGGAGGCCGACACGGCCCGCCAGGGGGCGAGGACGGTGGGGACGGCGTTCCTCGTCATCTTCATCGGTGAGTTCGGTGACCTGACCCAGATCCTGACGGCCAACCTGGCGGCCAAGTACCACGAACCGGCCGCCGTGTTCATCGGGGCGTTCGCCGCCCTGACCACCGTGGCCGCCATCGGGGCGTTCGGCGGCCGGGCGCTCCTCCGGTTCCTCCCCCTGGCCATCATCCGCAAGGCGGGGGGCGTGCTGCTCGCCGGGTTCGCCGTCTACACCCTCGTCACGCTGGCCAGAGGCTAACGGTCGGGGGTGGCCTCGACGATGAACTGGTAGCCGAACATGGTGGGCCAGAGGTCCAGCAACAGGCGGTCCACCAGGCGCAGCATCTTGGCCTTGGTCCCCTCCATCCCCAGTGCGTCGAGCGGCAACCCCACCGACTCGATGCGCTGGATGGAGAATCCCTGGCGCTCGATGAGCTTGCGGATGCTCCGGCGGGTGAAGAAGCGCAGGTGCGTGGCGTCGAGGATGCCCCGCTGGTCGTAGTCGAACATGCCCAGTGTCGAGCGGAACCTCGGATACCAGTGGGCAATGTTGGGCACGCAGAACAGGGCCACCCCGTCGTCACTGAGCACCTCTCTGACCTGGCTCATCAGCGCACCGGGGTTGACGAGGTGCTCCAGCACGTCGGCCGCCAGCACGATGTCGAAGTCCGAGCCGACCTCGGGGGGGATCCCCTCGTTGAGGTCGGCCTTGAAGAACTGGTCGGTCCGGTCGGTCACACCGGCGAGCTCCATGACGTCGACGCCGGTGACCTTGTGGCCGATGTCGCGGAGGCGCTCGGACAACAGCCCGCTCGAACAGCCGAGGTCGAGGATCTTGCTCGGTTCTCGGTGCGTCAACAGTGTGGAGATCCGACCGTGCGAGCTGTCCTCGCTGGGCTTGAGCTGGTACTCCTCGCTCAGTGCGATCCGGCTCCCGTCGCCGAAGCCGGCCTTCTGCAACCGATAGGCGACGACGTCCTTGGTGACGTCCGCCGCGTAGCCGAGCCCGTCCACGTAGCAGATCTCGTCCCCGTAGTAGGTCGGGATCGGGACCTCGGCGATGCGCATCCCCGCGTCGTGCAACTGGATGATGATCTGCGTGTCGAAGTTGAACCCGTCGGAGTTCCGGCTGAACGGGATCTGCTTCAGTGCGCTGACCGAGTACGCCCGGTAGCCGGAGTGGAACTCGGACAGGTCCGTCCCGAGGGTGACGTTCTCCACCTTCGACAGGATCCGGTTGCCCACGAACTTGTAGAGCGGCATGCCCCCCTTGCGGGCCGCGCCCTTGATCATGGTGCGGGACCCGAACACGGCGTCCGCCTCGCCCGCCACCAACGGCGCCACGATGTCGGGCAACGACTCGGGGGCGTACTGCCCGTCGCCGTGGAGCATGACCACGATGTCCAGGCCGTGCTCGATGGCCAGGTCGTAGCCGGCCTTCTGGTTGCCGCCGTAGCCGAGGTTCGCCGGCTGCCTGATCAGCGTGATCGGCAGGTCGGAGATCTGCTGGTATCCCAGGCCGACCAGGTAGGTCGAGTCGTCGCTGTGATCGTCGCTGACGATCACCTCTTCGATGTCGGACCTGATCTCCTCGGGGATGCGGTCGAGCACCTTGGCCAGCGTCGTCGCCGCGTTGTAGGCGACGACCAGGATTCCGATCCTCTTCGTCTCGATGGAACCCACATCGCCCCCTTCACCTCGCCATCCCGACCGCTCCATGCTATTCGGCAATTGCACAGGGCGAAAGACGATCGGGGGGACGGCACCCCGAAACCCCAGTTCATGGGGGTATCGGCGCCTGGGAACCATCTGGATGTCCGGGGCCCGGGCCGCATCGTGGCAGGCTGCAGGCATGGAAGACCTGCAGACCACCGAGTCGCTGGCCGATCGTCCCGAGCGGGTGGAACGGCGGAGCGAGCTCTTCTCCCTCGCCCGGGCGACCACCGGCTTCATGCCCGACGAGGAGGGCGAGGCCCTCTATCTGGCCGCGCTCCGTGCCGGGGCATGCTTCGACGGGGCGACGTTCGTGGAGATCGGTGCCTGGTGCGGCAAGTCCACCGTCTACCTGGGCGCCGCCGCCGAGGAAACGGGCGCCGTCCTGTTCAGCCTCGACCACCACCGGGGCTCCGAGGAGAACCAGGCCGGGTGGGAGCACCACGACACGTCCCTGGTGGACCCCGGCTCCGGGCGGATCGACACACTCCCCCACTGGCGCCGCACGGTGGAGCGGGCCGGGCTCGAGGGCTCGGTCGTCGGGCTGGTGGGCGACTCGCCGACCGTGTCGTCGCGTTGGTCGACGCCGCTCGCCTTCTGCTTCATCGACGGCGGCCACGGCGACGAGCCGGCGTGGGCGGACTTCCGTGGCTGGACGCCGAACGTCGTCGAGGACGGATGGCTCGCCATTCACGACGTCTTCGAGGACCCGGCGGACGGCGGACGACCGCCCTATGACATCTGGCGGGCGGCCGTCGACTCCGGGTCGTTCGTCGAGGACGGGGCGTGCGGGTCGCTGCGGATCCTTCGCCGTCTCTGACCTTCCGGCACGATACCTAGGGCACGCGCCCCTCGAGCCATCGGCCCGCCTCCGTCGCCTTCGTTCACCATGGGGGCGCTGCGGTGCAGCCCACGGACGTTCCCGGGGTTCGGTGCGTCGCCGTAGACGTCAGACCGGGCCGGGCGAGCCCGGCGCGCGTACGGCCGGCTCGACGGGTGCATCGGGGGCGGGCTCGGTGAGGTCGAGGTGGCTCGGGAGTCCCTCGCCGCGGAAGATGCCCGAAGCCGGGGTCGTCCGGCTGAGCGCGTCGGCCGCCAGCACCATGGCGCCCGCGGTGTACGACGAGCGCTCCAGCGGTGGGTAGGTGGCCTCCTCGGGGTACACCATGCCCGTCCAGTACGAGCCGTCCTCGTTCCGGAGGCCCTGCGCCCAGCCGAGCAGGCGCAGCGCCTCTTCGTCCATGCCCAGGGCGTCGAGGGCGAGCACGCACTCGGCCGTCTCGGCGGCGGTGACCCACTCGCCGGTCGACACGCACCGCACGCCCCGGCCCTCCATGACGAAGGTGTCCCACGAGGCGTCGATGCGGCGCCGGGCCGACTCGCCGCTGAGGGCCCCCGACAGCACGGGGTAGTACCAGTCCATGGCGAACTCGACCTTGGGGGCGAACGCCCCGGGGTCGTGGGCCAGTGCGTGGGCCAGCCGGCCGGCGGCGAGCTCCCAGTCCGGTCGCTCGTGGCCCAGGCGCTCGGCGCAGGCGATCGCACACCGGAGGCTGTGGTAGATCGATGACGACCCGGTGAGCAGCGCGTACTCCTCGAGGAAGCCGGACGGATCGAGGGACCAATGGATCGCCCCGTCGAGGCGCTGCCAGCGCAGCACGAAGTCGACCCCGGCCTCCAGCGCCGGCCACAGCTGTTCCAGGCCCTCCACGTCCTCGGTGGAGACGTACCGGTGCCAGGCCCCGGTGGCCAGGTAGGCGCAGACGTTGGTGTCGAGGCGCGAGTCCTCGATGCCCGTGGCCAGGTAGTAGTTGAACCAGCTGCCGTCGGGGAGCTGGGTGTCGACCAGCCACCGGTAGGCCCGGTCGGCCTCGTCGTCCAGGCCGGCGACGGTGAGGGCCATGGCCGCCTCCACGTGGTTCCACGGGTCGCAGTGGCCACCGGGGAACCACTCGATCATGCCGTCGGGGCGCTGCAGGGCCACGATCGACCGGGCCGTGTCCACCACCTGGGCGGCGGACATCACACCGGTTACCTCGGGTATCGATCTCATGCCAGGGCTTCCTCTCGAGACGGGTCCCCCTCGCGGACGGTCGACTGGCCCGCGGTGACCGTGCGGCCGGTGGTCGGCCGGTACGGGAGCGGGGGTTTGCGGAGGTACACCACCAGGCTCTTCCCCACCAGGGGGTTGAGCACCCGGTCGGCGTAGCGGGTGACGCGTGGGGCCTTCTCGATGTCCCACACCAGCAGCCGGTGGTACGTCGCCACCGCGGGATGGGTGTCGTTGGTGGTGCCGACCAGGCAGCGGAGCCACCAGTACGGGGCGTGCAGGCCGTGGGCGTGGTGGCTCCCGACCGCCCGGAGCCCGGTCCCCTCGAGCCGGCCCACCAGCTGGCTCTGTCGGTAGATCCGCACGTGTCCGCCGGGCACGTTGTGGTACTCGTCGGACAGCGCCCAGTTCACGAACTCGGGTCCGCAGCGCGGCACGGTGACCGCCATGGATCCACCCGGGCGGAGCACCCGGGTCAGCTCGGCCATGGCCGTCTCGTCGTCGGGGATGTGCTCGAGGACCTCCGAGGCGATCACCCGGTCGAAGGCACCGTCGGCGAACGGGAGCCGGAGGGCGTCACCCTGGACGGCACCCACCCTGGTCCCCTCGGCGTCGAGCTCGCCGGCCACCGCCATCGCACCGAAGGTGTCCTGGACCTTGCGGACCTCGTCGGCACCGGCGTCGAACGCCACCACCTCGGCGCCGAGCCGGGCCGCCTGGAAGGCGTGACGACCGAAGCCGCACCCGAGGTCGAGCAGGCGGTCGCCCTCCTTCACCCCGAGCCTGGCGTAGTCGACAGTCAGCACGGCGGTCTCAGCCCGTCGCCATCGAGTCGGACATCAGGGCGCGGTACTGCTCGGCCGTGCCGGCCGCGGTGACCTCCCAGGTGAAGCGGCCGAGGACCCGCTCGCGGCCGGCGGCGCCGAGCCGGCGCCGCAGATCCCCGTCGTCGAGGAGCCGGCCGATGCCCACCGCCAGCTCCCCCGGGTCGTCAGGGGCGACCAGCAGGCCGGTGACCCCGTCGGTGCCCACCACCTCGGGGAGCGCTCCCCCGGTCGTCGCCACCAGGGCCACCCCACAGGCCATGGCTTCGATGGCCGGGAGGGAGAATCCCTCGTAGAGCGACGGGACCACCGCCACCTGGGCCTGGGCGTAGTTGCGGGCCAGCTCCTCGTCGCTGATGCCCGACACGCAGCGGACGATGGGGCCCAGGTCCAGCCGCTCGATGGCCTTGGCCACCCGGCCGTCGGGACGCGGGTTGCCGATGACCACCAGTTCGATGTCGCGCTCGGTGCGCAGCTTGGCCACCGCTTCGAGCAGGGGCACGAGGCCCTTCATCGGTACGTCCGAGGACGAGGTGACCATGATGCGACCGGGCACCGGCGTCACGTCGTCCTGCGGACGGAACACGGTGTGGTCGACGCCCACCGGCACCACGGTCATCCGCTCGACCTCGACGCCCATCTGGGAGGCGATGTCACGTTTCGAGGACTCGGACACCGTGACCACGCGCGGGAGGGCCCTCGCCACCTTCACCTGCATGCGCAGGAAGCCGAACCACCGGCGCTGGGTGAACTGCTGCCACGGGTTGGTGGCGTGGCTGAGGGCGAGCTGCCGGTCGACGGTGATCGGGTGGTGGAGCGTGGTGAGGAGCGGCCAGCCGTCGTTCATCATGCCGAGGATCCCGTTGCCCAGGCACTGGTTGTCGTGCACCAGGTCGAACTCGTGGCGGCGGGCGGCCAGCAGTCGCCGGGCGCGCAGCGAGAACGTCCACGGCTCGGGGAACCCGGCGGTGCACATCACCCCGAACTCGAGCGCGGCGATCGGGGTGGTGTAGGAGTTGAGGAACTCGGCCGGCCTCGGGATCCTGAACGGATCGGGATCGCGGTAGAGGTCGAGGCTCGGCACCGGGGTGAAGCCGACCCCCTCGTCCACCTCGGGCCACGGCTGGCCGGCGAACACCTCGACCGAGTGGCCCAGCTCCACCAGCTCGCGGGTCAGGTGCCGTGTGTAGACGCCCTGGCCCCCGCAGCGCGGATTCCCCCGGTAGACGAGGAAGGCGATCCGCAGGCCGCCCGGGGCCGGCGGGCGCGCCGGGATGCGCTCGGGGGTGGGAGGAGGAGTGGCGGGACCTTTGACCTTGTTGCGTTTGAGCCCGAAGCTAGGCATGGACGACCAGGAACGGGCACATAGAAGCCAAATACTGCCGCCAACAGGTACTTCGGCGCAAACTGACCCCCCGGTAACGGCCTCCGACCAGGTCCGTCCGCCCGCCGGTTACCCGAGCTCGATGGCCTTGACCAGCAGCATCAGGACCGCCACCACCAGGTAGATCCGCAGGACGTACATGGCGACGAGTCGGCCCCGCGACCAGGTCGGGCGCTGCAGGAGGTTGAGTGCGGGCATCCGCCAGGTGGCCCGCTTGGCCATCGGGGTGACCGGCTCGGGCGGCTTCCGGCGGAGGGCCCGGGCGTAGAAGATGCCGGCGGCCACGAGCACGACCACCAGCAGCCCGGCCAGCGCCACGGTGAGTTCGTCGACGTTGATCTGGCTGAACAGGGTCGTCGCCATCAGGACCAGGGACATCAGCAAGAGGATCGAGACGATGACCGTGGCCAGCACGTTGAGCCATGGTCGGTTGACCCACGGGCCCAACACCTCTTTGTCGTTGCAGAGCATGAGCAAAAAGACGGTGGCACTGGGCAGGAGAACGCCGGCCAGGGCCTGGACGCTGGTGGTGATGAGCCCGAGCGGGGCCCCGGGGATGAGAACGATGGCGGCGGCCACCACCACCATGGCGGTGAAGGCGCCGTAGAAGAACTTCGCCTCCCGCCAGCTCCGGTGCAGGGAGTGGTGGGCACCGAACACGTCACCGAAGGCGTACGAGGTGGCCAGTGTCACCGAGGCGGCACCGATGATCGAGGCGTTCAGCAGGATGATGGCGAAGATCACCCCGGCCGCGTGCCCGACGTAGTGCTTGAGGCCGGTCGCCACCCCCCCGGCATTGGTGAAGTGGCCGAACAGCGGCGTGCCGGTGAACGCCGCGGCGACGACGGCCATGAGCAGCGACGCGGCGAAGACGGTGATGAGCGATCCGATGACCGTGTCGGCCCGCTCGTAGTTGATCCAGCGGGGGGTGATGCGCTTGTCCACGATGTTGGACTGCTGGAAGAAGAGCTGCCAGGGGGCGACGGTGGTCCCGACGATGGCGATGATCAACAGGACGGAGGTGGACGTGAACCCGCCCTGGACCCCCGGCTTCACGAAGTCGGTAAGGAAGGGGCCGGCGGGCGGGTGGCTCATGATGGCCAGGGGGATGACCAGGAAGTTCACCGCGATGAAGACGAACATGAACCGCTCCCAGCGCCGGAAGCTCCCGGTGGCCGTCATGAGGACGAGGAGCACGGCGGCGATCGGGACCGAGATGTACTCGCTGACCCCGAAGTACTGCAGGGCCAGGCTGACCCCGATGAACTCGGTGGCGATGGTGAGGAAGTTGAGGATGAACAGGTCGCC
>CAZNLF010000045.1:0-15124 GCA_964573595.1 uncultured Acidimicrobiaceae bacterium | reverse complement strand
TCAGCGGTCGTGAGCAACGTCGAGTTCGGCCCGGTATCTCCTGAGGGCAATCTCACTTGACGCTGCCATTGCCAGCGTGGCCAGAACGTGCAGGTCCGTCGCCGTCCATTCGTGAGGATTGGAGTCCATGAGGCAGAAGGTCCCGAGCACGACACCGTCCTCATCTTCGATCGGATAGCCAGCCCATAAGACGGCGGCGAACGCGTTGGGTGCCCCAACAATGGCTCAGGGCTCGGACGTAGCGAACGTTGTCACCGAGCGGCTGCGGACTCCGAGCTGGCGATGACCGATTGGAGCGCAGCCACGTGACCTTCGAAAGCAGCCCGACCCTGGTCGGTAAGGCTGACCCGAACCCGACGCCGGCGATTGGTCACTGGACGGTCGATCGTCACGTAGCCAGCCTCCTCCAGGACGGAAAACTGCTTGGACAGCGCCGAATCGGACAGACAAAGTCGATCACGCACGAACGAGAAATCCACCCAATCCGTAGAGGCCATGAGTGCGACGATGGACAGGCGGGTACTCGGATGGATCAGCTCGTCGAACTGGGCAGTGCTCACCAGGCGCTGCGGCTTCGCTCGGCGTGCCCACGCACCGAAGCCATCAGCCTCGGTCCACCGGCGAGGACAAATGCGGCGACGACAACGCTGGCGAGGATCCCCGGGTTCCGGGCCCCGTCGGCGTGCGCGATCAGCGCCAACGCCACCGTGACGATCGTCATGCCAGCCAGGAACCCGAAAACGAAGACCGGAACTCGTCTACCGACGAGTTCACCACGGATGCTCAGTGAGGTCGAAGCGTGTCGACCGGAGAGAACCCACGGAGCAACGGCGGAGTGCACTGTCCCGAACGCGAGCGTGCCGGCAACAAAGGTCCATGTCGCGCCGTACTGGGCGAGGACCCCCAGCGCCACCCACCCCGTGGCGACGCTGACCCAGTACCACCTGGGCACGTCGATCTCAGCAATCACTTGCTGGCGGCGATGGTCGATCGAACTCAACGCATGCCGAGCTTCGGTTGCTGTTGTCTCGTGGCTCATGAGGAAGCTCCCTTCACTTTCCTAGTTAGAAACTATGTGACTTTCCATACAGGAAAGTCAACCCTCATTGCTCGGGCGTTGCGTGCTCGGTAGGTCGGCCACGAGCGCGGCAATTGCCCGAAGCTGACGGTGGCTCGGCATGATCTGAAGCTGGCCGCTGAGCGGGCTGGCGCTCTCCGTCTGAAGGTTCACCTGGTCATTTGCAGGGATCGGAACGGAACGGTTGCGTTTCGGTTCCGGTCGGTATAACGTAAGTGGCACGGAACCGTTCCGTTCCCGACTGAGAGAGAACCTGGCATGGCCATCACCGAGACGGAGATCATCGAGCGTGAGGGGCGACCCTCAGGAGCGCGGGCCGCAGCCCGGCGTCAGGCCATCCTCGATGCCGCACTCGCCCTGTTGATGGAGGTTGGCTACGACCGCTTGAGCATGGATGCGCTGGCCGAACGCGCCCATGCCGGCAAGGCCACCATCTACCGCCACTGGTCGGGCAAGGCCGAGATCGTGGTCGAGGCCATCCGGTGCCGCAAGTGCGACGACTTCTCGGCGTCGGCGGATACCGGGTCCCTGCGCGGTGACCTGCTGGCCTCGCTCAACCACAGCCTTGAGACCTTCAGTGAGGAAGACTCGTCCCTCCTCATCGGGATGGTCTCGGCCATGCACCATGACCAGGAACTGGCCGACCTGATGCGCCGACAGATGTTCGAGGCGAAGCAGGGCCTCTACGACGAGATCGTGGCCCGCGCCGTCCAGCGGGGCGAAGCAGTCTCCATGGGCGCCTCGAGGGTTGCCAACGAGGTCAGCTCGGCACTCTTCTTCAACACCGTGGCAATGGGCGGCGAGGTTGACGAGGCCTTCGTCCTCCACGTGGTAGACGACATCATCCTCCCCCTCCTCCGCTGCTGACCCGCCGTACCCGTACCACCGACGAGTAGGGCCTCGACCGGCCCGGCCGTCGCGCACCCTGCCGGGCCCGTCGTACCCCCTTGTTCCGCTGTTTCCCTGTCACCCCTCTGCTCACCGATCCTCCAACCCCAAGGAGCCACCTTGACCACCCTCACCGACACGACCGGACCACCGACACCACTCAATCCTCGCGAGCAGGATCCCAAGCGCTGGGCTGCACTGGCCGTCATCGCCATCGCCCAGCTCATGGTGGTGCTCGATGCCTCGATCGTCACCATCGCCCTTCCATCCGCCCAGCGGTCGCTTCACATCTCCACCGACAACCGACAATGGATGGTGACCGCCTACACGCTGGCTTTCGGTGGTCTGCTGCTGCTCGGTGGCAGGATCGCCGACTACGTCGGCCGCAAGCGCATGTTCGTCATCGGCCTGCTCGGGTTCGCCAGTGCCTCGGCGCTCGGTGGTGCGGCCGTAAGTGCACCGATGCTGTTCGGTGCCCGGGCCCTCCAGGGAGCCTTCGCTGCCTTGCTGGCCCCGGCCGCTCTGTCCCTCATCACCGTGACCTTCACCGAAGTGAAGGAGCGGGCCACCGCGTTCGGCGTCTACGGAGCCATCTCCGGCGGTGGGGCGGCCATCGGTTTGATCTTGGGAGGCATCCTCACCGAGTACGCCTCGTGGCGCTGGTGTCTCTTGGTCAACGTCCCGATCGCCATCGTGACAGCCATCGTGGCCGTGCCGATAGTCCGGGAGAGCAAGGCCCACGGCAACACCAGCTATGACATCCCCGGGGCCGTCACCGTCACCGCCGGGCTCGTGTCCCTGGTCTACGGCTTCACCCAGGCCGCTCAGAACGGCTGGACCGCCACCAGCACCCTGTCGTACCTGGGGGTGGCAGTCGTCCTGCTCGCTTCATTCGTGTTCATCGAGCTCCGGGCGAAGAACCCCCTGTTGCCCATGCGGGTCATTCTCGACCGCACCCGGGGCGGCTCGTTCCTGAGCTCCCTGATGGTGGGCTCGGGACTGATGGGGATGTTCCTCTTCCTCACCTACTACTTCCAGGGGAACCTCGGGTACTCGGCCCTGAAGACCGGATTCGCCTTTCTGCCCTTCTCGGCCGGCATCATCCTGGCCGCCGGAGCATCGTCGAAGATCATCCCCCGCACCGGACCCAAGCCGGTGATGGTGATCGGCTTCTCTGCGGCGGCGCTGGGCATGGTCTGGCTGACCCAGATCGGGGCGCACACCGGCTTCACAACCCACGTGCTTCCTGCGGAGATCCTGATCAGCGTCGGCATGGGCCTGGCCTTCGTCCCCATGAGCAGCACGGCCCTGTTCGGCGTTCCGACCCACGACGCCGGCGTGGCCAGTGCCACGCTCAATGCCAGTCAACAGATAGGCGGCTCACTGGGCACCGCCCTGCTCAACACCGTCTTCGCCTCGACCACGGCCGCCTACCTGGCCACTCGGGTCGCGACCCCGGCGGTGCACGAAGCGGCACAGATCCACGGGTACACCGTCGGCTTCGCCATCGGGGCGGTGTTCCTGGTCATCGCCGCCCTGTCCGCCGGCTTCCTGGTCAAGGTCAAGCGGGAGGACATGGCCGAGATGGACGCCCTGGCACTGGCCCCGGCCTGACCTTGCCTCAACGGCCGTGCCGCCCCGATGGTCCCGGCCCCCGCCCCCTCGTCAATCGACCTCCGGGAAGCCGACTTTCGCCAGTGGACTGCCCTCCACCCACTCTTCGAGCACAGCGTTCGGCCAGCCACTGTCCGGGCCATTCCGCTCATTGAACTGGTCGACGAAGTTCGCCAGCACGCGACGACGCTCCGCCGGATCGGTGATGACCGTGGCCACCGCCGGCAGATCGGCGACGACGCCGTGCTTGAGGTGGAAAGTGAAGTGGGGCTCGGCAGCGAGGTTGGCCAGCCAGTGGCGGGTGCGCGGTGCAGGGATCCCGCTCAGATAGATCGAGTCTTCGAACCAGTAGAAGACGATTTCGATCCGCCGCGGCTCCCCGGTGCGCCGCCCTGTGGTGGTGATGTCGATCGTGCGGGACTCGAGGTTCGACGACCGACCGTTGGCCAGCGCTTGGCGTACGTCGTCACGCATCAGATGGTCCTGTGGAGGGTGGAGCGCCCGGGCGCCTTCTCCCTCACCACGCGACGGTCTGGCCTAGGTAGTCCAGGTACTGGAGGCCGGCGTGGCCGCGTTGGGCGTCGATGGTTGTGACGAGGTTGGGGATGCTCTCGCTAATGGTGAGGCGAGCGTTGGGGCCGCCGAGCTCGGTCCTGACCCAGCCAGGCGCCGTCAGAAGCAACGTTCGGGTGTCGTCGTGGTGACGGGCGGCATAGCTGCGCATGAGTTGGTTGAGGGCAGATTTGCTGGCCCGGTAGATCTCAAAGCCGCCGTGCTCGTTGTTGGCGATGCTGCCCTGGCCGGAGGACATGACCGCGATGGTGCCGTTCGGGTCGATGAGCTCGCCGAGCGTCTCGACGACCCTCATCGGGCTCAGTGCGTTGGTGACCAGCAGGCGGGTGAACTCCTCGGTCGTGACGTTCGCGATGGTCTCATCTGGACCGTTGGTGACACCTGCATTGACGAAGAGAAGATCGAACCTGCGGGCGCCGAGCCGGTCGCGGAGGGCTTGGACCTGCTCCAGCGCATTGATGTCGACGTGCTCGATCTCCAGCCGCCCGCCGGCCGTATCCTGCAGTTCGTGCAGCGTGGTGTGGCCAGGACTGCGGACCGTCGCCACAACGCGAGATCCCCGGTCGAGGTACTCCGCGGCGATCGCGTAGCCCAGGCCGCGAGAGGAGCCGATGAGGAGAACGGTTGCGTTTTCTGAGACCGACCTGACTCTCACATGTCTTCCCTCCTATCTCACCGCCACCGACGAGACGGTAGCGGGTCCACCCGTCTACCGCACGGTAGCGATCGTGCGAAGGGAGCGGGCGACTGCGGCGACTCGACGATTGCGTCGCCCACCGCCAGACGATCACATCGAAATGGTCCATGAACATGTACATCGCCCGCTCGGAGGGCGGCTCGTTCACGGTGGTCGAGAACCTAGGCCATATCGAGCCGCAGGAGTGCGAGGTCGGACGCACCTGACCGGTGCACCTCACGGCACGGTCCACGGACCTCACGGCACGGTCCACGGACCGGAGCGATGGCACCACAGGCAAGGGACAACCGTGTCTGTGGTGCCGTCGCGCTCAGGAGGGGGGCATCACGACGCAGACGGACCTCGCCGTCGGCCTTGCCCATGGGTCAGAAGGACCCCGAGCCGACCGCCGGATCAGGTGCCCGGGGTTCCCTTCGGTGGTGTCACCGGGACCGGGTTCTTCACGCTCTTTTCCACACAGACGAATATCTGTTTGCCCTTGCCGAACACGGGCACGAACTTCTTCTGCTGCACTTGGATGTAGGCACTACAGCTCGGGTAGGTGACTCCGGTGTGGAGAACCGCCCAGTCCACCGGCGCCGAGATGCCTCCGCCGGTGAAGTTGGTGAGCTCATTCGTCGCATTGACGACGTTGGCCTGAGTGACGTTGCCGCCCGCTGCCTTGACCCCCGCGGCGATGAGCGCCGCCGACTGCCACCCTTGGAGGGCTATCCCGTTGTAAGTGAATGACGGCTCGTACTTCTTCATGGCTGCGAGATAGGCCTGCATCCCTGCGTAGGTGTTGCCGTACCGGGAGGTGTTGGTTGCCTCGAAGGGCAGGGTGCCCGTGTTGTTGAGATAGACCCCCTGCATGAGGTTGGAGTACTGGTTGAGGAGGGTCTGGTCGTAGCCGTTGAGCCAAAGCTGCTTGATCTTGAGCCCGTACTGGTGGATGGCCCGAGCAAGGGTGATGTTGTCCGAGGACTGCATACACGAGACCACCAGCTGGGAGCCCGCCTGCTGCATTCGCTGGGCATCGGACGCGTAGCTCCCACCGAGCTGCGCCCCGACGTCGACGAAGTTCACGTTGAATCCGGCCGCTTTCATCCCCTTGGCGTAGGAGTTGCAGGCGTCATACGAAGGGGCGATGGAGGGTCCGTAGCTGATGAAGGCCACCTTCTGGGCCCCGACCTTTTTGATGAAGAAGGCCATCCCAGAGAAGCCGGCGGAGTAGACCTGCGTCGATCCTCCGACGGCGAACAGATTCGGCGCGGTCTGCCAGTTGGCCGATACGTTGTACCCGTAGGTCGGCGTCTTGGTCGATACGAAGTATCCCGGAGTGAACCAGGCCGAGGATGCCGCCACCGCGAAGACGTGGTCTTGGTCGATGAGCGTGTGGACGTCCTGGGTGAACTGGCTGGGCGAGCCACCGTCGTCCAGGTTGTTGGTCAGAACGATCTTGCGTCCGTTGATTCCACCCTTTGCGTTCAGAGTGTCAAAGTAGGCAATCATTCCGGGAGCCAGCCCACCGAATATCCCAGCAAGAGGGCCCGATTTCGACGAGATGGCGCCGACGCTGATCTGCGTGGAGGAGACACCTGGCGCCGAGGTGGCAGCCCCGGCGCTCCCCACCGCCATCGTTCCCGCGACGACCATGCTCATGATGGCCAGCGCCCCCGACACCGCACGCTTTTCCCAACGGTTTCTCATGCCGATTCTCCCCCTTGTGGCCGACCGGGTCCCCGCGTTCCTCACGCAATGCACTGCCGGACGGTGGACGACGAGGCAATTCCCAAAGCGACTGACGCCCCTACGTCGACATCGTGCTCAGGTCGCCTCGTGAGCATGGTAGCTGGCAGGTTCTGATCCCGCTGGTCACGTCCAGACTTCGACGGCAGGAGTCCGGCCAAGTTGGCGTAGGTACCGGTGCCAACGACGGTGACACGGTGATCGGGTTGGCGTGCCAAGAGCGTCCGAAGGAGCGGGACCGCTTCTGGAACTTCAATTGTCTCGACCAGTTCACCGTGGCGTCGTCGAGAGGCCAGGGCCAGTTCACGCTCCTAGCCATCTACCGGCCGTGGGACCCTCGCCTCTGGCCAGGGGGCACGCCGCCCGGACTGGGCTCGGGCTGCCTGCAATCGCCGAAATATGCGCACGGCTGACCGGTGGTGCGTGGTGGCCACTCCCTAACCGTGTGAGGTGACCTTCTCCAGGAACGGCATGAGATCGTCGAAGAAGACGTTGTTCGGATAAGCACCGGCCGGGTCGTTGTGGGCATAGGTGCTCTGGCGGTTGACCAGAGTCAGGTTGGTCATGGGGATGCCCGACTGCTGGGCCAGGGCTGTGGTGGCATCGAGCACGGCCTGTCCCCCGAGATGCGCACCGAAGGCGTAGATCAGTAGGTTCTTGGGAAGTGCGTGGCCCATGGTGGCGTCGACACCGAGCACGCCCTGGGCTGGATTGGCGTTGCCGTTCGCCACCGCTCCGGTGTCGTCGGTGAGGCGCTGGGGGAAATACCACTCGGTGCCGTCGACACCCTGGATCCCCTCACCCGAGAACATCGTGGCGAAACGGTCGATAGGCGTGAGCGCTCCTGAACCGTTCCATCCATGGACCGGGCCGGCGGCAGCGATTCCCTGGCCCAGATGGCCTTGGGCAGCTACCAAGCTCGGCGGGGAGGTGGCCACGTTGAGGGCGTAGCCGTACTGGCCCACGTTCGTCACCCGCACGGGCGGCACAATGTCGGACGGCAGGAGTCCCGACGTCTGTCCGAGGGACGGTGCGTTCGGGTCCTGGTAGGCAGACGCCGATCCTGTCGCTTCGAACAGTCCGGCATAGGGAGCAGTGATGCCCCCGAAGGAGAGCCAGGGGGACGCGCCCGGTACGTCGAGTGCCTGGAGGTCTTGTGTGGCCGCCTGTGTGCTCATGGGAGAAGGGCTACTGGCGCCGTCGATATAGACCAGGCCAGAGAGGTCGTCGGCTCCAGCTCTCCCACCGAAGTCCCAGGTGGCATAGGCCGTCACCACCGAACCGCCCAGCGAGTGGCCGCCGAGGACCACGTTGCCCCCGAGCTCCTTCGCAGCCTCGACCACCACGTGGAGATCCTGTACGGCGACGTTCATTCCCCATTGGCTTGCGAACTCGACGCTCGAGTTGGGAATGGACTGGAAGTGGTGGGGGACGCTCGGATCCTTCAGGTAGCCGAGGTAGTAGTTGAACAGCTGCGTCGTGGTCACCTTGTGTTCTTTGTACAGATTCAGTTCCGACTGGTCCTCGAGCAAGTTCTCCCGGCGCTCGACCGACCAGATCTGCCAACCGCTGGTCTTGGAGACGATCCACTTGGCGAGGGGCACGAAATAGGCGCTCCCGGCCGAAGTGCCCGGCTCGAGTACCAGGACGTTCTTCGCATTGCTGGGTCCGACTTTGAGTATCCCCACCTTGTTGAACTGGGCAGGGGTACCCGGAGCGGCAAACCCGTTCATCCAGGTGACGTGCAGTGGAGCGCTTGACGAACTTGTCGGTGTGCCAGAAGTTGAGCTGGACCCGCAGAAAGGAGCAGGACGAGACACAAACCTGCCACCGAGAGCACGACCGAGAGCTTCGGGGTCGATCTGACCATGGCAACGGTTTACCACCGACCGGGTGGCACCACATTCCGTCGGCCCCATTCTCACCGAACGTCTGGGGATTCGATCCACGGCACGGACCAGCGGTGTCGGCACTCCACCCATCGACCCTGCCGTCCCCCACGGGCCGCCGGATCGGCTGGACGATTCCGGATGATCTCTCGACCGCCACGGCCAGGGCAGCCCTCGAAGACGCGTTGATGGAGGATCACCGGACTACCGACGGTCCAACGCGCCGGGAGCACGATGGCCGCTCTGCCAATCATCGGCCCGCTCGTGATCGCATGCCGGGCATCGGAGGACGTCCCGCAGCCGAGTCGATCGGTGGAGACCCTGGCGATTCTCCACGGTGCACCTCTTCCGCAACAGGGCACCGGAATGTCGGCACCGTGCACCTCCTTCACCGATGATTCGCACACGGTCGTGATTCCTACGCCGAGAGACGTCTCCGAGGACTCCCATGGCTCGCCACTTGACCGACGGCAGGATTTCTTGGAGGCCGAGCCGGTACGGCTACGGGCGACCCGAATGTCCGACTCGTCAACCGAACACGACGTGCAACTGGCGCGGGCCTCTGACCTGGCCTCCCGCCCACAGGACTTCGGCACCCTCGTCCAGATGGAAGACCGGGACACGCTTCAGCCACTCCTCGAGGGCTATGCGGAGCTCCATCCTCGCCAGATTTGATCCGGCGCACCGATGGATGCCGGAGCCGAACGCCACGTGCCGGTTCTCCTGACGATCGAGAAGGACCTCGTCGGCGCGATCGAAGACGGACGGGTCTCGATTGGCCGCCGGGAAGTTCAGGAGCACCTTGTCACCCTGCCTCATGGGGCAGCCGTTGAAGTCGAGGTCCCCGGTGACGGCACGGGCCATCGTCACCGGTGAATAGGCGCGGAGGAGTTCCTCGACGGCGGTGTCCATGAGCCCCGGATCGGCCACAAGGCGATCGCGATCGCCCTTGTGGGTCGCCAGGTGCCAGAGCGACGACCCGATCGCACTCCAGGTGGTATCGATGCCGGCAATCATCGTGAGGATTGCCATACCCAGGATCACCATGTCATCGACCGGGCCACCCTCTACCTCGGCGTGGAGCAGATAGGTGAGCAGGTCGTCGCCATCCTCCCCTCGGCGCTCGTTGATCCGGTCCCACAGGTAGTAGCCGATTCCGAACATGCCCCGCTCGACGCGTTGGGCATCGTCTGCGAACTCGAGGACGTCACGAACCCAACCGGTGAAGACGTCGGCGAGCTCTTCGGGGATACCGAGGATCGCGCCGATCACGCGCACCGGAATCTGCTGAGCGTATTCCGCCGCGGCGTCGATCCGCCCGGCCTCCAGATGCGCATCGATCAACGATCCACACAGTGCCCTGGTCATCGGCTCATACGTTGCCACTCTCGCATGGGAGAACCAGGGAAGTAGCAGCCGACGGGTCCAGGTGTGCAGCGGTGGATCCGAAGTGATCGGTGGCAGGCCATAGGTGAGGATCGGGCTCTCTTCTTCCTCGCCGAAATCGATCACACTGGTATTGGACGAGCTGAAGTGTTCGACATCCTTCGCCAGCGCCGTGACATCCGCGTAGGTCGTCGGGAGCCAGGCGCGCCCTCTGCGATCGGTCCGTGCTATCGGGCACACTCGCCGCAGCTCGTCCCACTGGGCATAGGGATCGCGCACATAGGACTCGTCGAGGACATCGAAGTCCGAAGTCCAGTCGCTCACCGGTTCGGTCCTTGCCATGTCCACCTCCTGGGTTCCGGGACAAGCCACGCTGTTCTCGCACGCCCATCATGTCGACGTAGCTTTCCCAGGCGCATGAAGAGGCCCGGTCGGCCCCGGCGAGACTCGTCCGCGAACAGTAGCGTGACTTTGGGCACCACCGGCCGGCTCTCCTCGATTGCGCTCGCCTTCCGGATGGCGTGATCGTGGAACGTGCGACGGACCCGGGTACGGCCCAGGGTGCCCGGTGCGAACGCACGACGGCAGTCGCCGACCGGCACCCGACGTGCCGCACCGTGAAGGTGCCAGACCCGTGTGGTCGAAGTGGCCCCCTGGGCTTGCTCACCAAGTGATCAGGGGACCTGATCGCCGGGGGTAGTCGTGCTGCATTCTGGTGGGTACTTCGATGAGCCGAGTCATTCTCAGGGTGGTACCGGCGACCCGAGATCCGTGCCGACGATGGGTCGCCGTCTCTGCCAGACTCGCTGAATGCGGCGGAGGTTGAACAAAGGACAGCGGATCGTCATCGTCGTGGGGCTGGGCCTGGCCCTCTACTTCGTCGGCGGTTGGGTCACCACCCGCGGCACAGGGGCCCAGTTCGGCTGGGTGGCCTACGCTCCGCTCTCGACCACCTACAACACGCCCGATGGGCCGGGTGGGCTCCATCCATGGGTCCGACTGATCGTGTGGCTCGTGTTGATTCTGGCCTGGATGGTCGCCTCGGTGGTCCTGCTCCGGTCACCATCGCCCGGGGCCGATGGCGGCGCGACCGAATAGCCGATCATCGGTGGCGGGCTTTCCCCGGCCGGGGTGACCGGTCATCGTCCACTCGGATGTCGAGCGCCGAGAGCAGACCGAGAGCAACCGAGAGCACCTGGCTCGTCTCGATCGTCGACCCACCGAGGTGCTGGCTGCCCTTCAGGTCGAGCAGGTTCGAGCCGTGAAATCTCACGTCCTCCAGGTGCGCCTTCGAGAACTCCGAAGCGGTCAGGTCGCAGTCGAAGAATCTCGTGTCCTCCAGTGCTGCGGCGTAGAAGTCACCCTCGCTCAGATCGACATTCTCGAACGTGACCGACTTCCCGTCTGACATCCGAAGGTTGGCCTGATCGAGCCGACAGTCGGTGATGACCACATCAACGAGTTTGCTTCGTGTGAGAGTCACTGCCGACAATCGGCAGTCCCGGAACTGCACACGATTGAATGAGGACTCATCGAGATCGGCTCCCGACAGGTCGGTGTTCTCCACCACCACGTCGGTGAGACGTAGACGGTGGAGCTCCGACCCGGTGAAGGTGGCATTGGATATCCGGCATCGCTCGAACACGACATCCTCGTGCTGCTGTCCGGCAAAATCTCCACCGAGGGCAGCGTCCGAAACCACGGGCTCATCATCCAATGACCATTCGGATACCGTCGCCAGTGCCTCGGGGATGCGAGGTGGCATGGGGTTTCTGCGCTGGGCCACCCGCTGAGCGTAGGACGTCACGCCTGGCCTGACGGCCGCAGGCGTGAGCCGGCCGGTCAGTGGATGAGATCAGCGTGGCGCTGTAGAGCCGTCATCGGGTTGATTCCGGCGTGGCAGTCGACCCACCGACTGCAGGCGGCGCAGAAGACAGCGACGTGTCCGCCTGATTCGGCGACCGACCCATCCGTGGGCATGATCTCCCGTGGCATGGACGCGGCGGCGATGATCTTCGACTCGGCTGGTTTGGCTTGGTGCTTTCTGTTCACAACTCGCTCCCAAGAGAGGTCCTTCACCCAGTGTCAACGTCGCTTCTGGCCGGAAACTTGAGTCAGCGGGTGCAGCGAGGGGCGTCCACCTGGGCTCAACAGGCGATTTTGGTCGGCAACTTCGCTTGGCCGGTACGGCACATTCAGGATCAGTGACGCCGGCACGAGCGGGACGGGAGACGGAATCACGGCCCTTCACACCGCCCCCGAGTCAAGCCTCGGGCGGCAATACGCGCTGGCCGTGGGCGAACGAGGATCGTGGCCGGGAGCCGCCGACCATCGGCCTCAACGAGCACACCGAGGGGACGGAACCCGATCAGCTCACCAGCACGTCGGGTCGGGGCAAGCCTTCGGCCTCGCACAACGCGTAGTACACCTCGAGCGTGCCGGGACCGTCGAACACGCTTTCGATGCTGCCGTCGGCGCCCAGGTTGAGGTTCACCCCGTACATCTGGAACCACACCTGCGTGTCGTCCTCGACACATTCGAGGGTGTGCACTGATCCAGCCGGCTCGAACAGGAACGAACCCGCCCTGTTGACGTAGTCGTACTCACGGTACCTCCACGCGCCGGACATCGTGTATCCGTAGACCGGCCCCGTGTGGCGGTGGGTCTGCACCGCATAACCGGTCTGGAAGATGTTCTCGACGATCCAAAGTCCCTCGGCCACATCGACCTGGATCACCTTGAGTTTGTTCCCCCCACCGATTTCGACAAAAGGAAGGTCAGCGGCGCCACGATGCTGGGCGACCGTTGCTACGTCGATGCTCATAGTGTCCTCCTGCTTCCCCTCGAGGGACCTACGTGACGACGAGCCCCTTGCCTGGCCCGATCCGGCCGGTGGTCACAGATTGGCATAGATGACCGAACAGTTCCATGCCCGACGGCGCCCTCCCCTGGCCTTCCGCCGCGGGCCTGATGGATGGAGGCCCGAACGGTCGATCCGGGCACCAGCACCGGAGGTCGAGGACCCCACCACAATTCGTCCGATCGGGTCTCTCGCCCTCGAACTCCGACACCGCTCCCACGCCATCGCGCGGCCGGCGTCGGGTCCCGGGCGGTCAGCCCGCTTGGGCCACCCTGCGCTCGTATTCGTCGGCGATGGCGAGGAGGGCGCCGTCTGCGGGGTCAGGCCGGTTGACCCGAACATGTCCTCGGCCGCCGCGGCCACGACACCGGGGTGCCACACTCGAACTGAGGGCTGCAGAGCCCGGGCCGGCTCGAAACTCGATGCGGAGGCCTTACTTCGCCTCCCGGTCGAACCGGGTCGATGCGAGCGGCTCGCCGGTTTCGAGAAGAGTCTTCAGGCTGGACAGGAGCACGGGCCAGCCGTTGCTCACCATGGTCGCCGCCGTGCTCCCGGGTTCGAAGTCGTCATGGACGACGGTGAGCTTGACCATCTCCCCGACCGGTTCGATGTCGAAGGCCACCCGCGAGCGACGCTCACCCGACAGCTTGGCGAACAACTCATCTCCGAACTGGAGACGCTCGTTCAACTCCGGCGTGAAGGTGTGCCACGTGTATGCCAGTCGCCGGAAGGGATCCGATTCGAGGACGACCTGGTCTGGATCGGCGATGGTGATCCCGTGGTTGTCCCAGACCATGGGTGATCCCACGACCCAGTCCGTCTCGAAGGTGGTCTGCCACCAGCGGCGGGTGAACGACGGGTCGGTCAGTGCCTGCCACAGACGCTCGGGTGAGGTCCTGATGTACGTCGTGTAGACGAATTGCGGTTTCTCCATCGGCGCTTCCTCCAGTGCTCGCTTGAGGTCCGACAGGGCTCGGACCCTTGCTCGGTCGTAGCGGTTGATCCAACGTTCGGCGATCTCGTTGATCGGTCCGACGTTGAGGTAGTGGAGCTTCTCCCGACCCTGTCTGATCGTCGTCACGAGGTTGGCCGCTTCGAGGATCGCCAGATGTTTGCTGACCGACTGACGGGCCATGTCGAGACCTTCGGACAGCTCCCGGAGGCTCTGTCCGTTGCGGGTGTTCAGGCGGTCCAGCAGGTGGCGGCGACTCGGGTCTGCCAGCGCCTTGAAGACGTCGACCTCGGTCGGTCCCCCTCCGGGGGTCAGAACTTCAAGTCCTCCGGGAACGGGGTGCCCACGCCGGTCTCGACATAGCCCTTGAGGCTCAGGAGGAAGTAGGCCCATCGCGCACTACAGTGGGCCATGAATTCGGTCGGCTCCCGCCAGTCGGCATGCGTGAACAACACCACCGTTTCGTCGCCCTTGCCGGCGAGGTCGAAGACGAGCTCGGTGCCGACCCACTCATCGGCGCCCTCCACACAGTTCCACTGCACGTGCCCGTCGGGATCCAGTCGCTTGACTTCCATGACGGCGGCCGGTTCCGGCTGACCGAAGAAGAACTGGAGTGTGGACCCCTCGCTCGACTCCCCCCGGACGCCCTTCCGGGTCCACCATTCGGAGAGCCCGTTGATCGTGGCCACGGCGTCGTACACGCTTCCGAGAGGGGCCGAGACGGCCACACGATGTCTGATGTCCGGCATGTGATGCTCCTTCGATCGATCGAATCATCTGAGGGTGGACCGGTGATACCCAGCGATACGCAGCCATCCGGTTACCTAACTATAGGCAGCCGAATGGGTGCCTGTCAACGAACTTCGAACTGATGGCCATGGCCTGCCGCCCGACAGCGGGAGTTGCCGACGTTCAGAACGCTCCCGTTCGAGAAGGTCACCCCGGCGTGGCGTCGTAGGTCTCCGTCGGTGTCACCAGGCGGAGCATGGGAGCGATCTCGGTACTGAACCCGTACGGGGACCTGATGGCAGGGTCATGATCGCGGAGCTCCTCTGCCTCGGACCGGCTCCCGGCGAGGACGATGCCTATCCCATAGGCCCCCTTTGGATCGCCAACCGGGCCGAAGGCCAGTACCCGACCCTGCTCCGCCAGTGTCGACCAATAGCCGACGTGCTCGATCATTGTCGCCCTCTCCTCTGACGACATGTCCGACGGGAAGTCTGGACGTGGCGGGATGAGCCGAAAGACGAATCCCATCATCAGGCGAACGATAGCGAGAAGGTCCCGCGGCGCTCAACGGAGCCGTCCCCCCTACCGCCGGCGGCACGCAAGTTCCGTGGATCTGTGGAAGTGTGGCCGATTGGGAGCGCCCACGGCGAGGAGTCACCATGAGAAACATTCGGGACGCCAGGGATACGCCACTTCTCACTTGGGCCAGGGTCCTGCTCCTGGTCTCCGC
>CAZNLF010000044.1:0-15179 GCA_964573595.1 uncultured Acidimicrobiaceae bacterium | reverse complement strand
GCATCGCCGTGCGGCCCAGGATTCAGTGCGTAGCTGCCGAGGAGGTCGAAGCGCATGCCGGCCGCCGCCTGCCAGAGCATCGCCGACGTCGAGCCGGGCACCGGATAGGGGTAGACGAGCGCCGTGCTCCCGGGGTGGATCCGCTCGACCGCCGTCGACGTGAAGTACGGGGGCACATCGGTCGGCACGGTGGCGACCGGCCACCGCGGCACCAGGAACAGGGCCGAAGACGCGACCAGGAGCGCGATCACCGAGAGGCCGAGCGGTGACGGCCGCCGTTGGTCCGGCGGGGGGGATCCATGCACAGGGTCCCCTCGCCGCCGGAGCGCCCACAGCGACCGGTACCCGTCGAGACCCAGCGCCACGATCGTGCTGGCGAACAGGGCGGTGAAGAGGGACAACCGGACCGGGTCGATCAGATCGATCACCGGTAGCCGCTCGATCAAGGTGAAGGGCAGGGCGATGGCCGTCCGATCGCTCCCGAGGTCCAGATGGGGTCCCATCGCCAACACGTAGGTCGCCACCGTCATGACCGCCAGGAACCGCAGCCATCGGTTGGCCCAGAAGCGGATCACGAAGTAGCCGGCCAGCAGCAGCAACGGGAGCCCGAGGTAGACCCCGTTCTCCACGGTGTCGCCGAAACCCGGCGTGGAGTTGGCGAGGCCGGCCAGCCAGGACGGGGCCAACCGCTCGGACAGGGTGGGGGCGATGACCCCGAGCGGTCCCGACCGACCGGCCGCCAGGTTCAAGAACGCCTCGGGCACCGCGTAGCGCTGTGGGCCGAGGAGTGCCATCCAGGCCGGATAGGCGAGGCAGACGACGGTGATGCCCACCGCCACGCCGACCCCGGGCAGGGCCCGGCGCGCCGTCGCAGCGACGTCCCGGGGGTGGCCGGCGCCGAGCACCACCAGCGCGATCAGGAGCACGACGCAGGTGGAGGCGAACACCTCCGTCGAGATGAGGAACTGGGCGGTGAGGAGGAACCCGAGGAACGTCCCCCAGCGGAGCGGACGGCCGTTGCGTCCGACGAGCAGCTCGTGGACCGACAACGCGATGAGGGGAGGGAGGGGCACGAAGACCAATTGGAGGTGGAGGTGGCCCTGGCCGACGACGTACGGCGAGAATCCGTAGAGGAGGCCGCCGACGAAAGCGGCCGGGTACCACCGGGTCCAGCGCCGCAGCACGAAGAGCATGGACGACGCGGACAGCGGATAGGCGAGCCACAACAAGAGGTTGAGGCTCGACACCGGGCCGAAGGCGAGGGTGATCGGTGCGGTGGCGAGACCGAGCAGCGGCATCCCGGTGTTGACGGCCAGGTTGACGCCCGCCGGGTGGTTGATGACCGTGGTGAAGAACGGGTCGGAGCCGTGGAGGAGGGCGTGGGGCGTCCAGGCCAGGAACCATGCGGCCTCGCTCGGATCGCCGCACGAGCAGGCGATGAGGCGGTTCGGGTCACCGGGCCACGTCGGCCAGTAGGCGGCGAGGGCGATGACGGCGTAGGTGCCCACGCTGACGACCGCAGGCCAGGGAACCCGTCTCGACGGGCGCCGTGGTGATCCGGGGTGTGGCTCACGGGATGCTGCCCCGTCCACGAGCACGGCGAGACTCTACTGCCGGTGGCCGGAAACCGGCGCCCGGTTCCCGCCCGGTCGGGTCAGTGCAGGACCCGGAGCTTCTTGAAGCGTCGCTCCGGGTCGGTCAGCAGTCGGTCGACGGCCTCTGCCTCGAGCGGTCTGGCGAACAGGAAGCCCTGACCGAGGTCGACCTCCTCGGCGGCGAGCCTCACGAGCTGATCCTCCGTCTCGATGCCCTCGGCGATCGTGGTCAACTCCAGCACCTTGCCCAGTTGGACCAGGGTGTGGACGATCGCCGACGACTCGGACGAGTCGGCGATGCCCGCGATGAACGACTGGTCGATCTTCAGGACGTCGATGGGGAATTGGCGCAGATAGGCGAGGGACGAGTAGCCCGTGCCGAAATCGTCGATGGCGAGGCCGACACCGATCGCCTTCAGGATCGTCAGCCGGGTGAGGGTCGCCTGCACGTCGTGCATGAGCGCGGTCTCCGTCAGCTCCAAGATGAGTGAGGCCGGGTCGAGCCCGCTCGATTCGAGTGCTCCGATCACGTCGTCGATGATCCGGTCCCGCTCGAGCTGCACGGCCGAGACATTGACCGACACCGTGACCTGATGTCCGAGCTGATGCCACCGCGCACCCTGGCGGCAGGCGGTCTCCAGCACCCATTTGCCGACCGGGACGATCAGCCCGCTCGATTCGAGTGCCGGGATGAATTCATCCGGCCTGACGATGCCCCGCTCGGTATGGCGCCAGCGGATGAGCGCTTCCACGCCGCTCAGGGCCCCCGACCGGAGGTCGACGGTCGGCTGGTACAACAGGAAGAATTCGCCGTTCTCCAGGGCGCGGTGCAGGTCGACCTCGAGGTGGTGGTGGTCGTCCACCGATGCCTGCATCGCCGGGGAGAAGAGGACGGCGCGTTGCTTGCCGGTGGCCTTGGCCCGGTACAGGGCGATGTCCGCGTCCCGCAGGAGCTCGTCGGCGGTCAGGCGCTCGCCCTCGGCGATGCCGATGCTGACCGTCACGGCCAACGGGGTGTCGCTGCCCGCGATGACGAAGGGCTTCCGGAGCAGCTCGAGAATCCTGTCTGCCACCACCGCGGAGCCGTGATCGAGTGACCCGCCCTCCAACAGCACCACGAACTCGTCGCCACCGAGACGACCGACCGTGTCGCCCTCGCGCAGCCCGTCCGACAACCGGGCTCCGACCCGGACCAGTAGCTGGTCTCCGGCGCTGTGGCCCAGGGTGTCGTTGATGTCCTTGAAGTTGTCGAGGTCGAGGAACATCGCCGCCACCGGCGTGTGGTCCCGGCGGGCGCGGGCGAGCATCTGTCCGGTCCGGTCGAGGATCAGCGCACGGTTCGGGAGCCCGGTGAGCGAATCGTGGAACGCCATCTGTCTGAGCTCGGCGGTGCGGTCACGGACCGTCTGGACGGCTCGCGATCGGCTGGTTCCGAGCAGGTAGATCACCGTGGCCAGGAGCAGGATCATTGCGATGCCACCGAGGAGGATCGCCAGCGCGTTCCCGTTGTCCAGAATCCCGTTCCCGGTCGCCGGGCCGGACACCTGGACGAACCATCCGTTGTGGAGGTCGACCGTGGTCGACACGGAGCCGGCCGGTGCCGTGCCGGCGCGGAAGGTGATCGAGGAGGTGGCGCTCCGGTAGCGGAACGCCACGGCGGTGGAGGGATGGCCGACCAGGGCGGTGGCCAGGATCACACTGGGGAGGGTGGACGTCCCGGTCCATCCGATGAACGCGCTCCGACGTGCCGCGACCGTGGTCGGCACGATCCCGCCACGGTAGACGGGCGTGCCGAGCACCAGTTCGGCGCTCCGCCCGGTTCCATAGGGGACGTAGGCCTCCTGGCCCGAGTCCCTCGCGTCCAAGAGGGGCTTCCCGATCTCGGTGGCGCAGAAGTCGAGACCGACGGGCGTCGTGCTGGCCTGTCGCGACTCCGATGCTGTCGCCAGGCAGTAGAAGGGCCGGGAGCCGGCCGGGGTGACCTGATAGGCGCCGCCCGTGGGTGGGGTGCCGATCGGGTCGGCCACGGCACGGGCCACGAACGCCCCCAGCTGTGATTCGGGCACCAGCGCCAGCACTGCGAGACCGATGACCTCGGGATAACGGGGGAGCGCCCGGACAGCGTTCGACCACTGGAGGAATTGGGACTGGGAGGCGTCAGGGCTCCCCACCACGAACGCCCCGGCCGCCACGACGAGATCCTGCTCGTGCTGGATCGACAGCTTCAGCGTGGCGGCTATCTGCAGGGACGACGTCTCGAACTCCTGACGGGAGTGCTGGCTCTGGCTCCGTGCCTCGGCCCGGGCGCCGAGCACCGAGCCGACCGCGCCGACGACCAGCAGCGATGCCGCGACGATCAGCCAGACGCGCAGGCGCGGGCCGTCCCCTTTGCGTTCGCTGGGTGAATCCCGCACTGCCGACGGCCCCCTACTCGGACCGGCGGTGCCGGGGAATCGGACAGCGACCGCTGCCCGGGGTGGGAGGAAGCGAACATGGACTCACTGGTTCTGGATCGGCGCATTCGGAGCCGGTCTTGAGCGGGGATCGGCGGGAACCGCCGCCTCCGAGGCGGGGTCCGCCCCTGGGGGGCAAGGGACGCAGGACCCGCGGACGGGGGACGAGATGCCCAGCCGGCGCCGTGACGCCGCGTGCGCAAGCTCCCATTGCCCATCCCTCCCGCCGTCGAGCAGCCGGGCGCAGCGGTCGCGGCGACGGTGAACGACAGAGCTGTAACGGTTATCGGCCGAGCGGCGTGCCCGAAAGAGGGGGGTCGACCATATTCATCGTGGGGGTTCGGCCTCACCGCGTGCCTGTGGCGGGCTCGAGGCTCGAATTCGGTCCGCGCCGGCCACCGAGTCCGCCATAGGGTGCGAAGAGGAGCTCTGATGTGCTCGGCGGACGCAGCGCTCGATGCTTTCCTGCGATTGGTCATCTCCTCGATCTGCGGCCCACGGCTGCAAGGAGACCGGAGATGCCGTCAGCGAACGATCCGATCCGGGTTGTCGTGGCTACCGACAGTGTCCTCGTCGGAGAGGGACTGTCCGCCATCTTCGTCGGCGTCGATGACGTCGACGTGGTCGGCCACGCCCGGGACCACTATGCGCTGCTCCGCCTGGTCGACGAGCTCGGGCCGGACATCGTCGTCTACGGGGTCCGCACCGCGACGACCACGACCACCACGACGACGGCGACGGTCGCCGTCGCCCGCCATCTCCGGTTCGAGCACCCGAGCATGGGGTTCGTCGTCATATCCGACGGTGCGGAGCAGCTCGCTCTCGCCCTCCTCGGGGGTGGGGCGTCGAGGGTCGGCTACCTGCTGGACGACTGCCACCTGGGCGTGGATGCCGTCCTCGCCTGCCTGAGGTTGTTGCGGCAGGGGCAGTCCGTACTCGACGCGAGCATCGTCGACACCCTGGTCGCGTTGGTTGACGGCGCGAGGGAGGACGGTCTGACCGATCGGGAGGGCCGTGTGTGGGAGTTGATGGCCGACGGGCTGTCCAACGGTGCGATCGCCGCCACGATGATCCTCTCCGCCAAGGTCGTCGAACTTGCGATCACCGCCGTGTTCCTGAAGCTGGGGCCGGTCGACCGGCCGCTCGTGGATCGGCGCGTGTCCGCCATGCGTGCGTACCGGCGAGCGAACGGCGGTGCGCTCGTGCCCGCCCGGAGGTCAGGGTGGGCATGCTCGGTGATCGGGTCTCCGACTCCGTGCGGAGCTCCTCAGCTCCCCTGTTCGAACGACAGTCGGTCCCCGGGCCAGTAGGTATGGGAGGCAAAGGTGACCGGACGGGCGCTGCCCGGCAGGGCCAGCGAGAGCACGCCGGTGACCGGGAGTGAGGACATCCCACGCGGGAAGACGGCACTGCCTCCAAGGGCGGTGACGCTCTGGTGGTCGAGGGTGGCCACGGTTCCGTCCGGCAGGTTCGATACGACGATGTTGCTCTGGCAGACGCTCGAGTAGCCGTCGAAGGAGACCGTGTAGGCGGTCTGGCGGGCCTGGACCTCGAGATAGGGCTCGAACGGGGGTGCGATCCCCATGGCGAGGTCGGTGGACTGGAAGAAGAGCGATCCGTTGACCCAGACGCTCAGCCGGTCGTCCCCGTTCGTCGCGATGGCGACATGCAGTGGTCCCGGGGCCCAGGGTTCCCGTTTCAGGACGTGTTCGGTGGCGTGGCTCAGGTGGCCGACGGAATAGCCCGCGCTGAGGTTGCGCTGTCCGTCGGCACTGACGCTCTCGCTCACCACGACGTAGTCGATGTCACCGGTGGTGACGGTGTCGCTGGTCTGGACGGCCATCACCAGCTCGCCCACGGCGCCGGCCGACCACACCGTGACCGGTGGGGGAGAGGCGGCGGAGAACTGGAAGGTGCAGGTGTCCGGGGTGGCATCGGTGGCCGTCAGGAACCACCCCCGGAAATCCGGGGTGGCCCGTCGGATCCCGACGTGGAGCAGGCCCCCGGACACCACCGCCACTCCGTTGTCGGGACCGGCACTGCCGTTTGCCTCCCAGCCGGTGTAGGGCGGGACGGCGAGGGAGGTGCTCCCTTGGATCGGGTGGCTGGGACCACTCGGCTGGGCGAAGTCGACATCGTTGTAGTCCGATGGCTGGCCGGCGCCGGTCGACGGTCCGCTGTCGGTCTGTGGCGGTGCGCTCAGCAACAGGGTCGCGCCGCCCGAACCCGTCACCGACTGGACCTCGTCGATGGCGCCCTGGGCGGACACGGTCGTGTAGGCGACCAGTCCGACGGCCAATGCCACGGCCACCACCGGAAAACTCGCCACCGCCCGACGTCCCCATGAGGGGCGACGTTGCCAACCGCCCTGCGCCCGGCGCCGTCCGGCGGCCTCCGTTTCGTCGTCGACCGGGTCCCACGAGTCGACGCGTTCCGCAGGTGTCGGGAACTTGGGGGGGCCACCCGCCAGCGAGCCCAACGGGTCGGGCACCGACCCGCCCTCATCGCCGTTCCCCGGGTCCGGTGGTTCAGAACGAGGCATAGAAGGACTCCTCGCCGGCCGCCAGCACCCGGTAGGACCCGGTGGCAGTGATGGCGGTGTAGACGGTGGTACCCGCCAGCAGGCCCCACGCCCCCATGGCCAGGTCACCGTTCCGCACGAAGACCGCCGTCATGATCGTGCTGACGATCGCTCCGGCGATGGCGCCGACCAATGCGGCGCGGAACTGTCCGAGGAAGAACAGGTATTGGCTGCACAGCATGCCGATCGGGACCATGGCGAACCCGAAGGACGCCACGCGCAGGGCCATCAGACCGCCCGGGGAGCGGACCGAGTCGGTGAGCGACGACGGGAGCGTATGGAGCAGCAGTGGGGGGAATGCCACCGCCACCGCCACCGAGACCAGGGCCAGGACGGCGAGGCTGGTGGCCCACTCGCGCCGGAGTGCCGTGCGGGCCATCACCCAACAGTCCAGGGTCTGGTTCTTGAACAGGGGGACGAGCCGTCGTCCGAATCGTTCGATCGATGCGTGGACCAGTCCGAGCAGGACCACCAGGTCGAGGAGGGCAAGATCGAAGGACCCCTCGAAGGTCGAGGGGTAGACGAACTGGGACACTCCGAGGGAGTGGCCGTACGCGAATCCGGCGATCACCGGTCCCACCAGGATCATGACGAAGTAGGCGCAGCCGTAGACCCCGTAGGGGGCCGAGTGCCACAGCACCACCCGCAGTTCCGGTGGCTTGACGACGGTGATCGAGTCGTTCGCCGTCGGGACTGTGTCGGTTCGGACGGACAGGTAGCTGGCGGCGATGACGACCATGGCGCCCGAGGCGACGGCCAGGCCGAGCAATTGCGCATGGCGCACGCCGGACGTGCTCCCGCTGAACACCCGCGCCGAGGCCAGGGTGACGACGAGGGCCAGGCCGGTGGCCAGGGCCAGGGTGTAGAACCGTCGGAGCATGTAGAGCGGCGCCGCGCTCAGCAGAAAGGCGAAGATGGCCACGGCGAACTCGGCGAAGACCTCACCGAGGTGCAGCCCGTAGTTCGGCACGACGTAGAACGTGTACGCGGCGGCGATGACGAGGAGGGCGACGGCGACGCTGTAGATGAGGAACCGGTTCACGGTCCAGCGGGCCAAGGGGTAGTTCTTCTGCAGGAAGTAGAATGTCCCCTTGCGGGCCATCATCTGTGAACAGCCACCGGCCAGGACTGCGGCCAGGAAGAATGCCAGCGACACCATGGCCGCCACCTGGGGGGTCGAGTCGAGCGACGACCACAGCGCCACCCGGCCGACGAACAGCACGACGATCGACATGATCCAGGGCACCCCGTACCAGGATCCGGCCAGGTAGTCGTCGGCGAAGCGCCTCCAGGTCGCCCTCCGCTCCGCAACGGCCAGGGTCCTGGGCACGTAGTAGAGGTAGGCGAGGTCGAAGACCGCCACTGCGAGGTCGAACACGCTCTCGAATCCGAGCGACCGGGCCCCGGTGGTGGTGTATCCCATGGACTCGAGCGCCACGGCGACGTCCCGGAGGTTGCGGGGCTCCGGGTTCCGGTCGAGGACCCGGCGCGCCTCCACGTGCAGGTCGTCGTAGACGGATGATTCGGTCCGTAGTTCGTCCAGGGTGCGGGCGACCCTGCCGACCTGGCCGGTGGGAGGGACCTCAGTGACCACGGACACGGGTTCGCACCTCGTCGTAGAGCGATCGGTAGCCGTCGAGGAACACGTCCAGGGTGTAGGACTCGAGCATGGCCTCCCGACCGAGTTCGCCCAGCCCGGCAAGTGCCGTGCGGTCGGCGGCCAGGTCGCAGAGGGCGTCAGCCAGATCGGTGGGTCGTCCCGGGGCGACGAGGCGCCCGTAGGGGGCCTGGATCACCTCGGGCACGCCGCCCACTTCGGTGGCCACCATCGGCCGACCGGCCATGAGGGCCTCGACGGCGGCGAAGGGAAATCCCTCGGAGATGCTCGAGAGGACGGCGATGTCACCCTCGTTCAATGCCTTTCCCACGTCGGCGGTGGGTCCCTTGAACACACAAGACGTGCCCAGCGCCAGCTGATCGGCCAGCGCGTAGCAGCTCCGGGCGTAACCGACGTCGCTCTCCGGGCCGTAGATGTCCAGGCGGATCCCCGGGATCCGGTTGCGGACGATCGAGAACGCACGGAGCAGGGTGTGGATGTCCTTCAGGCGTTCGAGGCGCGCCATGGCCACCAGGACCAACGGACCGTCCCCGCTGCCGGCGGGCCGCACGAGCGGGAACCGGTCAGGATCGACACCGTTGGGCATCGGGTGGATCTTTCCTTCGTCCACGCCGAGCCGCATCTCCCACGAGGCGTTGAACCGGGCGACGGGGGCCACCAGGTCGGCTCTCGAGTAGGCCATGGCCACGACGGCGGCATAGAAGTTCGAGAGGAACGCCCGATAGGGACTGCTGGTGTCGTTGCGCCCGAGGGCCAAGAGGCGCTCCCGGTAGTAGACGCCGTGCTCGGAGAGCAGGAAGGGCACGCCCCACCGCTCGCGCAGCACCACGGCCGGGATGGCGCAGAACGCCGCCGCCGACGCGTGGACGACGCCGGGCAGCTCCGGGGGGTAGTCGAGCGGTGCCAGGTACCGGTAGACGGAGCGGGCGAGGTCGATGGCCTCGTAGGTCGTCAACCTCGAGAAGAGGGGATGGGCGGCCAGCGTGTCGCGGAAGAGCCGCCAGGTGCGCCCGTCCCGCATGGCCAGTTTCAAGCTGTAGTGCTCGGCGTACTCGGCCAGCGCGCACAGGGCGGCGACGAGGTCGTCGGGGCCCCCCTCGCCGAGGGCGACCGAGACGACCAGCTGTGCATAGGCGGGGAGGAACTCGGTCTCGAACCGCCGGCCGGGGCGGTGCAGCCGCCGGGCGATCCATCCGGGCCTCGGGTTGAACTCTGCGTTGTCCTCCGTCCCCCACAGGGGCACGTGGACGACGTGGGCCAGGTTCGGGGGTCGCTCGTACCGCACGGCCATGCCGGTGTTGGCCACGACGGCGTAGACGGCGAATTGTAGATCGGAGAGGCCCGTGATCAGCTGGTCCGCCCACGTGCTGACCCCGCCGGTCACGAACGGGTACGTGCCCTCGGTGGTGAGGAGGACGTCGATGTCGGAGTCGAGCCGGATGACGCTGCGACGCTCCACCCGGAGCGTCCGCTCGGGTTGCGTCGGCGGATCTGGCGGTGCCAGCAGGCTCACGTTGCCCACGTCGCGACTCAGGCCACGTTGCGCCGGGCGCGGTACTGCCGGACCCGCTGGATCCGGCCTGACCGGGGCGATGACGTTGCCGGCTCGTCGTCCGACGTTGCCGGATCGGCGGTCCGGGGCGCTGGGGTCGGACGGCCCGGGTCGGATGGCGTGGAGGCGAGAGGTGTCACCGGCGTGGCCGGTGCCGCCTCGCTGTCCGCATCCGCTGCGGGAGCGGCATCACCGTGTCGGAAGGGGATCCCGGGGACACCCGACATGAGGTCATCGTCGGCGCGGAGCACGGACTCGATGGCCTGGGCCCGGCGCAGGCCCTTGGTGGCGACGTGGAGGTTCTCGACACTGAGGAAGCACTTGGCTGCCATCATCGCGGCTTCACGGATGAACGGGAGTGGCGTCCGGTCGTCCTCGCTCACCCGGAGGTACTCACGGCCGGCCAGCCGCATCCAGTGATCGGAACCGTCGATGTTGCCGCCTCGACGGGCCGCCAGGGCCGCCTGGCGGAACGCGATCGCCGCCCGCTGGGGAGCAGTGCCGACGGTCCGTTCCGCCTCTTCGAGGAACAGGGACTCCGCCCGTTGGAACTCGTCAGCGTGAAAGGCGTTGATCGCCGCCTCGAACAGGGTCGTCTCGCCGTCCTCGATCTCGAGGATGACGTTCGCGGGATCGGCCGGGTCCAGCGGATCCGACGATGGATCCACGGTCTCCGCACCGCGACCGGCCTCGTCTCGTGGCGGCGCGCCGTCGGTGACGGCGGCCGACCCGGCCGGGTCGGCCGGGTGGTCCTCGGGTGGCTGCCCAGGCAGGACGTCTACCTGGACGACGAGTTCGCTCATAGTAAAGAGTTCGACCGCTTCGCAAGAGTTCTTGAGATATATCGGCGTGGGCTGCCCGTGGCCAGGTGCGGGCCAGGTGCCGGCCGGGTGCCGATGCCTGCATCCGGGCGTTCCGTCGGTCATCTGCCCCTTGCGGGCGGGTGAGGCGGCCGACACCGACGCGGTGGCCTCCGGTCACCTCGTGGACCGGGCGGGCGCACCCGTGATCAGCTCGACCACGAGGCGCGTCGCCAGGGAGACGTGGTCGTTCGACCATGAGCAAGGCGGAGCTGGACCAGGCCGTCGGCCGGTAGCACCCCCGGCCCGGTATCGACCGTCTCACCGGACGCCGACGGTGGCCGGCGGATGGCTCGCGGGCACCAGCTACCGAGAACTGGACCGTCGGACTGGCTGAGCCGTCGACGGAGCCAGGACTAGGTCGTGCAGCGGGTTGCCCGGGTGTGCCGTGCGGGTCCGACCGTTGTGATCGGGGCGCCTCCGGCACTGACCGGGGCCACCCAGCCGCTCCGGTCGCCGCGTGCCGGGCGGCCCGGGCCGCTCTGTTCACAGGTCGCCGGCGGTCCGGTGGTCGAGCCGGCGGCGGGTGCCAGTGTCCCTCCGGAGTAGTCATCGGTGTTCCACAGGTTCTGATGAACCTGTGGCCACGCGCCCCTAGGCCCGGACGCCGTTGCGGTCGTCTGCCATTCGAACAGCTCGCCTTCGCGGGTCGCGGCCACCAGCACCTGGTCGGGCAACGACCCGAGCGAGCCGAACACCGCGCCGCCGGTGACCCAACCACCGGTCAGCTTGGGGAAGCCGGGCGCCTCGCGCCCAGCGGCGTCGAACGCCCTCAGGTCGGAGTCCGAGCTGGCCTCCACGGCATAGGCATTGCCCCTGCTGCCGGTCAGATCGGCCACCAGCGGCTGATCGAAGAACTGCAGGCTGTCCATGACCTGGGGGAATCCCTTGAGAAAGCTCCCGGTGGCGGCGTCCCACGCGTCGAGCTGGCTGTCGTGCGGCGACTGCTCCGCCGGCTCGGAGACGTCGATCAGCTCCCCGGCGCTCTCTGCGGCGCTCATGACATCGAGTGACGAGCCCTTGCCCGATGCCGTACCGAGGGGGGCGATGATCGGCGCCCCCAGGGACGGGATGCTGGTGGCGACGAGCCCGGACGAGTTGGATTTGGCGCCGGAGGGTCCTGACGACAGCACGTCGGGGAGCCCACCGGTGGTGCCGAGGGCACTGCTCCCGTCGGCATGCAGCAGGTACACGGGGCCGACGTCGCTCTGCACCGCGATCAACGGAGCGGCTCCGGGCACCGTGGCCACGGCCGGGCCGTTGCTGGCGCCGTCACCGATGTCGGGGAGCAGGTTCGGGTCGAGGTCGGCGATGGCCACCGGCCAGCCCGGGAGGAAGGCCCCGGGGTTGGGATAGCCGGCCGGATCTGGCGCACCGCTGGACGCAGTGTGTAACGACCCGTCGGGCCAGATCGCGTAGACGCGGCTGTTGGCGGCATTCGAGAGGGCGCCGAGCAGCGAGAAGAGTGCACCGAGCGTGCCGAGGGACGCATCGGGTGTGCCCTCGTACTGCTCGTTCGACGTCACCACCACCTCGGGCGGCCCGCCGGGGACGAGTTGGGCGATGGCCGGCGTGTCGACCAGCTTGGTCCCGGTATCCCCCTGGGCGGTGGGGAGGAAGGTCACCTGGCCGTTCGAGGGATCGACCGACTGCACCTCCCCGGGGTCCACCACCTCGACGGGCCAGCCGGGCGCGGCCGCCCCGTCGGGTTGCCAGGCGTAGACGTGGCGGTCCATCGCCGCGGCGACGACGTCGAGTGTCCCATTGCCCTGCAGGTCCCCCAGCACCGGGGCGCCGAGGATGCCGCGGAGCACCTCGTTGTCCTTGTTGGTGACCCCCGGCCCCGAAAAGGCCGCGTCGGTCCGCACGGGCCAGCCGGGCAGGAGCTGCCCCTCGGCGTTCCACGCCCAGACCCTTCCGGTGAGATCGGTGGCCACCACGTCGAGGGCGTGCCCGGACGCGTCAGAAAGGTCCCCGACCGCCAGGCCACCGACGATCTCCCCCCGGGGGATCGTCCGGACCTGGTTCGACGTGTATGCCTCCTCGCCGGGATGGAAGCCGGTGTCGGGGGCGGTCTCTACCGGCCAGCCGGGCAGGTCCTTGCCGTTCGATCCGAATGCGTGGACGGTGCCGTCCGCCCCGGCCACGAGGAGTGCGTTGGTCCCGCCGGGGCCGATGGGGGCCAGGACCGGGGGAGCGGCGATCGAGCTGGGGAGATGGGTGGGGACGCCGTCGAGGAGGCTGGCGTCCTGGTGGAGGAATTCGGTACGCCGGGCCATGCCGACCATCCCCGCGGCATCCTGGACGACCACCCGGACGGTGAACATGTACTTGTCGGGAAGAGGTTGACCGTCGGCCGCCACCGGTGAGCCGTCGAGCTTGGTGGATCGGGGGAAGAGAGCGGCGACCTCGGACAGGGGGACCTGCGCCAGCGGCCCGGTGCGCACCCCGTGACCGGTGCCCGCCGACAAGACCCGCCAGGCGGACTGGGCCGGCGCCTCACCGGGTGCCACCTGCACCTCGTAGCGCCACGAGGGGCTCCGGGTCGTCCCGATCACGCCGGAGACCGTCAGCTCCTGTGCGGGCGAGAGCACCTGGTACCAGGGCATTCCGTCGATCTCGGCCTGCGGGGGGATCCTTCCCGAGGAGATCCACTGCACCAGGCGGGCGGCGTCGATGCGTCCGTAGCCACTGGTCGGGTCGAAGCCCGGGCCGGTCGGGTCACGTTGGGTCGTCACCAACGGGAGCCCGGTCGACACGTTCGTGTTGTCGGCGGGGCCGTTCGGCGGGGCGGCGGTGGTGAAGTCGATGTCGTCGGCCGACATGGTCACCAGCTGTGAGATCTCGTCGGCCGAGAGCGGCACGGGCGCCCCGGTCACGGTGCGGAGCCCCGGGTAGGGCGCGATCACGTGGTCGGCCATCGCCACCGCCGCTGCTGATTCGGCCAGTCCCACGATGCCGCCCGTCTTGCCGGTCGCCTCCGACGAGCACGAGTCACTCTCGACGCTCACCGAGATGTTGGCGCCGTAGTTGGTGCAGCCGTTCAGGAAGAGGTAGCTGGGCGGTGTGAAGCTGCTGTCGTGGGTGACGCTGTTGACCACGATGGTGTTCTCCAGGACGGCCGGCAGATTGTGGTGCTCCGACTCCTCGTCTGCCGAGCTGGCCACGACCGGTACGCCGTGGTCCTCGGCATAGGTGATCGCCTCGGTGTCGCTCTCGGTCACGTCGTACGTGCCGAGCGCCTCCTGGAGCACCGTGGCGCCGGAGTCGACGGCGAACAGCGCTCCTTCGGCGAAGGCATTCCCCGTCGTGATGAACGAGTCGCCCACTTTGATGGGCAACACCATGCAGTCGGGGCACGAACCCACCTCCTTGGCCAGGGTGCTGGCCGCCCCCACGGCATCCTCGGAGGTGCCGGTCCCGTGGTCGTAGTGCACCGCGTCGTAGGGGTTGTTGTCGTCGTCGACGAAGTTCCACCCGGCGATGGCGTCGGTGAATCCCGAAGGACCGCTCCGAGCCGCGTAGTACTTGCCCCCTGGGGTCCCGAAGGCGGCGATCAGGTCGGCCGGTGAGATGCCCGAGTAGCCGTATCCGTCGCCCTGGGTGGCGCAGAAGTAGGGCTTGGCGATGCGGGGGTCGTTCGCATACTGCTGCACATTGAAGATCCCCGAACCGTCGAGGTCATAAGGGTCGCTGTCGCCGAAGCCCTGCCCGGCCGCCGCCAGCTGGGCCTCCGATCGGCCCTGCGCGTTCTCGGGCGGTGGCAGCGCAGCCCGATTGAGGAAGATCTTGTCGACCAGGGCCGGGTCACACCACTCGATGCCGGAGTCGGTGACCGCGATCACCGTCGAGGGCCGGCCGGCGGTGGTCTGCCAGGCGGTGTCGACGCTGTTCCCCTCGACCCCGCAGAGCTCCTGGGGGTTGTCGGCCAAGGAGGTCACAGTGGAGCGGGCACTGGTGAGCTTGACGTCCCCCCCGCCCTGGCTCCAGTTGGCCGGGCGTTCGGGGACGGTCGATGCCGGAGTGTGGGGGTCGCGGACCCATTCGCTCGCCGAGGTGCCGGACGGTGCTGCCGGCCAGGGGAACTGGCCGGTCTGGGTCCCCGTGCCCGAACCCGTGTTCGGGTCGGTGGTCGCTGTCGGGCAGGTGCTCGGCCGAGTGTCGACCACCCCGGACGTGGACGGGAGCGACGCCCGCGGGAGGCCGGTGACGCCGGACGTCGCGGGTGCCGCCGGTGCCGTGGGTGCCGCAGACGGCGCTGGAGGTGGGGCCTTCGGGGCGGCGCCGGCCGGTGGGGCCGAACCGATCGTGAGCGAACCGACGGCAACCAGGGCGAGCGCACCGAGTCGGGCTGTGGCCCCTCTCGTGGGCCTACGCCTTGGACCACACGTCCCCTTCTTGTGACTCGAGCCCAACTGAGCCTCCCCCCGGTCACCCGTTCCTGCTGGGCGGAACGCTATGAGTAGGGCCCGCCGACGTCAAGGGAGGATGGCTCTGTTCTCCGGGGGGCTGCGGTCGAG
>CAZNLF010000043.1:0-15249 GCA_964573595.1 uncultured Acidimicrobiaceae bacterium | reverse complement strand
GGAACGCCTTCTCGTACGTCTCGATGATCGGGTCGTTGGGGTCCATCACGTAGAAGGTCATCTTGCCGGTGTAGGCGTTGATCAGGACCTTGACCGAGTTGCGCACGTAGTTGAAGTTCTGGTTCAACCCGCTGCCCGACGAGAGGGCGCCGGTGTTGGCGTTCTGCGAGTAGGGGTAGTTGTCGGTGGTCGTGTAGGCGTCCTGCACCCAGTTGATCTGCCCGTTGAGCAGCACCGGGTACGGATCGGCGTCGAGGCTCAGGAACGGAGCGGCCTTGGCCACGCGCGCCTGCACCCCCCGGTCGAACATCAGGCGTGAGTTGCTGGTGATCTGGTTGGAGATGATCAGGTTGAGGTCGCTGAAGCGGATGGCGAACAGGGCCTGGTCGAAGAAGTTGGAGAGCTGGACCCCACCGCTACCCGAGTAGTGGGTCTCGATGTTGGTCCCGTTGCTCAACTGGTAGTTGATCTCGAGCTGCTTGGTGTTGGCCACCACGTAGCCCGTGTTGTTGAGTCCGAAGTAGACCGACGGCTGCGTGATGGTCGGAAGCCCACTGTTGGAGACCGGTGGCACGTCGCTCACGGCGAACTGGGGATCGCCGTTGACCGTCTCGACGTTGGCCGGGGACACGATCATCCCGTAGCCGTGCGTGTACTGGAGCGTGGTGTTCACCCACGAGTTGGACGGGAGGTCGCCGTCATTGATCTCCCGCACGCCGACGACCACCGGTGTATCGAGGCCGTTGACCTTGTAGCGATCGACGGCCAGCGTGTTGAACTGGTAGTAGGACCGGATGTCCTGGAGCTTGTCGTAGGTGGGCTGGGTCTGGGTCGGGTCCCACAGCCGGACGTTGGCCAAGGTGTCGCTGTTGGCGGTCAGCTCCGAGGCGCTGAGGTTGGACGAGGCCGGGTAGTTGCTGCTCTCGACCTGGTTCAGGCCGAAGGCGGCCCGTGTGGCATTGATGTTCCGTTGGATGTAGGGCGCCTCGAGGGTGTTCTGGGCCGGGTTCACCTTGAGGGCCTGGACGGCGGCCGGGTAGATGGTGCCGGCGGTCAGTGCGACGAGGAACCACAGGCCCACGCCGAGGATCGGGAGCGCCCACCCCTGGCGCCGGATGTTGTAGATGAGCAGCACCGCGGCGGCCAGCGACACCAGGATCAGCAGTTCGAGGGCGGGGAGGCGGGCGTGCACGTCGGTGTAGCCGGCGCCTTGGACGTACCCGTTGGTGGAGGTGTCCAGGCTGAACCGGGCCAGGTAGTAGCCCACCGCCTTCACCAGGGCCAAAAGGCCGAGGATGACCGAGAGGTGGGCCTTCACCGCCGGCCGGACCCGGGGCCGCGAGCCCTGCAGCCGGATCCCGCCGTTCAGGTAGTGGCTGAGCGCCGTCACGATCAGGATGAGGAACAGGGCGACCAGGGCCCAGTGCACGAGGAACTGCTCGAAGGGGAGGGTGAAGACGTAGTAGCCGACGTTGCGGTGGAACTGCGGGTCGGTCGTCGGGAACGACGTGCTGTTCTCGAAGAGGATCCAGTTGTTCCACTGCCCGATGGCCTGGGACCCGACGATGAGCGACAACACGGTGACGACCGCGACGCGCAGCCAGCGGGAGTACGGGCCGATCACCTCTTGGTAGCGCTTGACGAACTCGTCCTCGGCATCGAGTGACGGGCCCTTGGGCGCCAGCCGCTCGGCCACCACCAGGCTCGCCAGCAGCCCGACCGCGAAGATGGCGGCGAAGACCACCATGAGGCCGACCTTGGTCTCGAACAGCTTGAGCCAGACCGAGTGGAGGTTGACCGAGGAGAACCACAGCGCGTCGGTGTAGAAGATGGCGAACGTCTTCAGGAAGGCGAAGAGGATGATCAGGATGATCACCAGGGCGATGATCCACCGGCGACGGCGACGCGTGGCCGGACGCGGAACCTGAGGCATGTCAGTGGGGGGACGCACGGGAGTGCAGCCTAGGTGGCCGAGACGACCAGCAGGCACCGGCACCCGGGGTGCGCAGGTGGGTGCAGGTGCCCGGTCGGAAACTCCTCCCCAGGAAGGAGGCTCCCGTTCAACCCGTTGTCCTCGCAGTCGGGGCAGGGGGCATCCCCGCCGTCGGAGACGGCCACCCATTCGAGGCGGGTGGACTTGTCACCACCGGAGGCGGCGATCGTGGCCGCCGAAAAGGCCGCGACCACATGATCCCCCGCCAGCCGCTCGATCCGCTCGCCTTTCCACTCCCGGAAGGCCGAGCCGACGTGATCGGCCACCACCGACTCCTCGGCGTCCTCCAGACCCTCACCGCCGGACAGTCGGCGTCGCAGCGGGCCGACCACCGACTCGGCGAGTTCGTGGCCGATGCCCAAGAGCGCATCGGTCCCGGGCGCCGCCGACGTCCCGGTCCCGGCAAAGGTGACCCCGGCCTCCGCCGCCTGCTCCAGGGCGGGGAGGGCGGCCGTGGCGTAGGAGTCCAGGTGCTCCGTCTCGTCGGGGAGCAGGTCGGTCGACCAGTGGAACCCCTTGGAGCGCAGGGCGTCGAGCAGCTCGTTCTGGTTGTCCTGGAGGGTCCTCTTGAGCCGGCGGGCCAGCGCTTTCACGATCGGGCCGATCAACTGGTCCCGACGGACGGCCAGGGGGTCGCGCTCGTCGGGTGGGCCGCCCTCGTCCTCTTCCCCATCCGCCTGCGCCTCCCCGACAGGCCCGGGCTTGCCCTCCGACGCCGTACCGGCCGGGGAGCCGCCGCCGGGTGTCGCTTCGGTATCCCCGTCCGCCTTCGGAGAGCTGGCGGCGCGGAGCTTGGCGAACAGGGCGTCGACGGACTCGCCGGCCACCTCCGGCTGTTTGGCCGGATCGGCTCCACGACCCTCCCCTTCGATGGTGGCATCGGGTCCCCCGACGGCGGGGGCCACGGCCCCGTCGACGTCGACAACATCCTCCCCGGCTTCCACCAAGGATCCGGACCCGCCGGGCGGCTCGGTCATCCGGGCGCGGCCGGCGGCCACCTCCGCCTCCTCGGCGAGCAGTTCGGAAGCCAGCTCCTCGGGCGAACCGTCCTCGGTGCGGGCGGCCGCATCCCGACCCGCGGCCTCGGCGGCCAAGCGGGCGTTGTCCTCGGCGGCGAACAGGTCGTCCGCGATCACATCGATGGAGCGGCGCACTTCCTGGACGGTCTCCGCCAGTCGCTCGCGACCGGCACGGAGCTGTTCGATCTGGGCGTGCAGCACCTTGCGCCGCTTGGCCAGGTCGGACAGCACGCGGGCCCGGAGGCCTTGTGCCTCGTCGACCATGGACCGGCACTGCTCGCGCGCCTGGGACAACAACTCCTCGGCCTCGTTGCGGGTCGTCTCGAGGGCCGAGGCCACCTGCTCGTTGGTCTGATCGCGCAACTCGGCGGCGGCGGCCTCGGCCGCCGTGGTCCGCTCCTCCAGGGCGGCCTCCGTCGTGGCCCGGTGCTGATCGATCTCCTCACGGGTCTCGGTCAGGAGCCGAGCGGCCTCGGCCTCGGCGTTGGCGACCATCTCCGCCGCCACCTCGTGTGCGCTGTGGAGTACGCGGGCCGTCTCGGTCCCGAGGGCGGACGTCAGCGTGGGCTCGTCGAGCACGGGGTGTGCGGCCCGGTGTTCGGCGTCGGCCAGCTCCTTCAGCAGCTCCTGCTCGCGCTCGGCGACCGTACGCAATCCGACGGCGACCGACTCCAGATAGGCCCGGACCTCGTTGGGGTCGAAACCCCGGCGCACCGACCCGAACGTGTGCCGGGCCACGTCGTCAGGAGCGAGACGGAGGGAAGACGTGATGGACACCGGTCGATCCTCGGGCATGGCCGAGAGCCTACGACGACGGCTGCCCGAATCCTGTCATCCCGCCGAGCCCGCCAGGGTGGTCGAGGTCGAGCTGGCCGACGACGCCACCGGCCGCGGTGGCACCGATCCACCGTGGGCGGCGAGGACCGCCAGGGCCTGGTCGAGGGTGGAGACCGCGTAGATCTTCAACCCCGGCCGGTCCTGGGACATGGCGTTCTTGTACTCCTGCGGCGGCACCAGGAAGATCGTCGCACCGGCTCTCTCCACCGCCACGGTCTTCTGAGGGACGCCACCCACGTCACCCACGTCACCCTCGGCGTCGATGGTCCCGGTGGCGGCGACCGTTCGGCCCCCGGTCACCGAGCCGTTGTCCAACGCGTCGATGACACCGAGGGTCATGGCCAGGCCGGCGGAGGGCCCGCCGATGTTGGTGACGTCGATCGAGACCGGGAACGGGTAGGTGAAGTCGACCTGGTCCTCGGTGTCGATCCCGAGGTCCAGTGAGGCCGTCCGTCCCGGCCCGAATTGAACCTTCGTGGTCTGGAGGGCGATCCGTTCGGGCGTCGGGGGCGCCGTGCCGCCCTTGCGGACGGTGAGGGTGATGGTCTCGCCGGAGTGGTAGGTGGCGAGCGTATGGGTGAGGTCGATCGCCGTCGGGGTGGGCTTGGCGTCGACGGCGGTGATGACGTCGCCGACGTTGAGCACCCCGTCTGCCGGCGTGCCCGGGAAGACACCGAAGATGACGGCGCCCGACGGTGTGGCCGTCACCGTGTAGCCGAGGCGGCTCAGGGCGGCGGCCTTGGCGGCCGACTCGGCCTGGGACATCTCGAGGGCACCCTGGGCGTTGAGCTGCGCCGGCGGTGTCCCGCCGGTGACGTCCTCCACCTGCTCGAGGGCGGTATCGCTTTGCAGCTTGAAGTACAGGTACGACAGAGCCGTGACCCGACCGATCTCGACATCGGTGAGCAGGACCGGGTGGTGCACGGGATGCGACTTGTCGGGCGGCACGGTGATGAACTGCTGGACCGACTGCGCCGAGCCGGGCTCCAGGGCGTAGTAGTTGAGGTTGATGCGCGAGGAGACCGCCACGGCCACGGCCACGGCGATGATCAACACCCACGGCCAGCGGCGCACTCTGCGGCGCGGCTGCGGTCCGGTGCCCTCGCCCGGCCGGGTGGGCGCCGTCGCGGGGACTCCGTCGGCCCCGTCGGCCGTCACCCCGGCGAATCCGGCGGCGGCGGTGGCGGACCCGTCGGGAAGTCCCGGGCCGGCCGTCGGTGCCGGTGCGGTCGTGGGGTCGTTGTCCTCGGTCATAGTGGTGGGGTGATGGCTCCTGCATCGTCGGATCCGCCCGGCGCACCGGATGCCGCCGGCAGCGCCGTGTCGAAGCCTGCCACGGAACAACCGGCGGGAAGCGTCACCGAACGGAGGCGCACGGTGGCGGTGGCTGGACATGTCGGCGACCGTGCGGCGGCGGTGGCGGGCCTGTCGGACGACGACCCATCGGTGAGGGCCACCGCCCTCGGCGCGCTCGATCGGCTCGGGGCGCTGCGTGACGACGTGCTGTCGCGCTCCTTGGCGGACCCCGAGCCCATCGTGCGCCGCCGCGCCTGCGAGCTGTCGGCGACCCGATCCACCGTGCCGATGGCGGGGGCACTCGACGATCCCGACCCCTCGGTGGTGGAGATGGCTGCCTGGGCGCTCGGGGAGCGGAGAGAGCGCGGGGCGGTCGCCGCGCTGGGCGCCCTGGTGCCGGCCGGCCCCGGGCACGCCGACCCCCTCTGCCGCGAGGCGGCGGTCGCCGCGCTGGGCGCGATCGGCGACCCGGCGGGGCTGGCGGCCATCCTCGGTGCGCTCGGCGACAAGCCCGCTGTCCGGCGCCGCGCCGCGGTGGCCCTCGCCGCCTTCGAGGGACCCGCTGTCGAGGCCGCCCTGCGACGTTGCCTCGACGACCGTGACTGGCAGGTCCGTCAGGTGGCCGAGGACCTGCTGTCTCTGGAGTGAGCGCTCAGGTCTCGGCGGCGGCGAAGATCGGCCTCAGGCTGTCGAAGGAGTCGAGGCAGAGTCCGGCACCGAGGACCACACACTCGAGCGGGGTGGCCACCAGGTGCACCGGCACCTCGGTCTCGTCGGCCAGCCGGTTGGCCAGGCCCCTCAGGAGGGCTCCACCACCCACCAGGTGGATCCCCTCGTAGATGATGTCCTGGGCCAGCTCGGGTGGTGACTCCCCCAGGCACTCGACCACGGTGGCCACGATCTGGTCGACCAGGTCGCGGAGGGCGAACCGCACCTCCTCGGGGGAGATCACCACCGTCTTCGGGAGACCGGTCGTGATCTCCCGCCCCCGCACCTCGGCCTTCACCTCGTCGGCATACGGGAGGGCCGAGCCGATGGCCATCTTGAGCTCCTCGCCGGTCCGCTCCCCGATGGCGATACCGTGCTCGTGGCGAATGTACTGCTGGATGGCGGCGTCCATGTCGAACCCACCGCAACGGATGGCGTGGGACGCGACGACCCCGCCGAGGGAGATGACCGCCGTCTCGGTGGTCCCCCCGCCCACGTCGACCACCATGTTGCCCACCGGCTCGTGGATGTCGAGGCCCGCCCCGATGGCGGCGGCCATGGGCTGCTCGATCAGGTGGGCTGCCGACGCACCGGCCCGACGGGCCGCCTCCTTGACGGCTCGACGCTCGACCGAGGTGATGGCCGATGGCACGCAGATCAACACCCGCGGGCGGTTGAATTTGGTGATACCCGCCCGTCGGAGGAGCAGCCTGATCATCCGCTCCGTGATGTCGAAGTCGGTGATGGCACCCTCGCGCAACGGTCGGACGGCCACGATGTAGCCGGGGGTCCGACCGATCATCTTCCAGGCCTCGTTGCCCACCGCCAGCACTTCGTGGGTCCTGGTGTTGAGGGCGATGACCGTCGGCTGGTTCAGCACGATACCCCTGCCCTTGGCGAAAACGAGGGTGTTGGCCGTGCCGAGGTCGATCGCAAGGTCCCGGGCCACGGGGATCATCGTAGGGCCGCCATGTCAGGTGAGAGGATTCCCCGGGCGAGACGGGCGCCTCGATGGCGATCCCACCGTCGAGGTGACCTCCTTTCCGGGGTCCCCCTGGGTAGCCTCATGGGGTGGACCGCGAGGATCAGGGGGCATCGGGACACGATTCCGATGGGGACTGGGCCGGCGACGGCGACGGTGACGGGCTCCGGGGTTGGATCTCACCGGACGACCGCCTGTGGCGGCACCCCTCCGAGTCGTCGGAGACGGCGGCGGGCCCAGTCGGCACCGTGGCCCACCGGGGGCGGAGGGGAATCTGGTTCATCGGCGGCACCGCCTGCATCGTGTTGGCACTGGTCGCCACCGGCCTGATCGTCGCCACCACGGGCGGGAGCGACGAGGACAGCCTCAGCTCCGGCCGGGGGCCCGGTGGGATGACGGCCACCCCGGCCACCGAGCCCGGGACGCCGCCGCTCGGCACACTCCCCCACATGAAGGCGCTGGCCGCGTCCACCGTGGCGCTCAGGATCAGTGGGCCCGGAGGCACCAAGGACAGCACGGGTCTGGTGGCGGAGTCCGGCGGCATGATCGTGACCTCGGAACGAGCACTGGCCGCGGCGAGGTCGATCACGGTGATCGAGTCCGACGGAGTCCGCCAGGCCGCGACCGTCGTCGCCGTCGACGGAGGCTCCGGACTGGCGGTGATCCAGATCGGGGACGACCTGCCGGCCGCCGACTTCCAAGGGTCCGATCCCTCCGTCGGCAAGACGGTCGTCGCCATGGCCTTCGACCCGGCCCGGCGCACCGGAGCCTCTCCTGACGCGCGGTTCTACGCCGGGAAGGTCACCGCCGGTGCGGTGACCGGATCGCCGACGTCGGCAGACGATCTGGCCACGATCACCGTGGCGGCTCCCCTGCCGAAGTCGGACGTCGGCTGCCCGCTGATCGACGGCCACGGCGAGGTCTCCGGCCTGTTGGCGTCGGTGGAGCGGGCCGGCACCTCGGTGGTGTCGGTATTCCTGCCGGCCGACCTCGTCTCCGGCGTCGTCCAGCAACTGGTCCGGTTCGGCCGGGTGGACCACGGCTGGCTGGGTGTCGTGGTCGGCGACGCCGAGCCCGATGCCCCCACCACACCCACCACCGGTGGCCAGCAACCGTCGACGGACGGGGCTCCCGACGGCGCCTTCGTCGAGTCCGTCGTGCCGGGCAGCCCGGCGGCGGAAGGCGGACTGGCCACCGGGGACGTCATCACCAGCGTCGACGACGGCGCCGGCGCCGTTCAGATCCACTCGGCAGCCGAGCTCGGCGCCACGCTGTACGCCGACCCGCCGGAGACACCCCTGCAGTTGAACTATCGGGACGGGACCGACGACACCCTGTCCACGTCGGTGATGCTGGCCGACGACGGTGGCGATGCTCCGGTTCTCAGTTCCGCGCCGTAGCATGAGGTGATGGCACCTCCCGACCAAGGGGACCCGTCGAACCCGTTCCAGTCGCTGCTCGGCGACCTGATGAACATGCTCGGGACCAACGGGCCCAATCAGTGGGAGATGGTCCGCTCCTTCGCGCTCAACGTGGCCACCGGCGGCAATCCCGAGGCCAACGTCGAGCCGATCCAGAGGATCCGCCTGGAGCAGCTGGCCCGTGTGGCCGAGCTCAACGTGATCGAGGCCACCGGCATGCCGGTGTCGTCGGACGGACGGCGGGTCACCTGCGTGCCGGTTGGCCGGGGCGATTGGACCCAGCGGGCCCTCGAGTCGTGGCGGCCGCTGCTGACGGCGATGACCCCGCCGGCGGGCACCCCGCCGGCGGCTCCGGAGGCGCAGGCGGTCGATCCCTTCGCGGCGGACGACCCGATGGGTGGCCTCGGGAGCATGATCGGGCAGTGGGCGAGCGCCATCGGGCCGATGTTCTTCGGACTGCAGGTGGGCTCGGTGGTCGGCCACCTCTCCCAGCGGGCGCTCGGTCAGTACCCACTTGCCGTGCCCTGGGCCCCTTCCGACGAGCTGGTCCTGGTCACCGGCAACATCTCCGGTTTCGCCGAGGACTGGAGCCTCCCCGAGGAGGAGGCGCTGCTGTGGGTGTGTGCGCGCGAGCTGGCGTCCCATTCGGTCCTGTCGCGACCGGCGCTGCGGGCCCGCATGGACGAGTTGCTCCTGGCCATGGCGGAGTCGTCGGCGGCGGCCCAGCAGGACCTCGCCGGCAAGCTCGGCGGGCTGACGGGTCCCGAGGGCATCGAGGGGATGGGGGGCATGGACCTCGAGTCGCTGCAAGGGATGTTCGGTGACCCCGATGCTCTCCTCGGTGAGTTGTTGACCCCCGAGTCCCGCCGGACCTCGGACCAGCTCACGGCACTCGCCGTCGTGGTCGACGCCTACGCCGACCACATCGCCGGCACGGTCGGCCAGAAGCTGGTCGGGTCCCACTCACAGCTGGCCGAGGCCTGGTACCGCCGGCGGACGGAGCGGGGCAAGGGGGAGGAGGCGGCCGGCGCGCTGTTCGGTCTGGACCTCGAACAGTCCCAGGTCGACCGGGGACGTTCCTTCGTGAGCGGGGTCGTCGAGCGGGCCGGCGAGGAGGGGCTCGCCAAGCTCTGGGTCTCCGTCCGCAACCTTCCGACTCCGTCGGAGGTGGACGCACCCGGGCTGTGGCTCGAGCGGATCAGCCTCCCCGAACTGGAGGATCCCTCAGGGGACTGACCGGGACCGGATCGACGCTCCGGTCCCGAAAGGGTCAGCCCCTCGCTCCCGAGCTCAGGCCTCGGGCGGTGGCGACACAGCCTCGGGTGCTGGGGACACAACCTCGGGTGACACAGCAGCCGCCGGCTCGGCAGGGGCGGCCGGCGCCGGCTCGACATGTTCCTCCTCGGGCACGCCGAGATCCCACTCGAGCAGGATGTTCTCCCGTTCGGCGTCGCGGATCACCCGCTCGCGATTGCGGCGGTACTGCGGATCGTGGGGCGGCAACAGGACCAACCGTGCCATGGTCCGTCGGCGGAACTCCTCGATGAAGGCCGGGTCCCCGAAGTCGGACCGGACCTCCCAGTGGGGAGCCACCGGGCCCAGGTACACGACCCGGACGTGGCCGACCGGGGGCAGCGGCTCGTCGCCCTCTTCGGGGACGCTCTGTTCATCGACCGTGGTCATGGCTGTGGGTCCTCCAGGGATCGGGGCAAAGGAGGATCCTACCCGCCGGCCGGCCGGGCCCCGAGCGTCACTCCGACGGTCATCCGTGTCCTGCCCCGGTAGATCCCGAGTGTGACATGGTCACCGGGAGCGAGCGGATGAATGGCCGTCGTCAGGTCGTCCGGGGTCTCGATGGGGTTCTGGTCGAACTCGACGATCACATCCCCCACCTGCAGCGCGGCCTGCTGGGCCGGGCTGCCGGCCTCGACCGAGGTGATCAGCGCGCCGGAGGACGGGGTGAGGTCGTCCTGCTGTTTCAGGGTCGGGGTCACCGCTCCCACCGTGACCCCGATATAGGCGCTGTTGGCCGCCGGACCGGACCCGGACGCCGGGCCGGCGCCGCCCGTTCCGCCCATCCGGAGCTCGGCGAGCCGCGGCTTCACCGAGTTCACGGTGATGGCGAACCCGATGTTCTGGGTCGGGGCGTTGCCGGTGGTGCTGGAGGCGACGGCGGTGTTCATCCCGACCACGTGGGCCTGGGCGTCGACCAGCGGGCCACCGGAGTTGCCGGGGTTGATCGCCGCGTCGGTCTGGATGAGGCCCGTCAGGTTCTCGGTCTGGCCGCTGTCGTTCTCCGCGGTCAGTGTGCGGTTCTCGGCCGAGATGATCCCCTCGGTGACCGTCGGGCCACCGGCCAGGGCCAGGGCGTTGCCGATGGCCAGCACCGAGTCGCCCACCTGCGACTGCCCCGAGTCGCCCAAGGTCACCGTCGGGAGTCCCGAGGCGTGGTCGATCTGCACGAGGGCCAGGTCCTCTCCCGGATCGGTCCCGACGACATGGGCGGGCAGGGCATCGGTCTGCCCGAACAGGGTCACGGTCACCGTGGTCGCCCCGGCGATGACGTGATTGTTGGTGAGTACCTCGCCGTCGGGGGTCAGGATCATCCCGCTCCCGGCCGCCTGGACGAAGTCACCACTGACCGAGCCGGCTCCCGACTCACTGTCGATGGAGACCACCGCCGGCTCCACCTTGGCCAGTACCTCTTGGACGTCCTGGGGCTTGGCCAGGACGCTCCGGTTGGGGAAGAACTGCTCGACCTCGGTCTGTTGGCTGGACGAGCCGACCACCGCGCCCACCAGGCCGCCGACCAGCGCCGCCACCACCGCGGTGATCCCGACCACCCACAGCCAGGTTCGTCGCTGCAGGGTGTGCCGCACCACCCTCGGGGCGGGCAGCCCGTAGTACGGGAAGGCGTAGCCCGGTGTGTTGCCGGGGGGGCCGAAGCCCCCTCCGTATCCGGGATAGCTCGGATAGCCGGGCGGGGCAGGGCTCGGGTAGCCGGACCCGGGGTAGGCCGGATAACCCCCACCGGAGTAGACCACCGCCCCGGAGGGCCCGTCGGGAGGGTCGGCGCCGGTCGGCACGGCTCCCGGGGGTGGGACCGGGGGGGAACCGGAGCCCGGTGGTCCGACACCGGGTGGGGGCAGGCTGGGGGGCGGCGGTATCGGTCGGGTCGCCCCGGGAGGGGCCCACGGGGACTGCTCGGGCGGGTGGGCAGGAACCGTCGACGGCGGTCCGGACGGGCCGGACCCGGCGCCTTCGGGTGGCGGCGCAGGTTCCTCCGACGACGGCCCGCCCGCGCTTACATAAGAAGGCCCTGGTGCCTCATAAGAATTTGGTGAGGAATCTGTCAATACCTGCCCATTTCACGTTCCCCTGCAATTCGGAATGGGACAATAGTTGCGTAACGGATGGCGGCGGCACCGGGGTTGGCCACCTAAAGAGTAAACCCACCGCAGCCTCCTCGAGTCCTCTGGAGGGACCATGGATACGGAATGGATGAGCGTGGGCAAGTGCAAGGACCTCTCCCCCACCATTTTCTTTCCGAGCGACGGTGTTGGCGTGCAGGTCGCCCAGCGCATCTGCGCGGAGTGCCCGGTAGCGGAGCAGTGCCTCGAGTACGCCCTCGTCGAGCGGGTCGACCACGGCGTCTGGGGCGGCAAGTCGGAGCGGGAGCGGCGCCGGATGCTCCGTCGCCGGCGTGTCGGCCGAGCCGTCACCACGGTCTGAACCGCGGGGCTCGACGGCCGGCGTGAGGCCGCGGCCCGTGCAGGTCGAGTGCGTCATCAATGTCAGTGAGGGCCGGAGGCGGGACGCCATCGCCTCCATCGCCGGGTCCGCTGGGCCCGTCCTGCTCGACGTCCACACCGATCCCGACCACAACCGCTCGGTCCTGACCCTCGGAGGTCCTCTGGAATCGGTCGAGGACGGTGCCCGCTCGGTCACGGCCGCCGCAGTGTCCGCCATCGACCTGAACGACCACGAGGGGGTGCACCCCCGGTTCGGGGCGGCGGACGTGGTGCCGTTCGTCACGCTGTCGCCCGAGGTCGATGCCATCTCGGTGGCGGTCGGCGCCCGCGACCGGTTCGCGCGGTGGGCGGCCGAGGAGCTGGCCCTGCCGTGCTTCCTCTACGGTCCCGAACGGTCTCTGCCCGAGGTCCGCCGTTCCGCGTTCGTCTCCGTGCTGCCGGACACGGGTCCCCCCGTGCCGCACCACACCGCGGGAGCCACCGCGGTCGGCGCCCGTCCGGTGCTGGTCGCCTACAACGTGTGGGTCGCCGCCGGGGGCGACGACGGGACTGCGGGTGCACGCGACGAAGCCCTGGCGGCGGCCCGGGTCGTGGCCGAGGGGGTGCGGGGGCCCGGTGTCCGCAGTCTCGGCCTGGCCGTCGGCCCAGGGGCCCAGGTCAGCCTCAACCTGACCGACCCCACGTCGGTCCCGATCGACGGCGTCTACGACGCGGTGGCCGACGCCGCCGAGGCACAGGGCTGCCGGGTGGTCAGGGCCGAGCTGGTCGGGCTGTGTCCAGCAGCGGCGCTGCGAGCCGTCCCCCGCCGACGGTGGGCCGAACTCGACCTCGCCGAGGACCGGACCATCGAGGCGCGACTGGCCGGCGCCAACTCTGGATGAGGCAGGACCCCCGCTCCCCCGGAGGGGCCGAGCTCAGGAGGCGCTGATGATGGCGCGGCGCTGCATGGCCCGCTGGCGGCGCAGGCGGCGGCGTTCCCGCTCGGAGAGTCCGCCCCAGATCCCGAACTTCTCCCCGTTGGCCAAGGCGTACTCGAGGCAGTCCTCGCGCACCACACACCCCCTGCACACTTCTTTCGCCTCACGGGTCGAAGCTCCCCGTTCGGGGAAGAACAGATCGGGGTCGACCCCCATGCAGTTCGCCCTGGTCTGCCAACTTCGCTCTTGGGGTCCGTACATCAATGACACCATGTCCATTGAACGGTCTCCCTCCCACTCATCCACACGATTCCTGGTGGAATCGCATAGCACGGATGTAACTACAGATATGTCATCTTTCACTATCTGAACCCGAAACGCAAGATTTTTCTCTTGTGAACAGGAGCGCGGCGATGTCGGCCTCCGGAACCGCCCTGGCGGGGGGACGTCATCGGGGGCATCGACCGACCGCCCGATCGCCACGCTGCGTGGTCGACTGGATACGGCGCGCCGCCAGCAAACGACCAGGTCAGGGGTGGTCCGCCGGAGCGGCGCGAGGGCGGCCGACCGAGGGTCGCCCCGGGGTCAGACGGCCCGGCGACCCCGGGTGCGCAGGGCGGTCTTGTGGGCCAGGAAGTCGACGAGCACGTAATCGCCCAACTGGTCGGGCGAGGTGGCAAAGGTGCGTCCCCGGTTGATCCGCGACAGCTGCTCGATGAATCCTTGGAGGCCCCGGTCGGGGTCGAGCAGGAACGTGTTGATGGTGATGTCGGCCTTCGTGCACCGCATCACCTCGGCCAGGGTCACCTCGAGGGTCTCGGGTACCGGTGGGTAGTTGAAGTACACGTCGTAGCCGACACCACCCTCGTAGGGGATCACGTGGGCGGTGGGCTCCCCGTCGGTCACCAGGATGATCTGCTTGGTCCCCTGTTGGTGGGCGAGCATCTTGCGGGCGAGGATGAGGCCATGCTGCAGATTGGTGCCGTAGACGTAGTCCCAGCTGACGGTGGGCAGATCGGCTGGATCGATCTCGCGTGCCACCTCCGAGAACCCCACCAGCCCGAGGTAGTCACGTGGGAACCGTGACGAGATGAGCGTGTGGAGGGCCATCGCCATCTTCTTCGCCGGGACGAAGTTGTCCCGCATCGGCATGGAGAGCGACAAGTCGAGGAGGAGCACCGTCGCCGAGCGCGTCAGTGCCTCCGTCTCGATGACCTCGAAGTCGTCGGGGTGCAGCCGCACCGGCACACCGCTGCCGGCCCTGCGCACCGCGTTGTGCACGGTGCGGGACAGATCGAGGTTGAACGGGTCGCCGAACTCGTAGGGCTTGGTCGTCTCCTCGCGATCGTGGCCCGTGCCCGTCCAGGTCGTGCGATGGTTGCCCACGCGGTCCTTGTCGAGCTGGGCGAACAGGTCGGACAACGCCTGTTGGCCGATCCGGCGGATCCCTTTCGGCGTGAGCTCGAAGCGACCCTCGCTCTGGTCGATGAGCCCCTGGTCCGCCAGCTGCTTGGCCAGCTTGGACAGCCGGTCGAGCGATCGGGCGGCGTCGTCACCCAGATGGCGGCGCACCTTGTCGAGGTCGACCTCGGAGAGCGAGGCCGGTGAGCTGGCCGATCGCAGGAAGTCCTCGAGCTCGTCGAGGTCGCGCAGCGTTCCCACCGCATCGGTGCCCTCGCCCATGCCCATGGGCTGGTCACCGCTGAACCGGAACCGCTGCTCCCAACCGGCCCCCGGGAACGCCCGCTGGAGGTTGCCGGCCAGCCGGTCGACCTGCCAGCGGAGGTCGAGGTCCTCGAGCAGCGACTCGGCCAGCCCCTGGAGTTGGGACCGCTGCTCGGGTGACATCGAGTTCCACATGGCCTGTGCGGCGGCCATCCGCGTCGCGAGCTGCTCGAGGAGCTCGTCCAGGTCCGCCGGGTCACCGGGGAACAGGTCCCCGTACTGCTCCATGAACGACTCGAACGACGGGTCGATCGGCTCGCCCGCCTCGCGCTGCTCCATCATCCGGTTGAGTGCGTCGAAGGCCTCGCGCATGTGGGCCAGCTGGGCCGGATCGGGATTGGCCAGCGCCTCGGACATCTGGTCGAAGTAGGTCCGGGCGACCTCCTCGCGCAGCCGCTCCATCAGGTCCTCGAAGTGCTGGCGGGCGTCCGAGGACACGAACTCGTAGTGCTGCAGGCCCTGGACCTGGCCGGCGAGGTCGTTCGGGAGGAGGTCGAGCTGCATCCGCCGTTCCGCCGCCACCTCGTCGGTGACCTCCTGGCGACGCTGGTCGTCGGAGGCCTGGGCGTCGGCCTGGAGCTGCTCGATGCCGGTGCGCT
>CAZNLF010000042.1:0-15249 GCA_964573595.1 uncultured Acidimicrobiaceae bacterium | reverse complement strand
AGTTCCGCTGGCTCGACTTCACCAAGGTGCTGTCCACGATGGCCGAGCCGGTGATGGTCGATGCCCGGAACCTCCTCGATCCGGCCCAGTTGCGGCGGATCGGCTTCGAGTACACGGGGATCGGGCGCCGATGAGCGGTGCCCTGGTGGTGATGGGCGGTGGCGGCTTCCTGGGCTCCCATCTCTGCGATCAGCTGCTCGAGCGCGGTGAGCACGTCGTGTGCGTGGACGACTTCTCGACCGGGCGCCCGGCCAACGTGGCCCATCTTCGTGAGCACCCGCGGTTCACCCTGGTGGAGGTGGACGTATCCGAGGAACTGCCCGTCGAGGGACCGGTGGGCGGCGTGTTCAACCTGGCCAGCCCGGCCTCGCCGCCCGACTACCTGGCCCGCCCGCTGGAGACCCTGGCCGTCGGGAGCGAGGGGACCCGTCGGGGCCTCGAGCTCGCCCGGCGCAGCGGCGCCCGCTTCCTCCTGGCGTCGACCAGTGAGGTCTACGGCGATCCCGAGGTCCACCCGCAGTCGGAGGCCTACTGGGGCAGGGTGAACCCGGTGGGCCCCCGCAGCGTGTACGACGAGGCCAAACGGTTCGCCGAGGCCCTGACCATGGCCCACCACCGTGCGCTCGGCACCGACGTGGGGATCGTCAGGATCTTCAACACCTACGGGCCGAGGCTGAGGCCCGACGACGGCCGGGTCGTGTCCAACTTCCTGCTGCAGGCCATGCGGGGTGAGGCGATCACCGTCTACGGCGACGGCAGCCAGACCAGGAGCCTCTGCTACGTGAAGGACGAGGTCCGTGGACTGATCGCCATGTTCGACTCGTCGCTGACCGGCCCGGTCAACGTCGGCAATCCCGACGAGTACACCGTCCTCGAGCTGGCCCGGACGGTGATCGAGCTGCTCGGCTCCAGCTCGGAGATCGTCCATCTCCCGTTGCCGGTCGACGACCCCACCCGGCGGAGGCCGGACATCTCTCTGGCCCGGACGGCACTCGGCTGGGAGCCGACCACCGGACTGATGGAGGGCCTGGCCCGCACGGCGGCGTTCCTGGCCGAGGACACCAGCCTGCCGGCGCCGTTCCCGGCTCGGGCCGTGGGCCCCGAGGACCGCTGACGTGGTAGCAAGTGGTTCCGACCCGGCCCGACGGCTCGACCGAGGAGACCGACACCATGGCTGACGGCGACACCCCCGATCCGTCGGGAAGACAGGCCCATCGCTACTCCACGCTGTCGGTCATCGTGCCCGTCTTCAACGAACGGGTCACCGTCGCCGAGGTGATCCGCCGCATCCGCGCCGTCCAGCTGCCCCTCGACATCGAGGTGATCGTGATTGACGACGGGTCCTCCGACGGCACCGACAAGGTGCTGGCCGCCCTGGGTGACTCGACGGTGCGGGTGATCAACCACGACCAGAATCGGGGGAAGGGGGCTGCCATCAGGACCGGCATGGAGTCGGTGCGCGGCGACCTCGTGCTCGTGCAGGACGCCGATCTCGAGTACGACCCGGAGGACTGGCCCAAGCTGCTCGATCCCATCCTGCGGGGAAAGTCCCAGGTGGTCTACGGCAGCCGGTTCACCGGCGAGCGCAAGAACATGATGCCCCTCCACTGGGTCGGCAACCGCTTCCTCTCCCTCGTCACCAACCTGCTCTACTCCTCGACCCTGTCGGACATGGAGACGTGTTACAAGCTGTTCGACCGCCGGGTCCTCGAGGGGATCACCATCGAGTCCGACCGGTTCGACTTCGAGCCCGAGATCACCGCCAAGGTGCTGCGCCGGGGCTACCGCATCTACGAGGTCCCGATCTCCTACGCCGGCCGTGAGGAGGACGAGGGCAAGAAGATCACCTGGCGGGACGGGTTCGGAGCCCTCAAGGCCCTGGTCAAGTACCGGTTCACCCGGCTCGACGCGTGACCGGGCGCGCCCCGGGGCGCGAGGCTCGTCCTCCGGTGCGACAGCCCCTGGACGGCGCCGCCGTGGTCATCGTGAACTACGAGTCGGGGCCGGCGTTGCAGGCCTGCGTGCAGGGCTGGCGGGGTGAGCACCCGAGCGAGCTGGTGGTCGTCGACAACGGCTCGACCGACGGTTCTGTGGACACCCTGGCCCAGGCGGCACCCGACGTGGCGCTGCTGGTCACCGGCCGCAACCTCGGCTACGGGGCCGCGGCGAACCGGGGCGTCGCGGCCACGACCGCCCCGTCGGTGCTGGTGTGCAACCCCGATCTCGTGGTGCGACCGGGCGCTCTGGCCGCCTTGGCGAAAGTGCTGGAGGACGACGCCGGGTGCGCGCTGGTCGGTCCGCTGGTCCGGACGCCCGAAGGTGACCGCTACCCGTCCGCCCGGCGCTTCCCGTCGATGGTCGACGCCGCCGGCCACGCCATGCTGGGCATCTTCGCCCCGGACAACCGCTTCACCCGCTCCTACCAGCAGACGGGGCTGACGGACTCCGACCAGGGGCCGCAGCGGGTGGACTGGGTGTCGGGGGCGTGCTTCCTCGTCCGGCGGGCCGCCTTCGAGCAGATCGGCGGCTTCGATGAGGCCTACTTCATGTACGTCGAGGAGGTGGACCTGTGTTGGCGCCTCGGCCAGGCGGGCTGGCACGTCGCCTACGCGCCCGCCGCCGAGGTGACCCACCTCCAGGGCGTGTCCACCGATCGCCACCCGTACCGGATGATCGCCGAGCACCACCGATCGCTGCTGCGGTTCGCCGTCCGCTCGACCCGGGGATGGAGGCGCGTCCTCCTCCCGGCGGTGGCGCTCGGGATCGCGGTGCGAGCCGGCCTGGCCTGCCTGGCCCGGGCCACGGCGGCGTGACCGGGCGTCACGAGGCCCCTGAGCCCAGGCTGTAGGGTGTCCTCCGATCATGCCGAGCAACCAGACGGGCAAATGGGTGGAGCGGGCCGCCACCACGGGCGGCGGCCGCACCTATCGCGGCCAGATGCCGGTCAATTGGTACGCCAGCCTGGCCGTGATCTGCGTGGTCGGACTGGCGCTCATCGGCTTCAGCAGGTACCAGAACACCCACCGGGTGGCCTCGTCGGCCGGCCCTCCGACGACGAGCCAGGTGTGGCATGCCGCCCTGGGCATCGACGTGTGCGGCACCGTGCAGCCGGACCTCCCGGCCAGCACCAATACGGCGACGACCGGACTGACCGCCGGCGGCAACGGCGTGCTGACCATCGGACCGAAGAACAGCTCCGAGTCGGGGGCCAACGCCACCCTCGGCAAGTTCGTCTCCGGTTACAAGGGCCTCGCCCTCACCTCCTCCACGCTCCAGTACCCGGGCAAGACCCTTTACAGCAACGGCGACGTCTGCCCGAAGGGAACGCCTGACTCCGGCAAGCCGGGCGTGGTCATCGTCGACAGCTGGTCAAGTCCGGAGGCGAACGGCAAGGGCACCGAGACCAGCGGCGATCCCCAGGACCTGCTGTTCACCAACGGCCAGCTGATCACCATGGCGTTCGTGCCGGCTACCGCCAACGTCCCCAAGCCCCCGGCCACGGCGATCACCGCCCTGCTCAACGCGCTCGAGAGCTCGAGCACGCCGACGACCACCCCGGGGGCCACGCCGACGACGGCCCCACCGACGACGGCCCCCACGCCGACGTCGAGCACGGTCCCGACCACCCCCACGACGAAGAGCTCCGGCGGAAGCACGAAGTGAGGGCAGTCGTCCTGGTGGGTGGCGAGGGCACTCGCCTGCGCCCGTTGACCCTGACCACTCCGAAGCAGATGCTCCCGGTGGTCGAGCAGCCCATGATCGAGCGGGTCATCGGCCATCTGGCCGACCACGGGATCGATGAGGCCGTGCTGTCCCTCGGGTACCGCCCGGACGCCTTCATCAGTGCCTATCCGAGCGGGACCATCGCCGGTGTGCGCCTGACCTACGCCGTGGAGCCGACACCCCTCGACACGGCCGGGGCCATCGGCTTCGCCGCCCGGCACGCCGGCATCGACGAGACCTTCGTGGTCGTCAACGGGGACGTGCTCACCGACTCCGACCTGTCGGAGCTGGTCGAGTTCCATCGGCTGCGCGGGGCCGAGGCGACCATCGGCCTTACGCCCGTCGACGACCCGAGCGCCTTCGGCGTGGTGCCGACCGACGACGACGGCCGGGTGCAGGCGTTCATCGAGAAACCGCCACGCGACGAGGCGCCGACCAATCTCATCAACGCCGGGATGTACGTGTTCGAGCCCGCACTGCTTCACCGCATCGCCGAGGGCCGTCGGGTGTCGATCGAGCGGGAGACGTTCCCCGACCTGGTGAAGGACCTGACCCTCTACGCACTCGGCTCCGATGCCTACTGGTTGGACACCGGCACACCGGACGCCTACCTGCGGGCCCACCGCGACCTGCTGCTGGGCCGGCGCCCCGTCGAACCGACTCCGGGAGCCCGCCTCGATCCGACGATCGGTCCCGGCGTGTGGTGCATCGGCGAGGTGGCTGTCGACGGGGCCTCGGTGGCCCGCTCCCTCCTGGGTGCCGGCGCCTCGGTCGCCCCGGGGGCCGTCGTCGACGAGTCGGTGGTAGGGGCCGGCGCCGTGATCGAGGAGAATGCCTCGGTGATCGGATCGGTGCTCCTGCCCGGAGCGCGGGTGGCCTCCAAGGCGACCGTCGAGGGCTCGGTGATCGGTCCGGGGGCCATCGTCGGCCAACGGTGTGTGATCCACGGCATCTCGGTGATCGGAGCCGGCGCCATCACCGCCTCGGGTACCGTCATCGACGGTGAACGGGTTCCGGCGGGCACCTGATCATGAGGGCGATGGTGACGGGAGGTGCCGGCTTCATCGGTTCGACCCTGGTTGACCGGCTGCTGGCCGAGGGCAACACCGTCGATGTGGTGGACGACCTCTCGACCGGCTCGCTGTCCAACCTGGCCGGAGCCCGCGCCTCGGCGGGCCACCAGCTCACCGTCCATCAAATGGACATCCGCTCGGCCGAGGTGGTGGACCTGATCGTCCGACGGCACCCGGAGGTGATCTTCCACCTGGCCGCCCAGGCCGACGTGCGACGATCGGTGGCCGACCCCGTGTTCGACGCCGACGTGAACCTGATCGGCACCCTGCGCATCCTGGAAGGGGCCCGGGAGGCCCGGTCGGACCGAGTGGTGTTCGCAGCCAGTGGTGGGACCATCTACGGCGAGCCCGACCCCTCGGAGCTGCCGCTGAAGGAGTCGCTGCCCCGGCGCCCGTTGTCCCCCTACGGCGTGTCGAAGAACGCGGTCATCGACTACCTGGTGGCCTACCGCGAGCTGTACTCACTGGAGTTCGCCGCGCTGGCCCTGGCCAACGTCTACGGCCCACGGCAGGATCCCCACGGCGAGGCGGGCGTCGTGGCCATCTTCGCCGAGCGCCTGCTCCGCGGGGAGCCGGCGACCATATTCGGTGACGGTGAGCAGACCCGTGACTACGTCTATGTGGACGACGTGGTGGACGCATTCGTGCGGGCGGCAACCAAGGGAGGCGGCCTGATCTGCAACATCGGGACCGGCCACGAGACCTCGGTGAACACCCTCTACCGCGAGATGGCCGCCCAGGCCGGTGTGGATCCCCAGGTCGACTTCAAGCCGCTGCGCCCAGGGGAGCTCCTGCGCAACTGCGTCGATCCGAGCCGGGCCGGTATCCAGCTCGGATGGAAGTCGTGGACCAGTCTGGGCGACGGCACCGCTGCGGTGCTGGCATCCGTGCGCAAGCGCCAGGCGCTCGGCGACGGCTGACCGCTCCGCCGTCCCGGGCGGCGTGGCCGTTCCGGTGGGCAGCCCGTTCGCACCGTCGTCCGATCGGGGCCCGGTGATCGGGGCCGGGTGATCGGGCAGGGCTGATCGGGGCTGGCGGAGGCCGTTGCGGGGGTCGATCCCACCGCGGAGGGGGGGCATGCGCAGGATCGGCTGCTCCGAGGCACTAACCTGGGCTGGTCCTGGTGCGCCGAGTTGGCGACAGGCCATCCCCTCGGACACATTCCCGTGTCCGTCCCTGTCGCACGAAAGCACCCTCATGCCCCCCTTGCAGCCTTCCTTCGCCTCCCTCGGCGTGCCCTCCGACATAGTCGCCGCGCTCGACCGGAAGTCGATCACCGAGCCGTTCGAGATCCAGACCATGACCATCCCCGACGCCCTGGCCGGCCGGGACGTGTGCGGCAAGGCGCCCACCGGATCGGGGAAGACCCTTGCCTTCGGCATCGGCGCCGTGGCCCGCCTGACCGGCAAGGCGTCCCGACCGAAGCACCCCCGGGTGCTGGTGCTCACGCCCACCCGCGAGCTGGCCGCCCAGGTGGCGTCCGAGCTCCAGGTTCTGGCCACGCCGCGCAACCTCAGGGTGGACTCGTTCTACGGAGGTGTCGGGTACGGTCCCCAGTTGAAGGCACTGTCCCGGGGCGTCGACGTGGTCGTCGCCTGTCCCGGCCGCCTCGGCGATCTGATCGAGCGGGGGAGCATCCGCCTCGACGCGGTGGAGATCGTCGTGCTCGACGAGGCCGACCGCATGGCCGACATGGGGTTCCTGCCCGATGTGAAGCGCCTGCTCGACCTCACGCCGGCCACGCGCCAGACCCTGCTCTTCTCCGCCACCCTGGACGGGGACATCGACGTGCTGGTCCGCCGTTACCAGAACGATCCGGCCCGTCATGAGCTCGAAGTCGACGAGGACGACTCCAACGCCGCCGTGCACTTCTTCTGGAGGGCCTCCTCGGGGGACCGGGTCGGCGTGACCGCCGATATCGCCGCCGCCGCCGGGCCGACCATCGTGTTCAGCCGGACCAAGCACGCGACCGACCGGATCGCCCGCCAGCTGGAGCAGCGGGGCATCAGGGCCGCCGCCATCCACGGCGACCGGAGCCAGAAGCAGCGCGAGAAGGCGCTGGACCTCTTCGTGCGGGGAGCGGTCGACGCCTTGGTGGCGACCGATGTCGCCGCCCGTGGGATCCATGTCGACGGGGTCAATGCCGTGGTCCACTTCGACCCACCCGCGGATGCCAAGGACTACGTGCACCGGTCCGGTCGCACCGCACGCGCCGGAGCCACCGGGGTGGTGGTCACCCTGGTCACCCCGGACAAGGCCGGCGCCGTCAAGCGCCTCCAGCGGGATCTCGGCGTGCCCGTCGGCACCACCCTGCCCGATCCGTCGGCCGTGACCGCGGTGATCGGCGAGCCTCCGGCGCGTCGTCCGAGCGCCGACCACCACGCCGAGCACGGGAAGGCCCAGCCGAGAGGGGGGCGCACCGACAGGTCCAGGCGCCCCACCAAGACCTGGAAGGCCCGCCCCCCCGCGGGCCGGGACGGCTCGCCGGGGGATGGCCGTCATCGCAATGCCGCGGCGGCCGGCCGGCCGGCGGGGGCCGGGTCGGTGGGCCAGTCGGGCGACGGCCGGAAGAAGAAGCGTCCCGCCGGTGGGACCTGGGAGAAGCGGGACACGACGGGGCGCCCAGCCCGACCGGGGAAGCCCGTCGCCGGCTCGACATCCTCGCGGCGAGGGAGCGGTGGTGCCGGTCGGACCGGCGGTCCGAAGGGCGGCCACGAGCAGCGTCGGGGCGCCCCGGTCGGGGCCAAGCGCGGCGCATCGGGCCGGGCCGGGGGCTCCCGCCGCGGCGGGTGAACCGACCGCTCCGACCATCTACAGTCGTCACATGGCCTCTGCTACCAAACCTGTCGTCACCATCCCCGAGGGCCCGCCCCCGGGCGAGCTGCTGATCGAGGACATCGAGATCGGGGAGGGTCCCGAGGCGGTGGCAGGCAAGCCGGTCAACGTCCACTACGTCGGGGTGTCGTGGTCGACCGGCGAGGAGTTCGACTCGTCGTGGAGCCGGAGCGAGCTGTTCGCGTTCCCGCTCGGCCGGGGCAACGTGATCGCCGGCTGGGACCAGGGCGTGGCCGGCATGAAGGTGGGAGGACGCCGCCGTCTCACCATCCCGCCCCACCTCGGCTACGGGGAACGAGGGGCCGGCGGCGTCATCGGACCGAACGAGACGCTCGTCTTCGTGGTCGACCTGCACGACGTGGGCTGAGGGGTCGGCCGAACTAGCGGAACAGGTCCTCGGAGGGTGGCCGGACGATCTCGGTGGCCACCGAGCCCGGCCGGAGCCAACCCGGGTCGACACCCCGGATCACCGCTGCGGGGATGCCCCGGTCCTTGCCCATCACCAGCTCGGCCGCCCCGGCCAGCTCGTCCGCGACACAGACCTCGGTCGAGTCGAGGATCCGCCCGGTGGCATCGGCGGTCCCCCGGAGGTCGACGATGCCCGCCACGCCGGCAACGCCGATGGCGACGTCGGTCACCCCCCGGCGCCAGGTCCTCCCGAACGTGTCCGAGACGATCACCCCCACCGACACCCCATGGCGGTGCTCGAGCGCCTCGCGGATCCTGCGCGCGGACCGATCGGGGTCGACCGGGAGCAGGGCGGCGGTCCCGGCCTCGACGTTGGACAGGTCCACGCCGGAGTTGGCGCAGATGAAGCCGTGGCGCGTCTCGGTGATCACCAGGTCGCCCCGCCGGCGCACGATCCGCACCGCCTCGTCCTCGACCAGGGCCTGTTTGGCCCCGGGGTCGTCAGGATCGATCCGGACGATGCGGCCCTCGGCCTTCGAGACCACCTTCTGGGTCACCACCACGACGTCGCCGTGCGCCAGCCCGCCCGGCACGGGGGACGGGGCTTGAGGCCCGTCCGTCAACGCCTCGACGAGCAGGCCGGCGAGGTCGTCCCCCGGCCTCACCTCCCCGAAGCCGGTGACCGGGAAGACGGCGACGGCGGCCGCCGGAGCGCCGAGTGACTCACCCGACGACATCGAGCACCCTCCGGGCCAGGTCCGCCGAGCGCTCCACCGAGGACATGACGGTAGGGGCGACGACGCACCGCACCCCCTCCGCCTCGACCGAGGGGGCCAGGTCGGCATCGGCCTCGTCGATGACCAGCGTGCCCATCCACGAGGCGTACCAACGGGCCACGCCCACCACCGAGGACTCGTACCCCATCTCGCGGAGGAGGCGGTCGGCCGGGCCCTTGAGCGCCGCCCCGGCGATGATGGGGGAGACCCCGACCACCCGGTCCCGTCGCCGCGTGAGCAGTTCGGTCATCCCGGCGACGGCGGTGAGCGGCCCGATGGAGACGACCGGGTTGGAGGGACAGACGACGATCGGCCCGGCGGCGTCGAGGGCCTCGAGCACCCCGGGGCCCGGGCGCGCCGACTCGGCGCCGTCGAAGCGGATTCCGGCGACGGCCACGTCGTGGCCCAGGTGGACGAAGTACTCCTGAAAGCCGACCTCGGGACCGTCGGCCAACTGGACCCGGGTCCGCACGCGGTCGTCGGTGACCGGCAGGAGACGGACCTCCACGCCGAAGGAACGGGCCAGCTCCGCGGTGACCAGGCCCAGGGTCGCCCCCTCGCTCAGGCGCTGGGTCCGGTAGCAGTGGGTGGCCAGGTCCTGGTCGCCGAGGTTGAACCAGGTGATCCCGCCCAGCCGCCCCAGCGACTCCATGACCCGCCAGGTCTCCCCGGCCAGTCCCCAGCCGGTGTCGGGATTGATGGCGTCGGCGAGCGTGTACATGACGGTGTCGAGGTCGGGTGAGATGTGGAGCCCATGGAGGTCGGTGTCGTCCGCCGTGTTCACGATGGCGGTGATCTCCTCGGCCGGGACGACCTCGACCATGCCCCGCAGCAGCCTCGCCGCACCCACGCCGCCGGCCAGGGCGACGATCATCGGGGCCGCGCAGGGATCGGGGCGGGCATCGGGGCGGGCATCGGGGCGGGCATCGGGGGCAGGCTACCTGTCCCGCCCTTCTCCACTGTCCCACCGTCACGCCGCCCGATACCGCCGCCACCGTCCCCATCCGCCCGGCACCACCGTCCCACCGCCCGATACCGTCGCCAGCGTCCCCATCCGCCCGGTTGTCCTGCCCCGCCCCGGCCGTGTGCAAGGCTCGCTGCGTGCCGGAGCGATCTGCACCCTCCGACCAGGGCCGGCTGTCCGTCGCGTTCGACGCCACACCCCTGCTCGGTCGGCCGACCGGCGTCGGTGCCTTCTGCGCCGGCGCCCTGTCCGGTCTGTCCGGGCTGTCACCGCGCCCCGGGCCGTCCGGGTCCCCGGTGGAACTGTCCGCGTTCGCGGTGAGCTGGCGTCGTCGCCAGGGGATCGCCTCGTTGGTGCCACCAGGGGTGTCGACCGCCCAGCGGGCCATGCCGGCCCGTCCGCTGCACCTGGCCTGGCGGCACAGCTCGCTCCCCCCGGTCGAGTGGTTCGTCGGGCCCGTCGACGTCGTCCACGGCTCGAACTTCGTGGTGCCCCCGACCAGACGGGCCGCCCGGGTGGTGACCGTGCACGACCTGACCGTGGTGCTCTACCCCGAGCTGTGCGACCCACCCACGCTCCGATTCCCCTCACTGGTCCGTCGCGCCGTGGACGAGGGCGCCTGGGTGCACACACCGTCCCGGTTCGTCGCCGACCAGGTGGCCGCCGAGCTCGGCGTCGACCCGACCCGGATCCGGGCCGTGCATCACGGCATCCCTCCACTCCTCGAGGCGGGCCCCGACCTTGCGGCCGGTGCGACGTCGCCCCTCCCGCTGCCCGACGGGTGCGACCGGTACGTCCTGGCCGTCGGCACCATCGAGCCGCGCAAGGACTACCCGCTGTTGGTGTCGGCCTTCGCCGCCCTGGCCGACCTTCACCCCGACGTGGCCCTCGTCGTCGTCGGCAGTGACGGATGGGGGGCCGGGCGGTTCGCCGCCGCCGTCGAGGCATCCACGGCCCGGGCCCGCATCGTGCGGCCCACCGGGTATGTCGACGACCGTCTGCTGGCGGCACTTCTCCGGCACGCCTCGGTCCTCGCCTACCCGTCGCTCTACGAGGGGTTCGGGTTCCCACCGCTGCAGGCCATGGCGGCCGGTGTGCCGGTGGTGGCCACGGCCGCCGGGGCCGTCCCCGAGGTGGTCGGGGACGGTGCCGTCCTGGTCGACCCGGCCGACGCCGACGCCCTCGCCGGGGCGCTGGGCGACGTCCTCGCCGGCGGGCCGTCGGTCGACGAGCTGGTGGCGCGGGGTACCCGCCGCAGCCAGGCGTTCAGCTGGGAGGCGTGCGCCGAGGGGCTCGCCGCCCTCTACGCCGACGCAGCCGCCGACGCCGACGCCGACCCGGCCGGTCCGGGCCGGCCCGCGGCGAGGGGTCCGGTGGCCGGTGGGCGCTGACTCGTTGCGACTGCTGTTGATGGTCCAGCAGCTGCGTCGGACCGCATCCGGCGGTTGCGGCACTTTCGTACAGGGCCTGCTCCAGGGCCTGTACGCCCTCGGCCCCGGGGAGATCCCCGACATCGAGCTGCTGGCCAGCCGGCCGCCCCCCGCCCGGGGGGGCCCCGACCCGCTGGCCGCACTGGGCTTCCCGCTCCACAGCTCGCGACTCCCGGGACCACTGATGACGCGGGCCTGGGACCGTGGGCTGCTGAGGGCCCGTCCCGGCTTCGACGTGGTCCACTCCACCTCGGTCGCGACGCTCGAGCCGGGCGGCGCGGTGCTGGTGGCCACCATCCACGACCTGCTGTGGCGGCGGGTGCCGGACGCCTACCCGCCGCGGGGTAGGAGGTGGCACGAGGCGGCACTGGGTCGGGCCCTGCGTCGGGCCGAGCGGTTCGTCGTGCCGGCCGAGGTGGTGGCCAACGACCTGCGCGAGGCCGGCGCGCCGGAGGATGCCATCGCCGTCATCCCGATGGGCTCCGACCACCTGCCGCCCCCCGACTTCGAGGCCGGCGCCGCGCTCCTCGACCGCATGGGCGTCCACGGCCCGTTCCTGCTGAGCGTCGGGACGCTCGAGCCCCGCAAGAACCTCGCCCGGCTGGTCACGGCGTACGAGCACGTCCGCGGGTCGCTACCCGAGCCGTGGCCCCTGGTGCTGGTCGGCCCGTCGGGGTGGGGCGAGCGGATCGAGCCCCAGGCCGGTGTGGTGATGACCGGCCTCGTGCTGCCGACGGAGCTGTCCGCCCTGTACGCCACCGCCCGCCTCCTGGCCTACGTGCCGCTCATCGAGGGATTCGGGCTGCCCCCGGTCGAGGCCATGGCCTTCGGGGCGCCGGTGGTGGCCAGCCCGCTCCCGAGCACAGCCGGTGCCGCCTACGAAGTCGACCCCCAGAGCGTCGATTCCATCGCCGGGGGACTGCTCCGGGTGGCCGTCGACGAGGTCGAGCGGGAGCGGTTGCGGACGGCCGGGTCGAAGCGGTCCGGTGAGCTCGCCTGGTCCTCGATCGCCCGTCGCCATCTCGAGGTCTGGCACGAGGCGCGAGCAGCGTCCCCGGGGCACCACCGTGGCTGAGAGCCGGCTCCGCCTCTCCTTCGACGGCACGGCGGTGCCCGCCGATCCGGTGGGGGCGGGACGGTACACCCTGGAGTTGGCCTCCGCGCTCGCCCGACGGGCCGACCTCGACCTCGTCGTGATCGCCCGCGCCACCGATGCCGGGCGCTGGCGGACGGTGGCCCCGGGGGCGGCCCTCGAGGCGGTGGCCCCCGGGCCGCGTCCGCTGCGGCTGGCCTGGGAGCAGGCCCGCATGCCCGCCCTCATCGCCGCACGGCGGGTCGACGTCCACCACGGCCCGCACTACACCATGCCCGAACGCTCGTCGGTGCCGACCGTGGTCACCGTGCACGACCTCAGCTTCTTCGAGGCACCGAGCTGGCACCAGCAGGCGAAGGTCCTGCTGTTCCGCCGGGCGATCACCGTGGCCGCCCGGCGGGCGACCGCGGTGGTCTGCCCGAGCCGTGTGACCGCCGAGGAGCTGCAACGGTGGTGCGAGGTGACCGCCGAGGTGTTCGTCGCGCACCACGGCGTCGACACCCGACGCTTCGGGCCCGACGAGCCGGAGCCCGGCGCCGACGCCCGTCAGCTGGCGGAGGTCGATGCCCGGCTGGCCGATGGTCGCCCCTTCTTGTTGTTCGTCGGGACCATGGAGCCCAGGAAGGACGTGCCCTCGCTGGTCGCCGCCTTCGGCCGGGCCGCCGACGTCGACGACGATGCGCTGCTGGTGCTGGTGGGAGGGGCCGGTTGGGGCGGCCCCGAGGTGGACCGGGCCATCGCCTCCTCGGGTGTCGCGGAGCGCGTCGTCCGCACCGGCTACGTGCCCGACGGGGCCGTCCCGGCCCTGCTCCGGTCGGCCGCCGCCGCCGTCTACCCGGCCCTGTACGAGGGATTCGGCCTGCCGGCGCTGGAGGCACTCGCCTGTGGCACCCCGCTGATCACCACGGCGGGGACGGCCATGGAGGAGGTGGCGGGCGATGCCGCCGTACTGGTGCGTCCCGGGGACGTGGGCGACCTGGCCGGAGCCATCGAGTCGGCCCTTGCCGACCGGTCCGGACCGGGCCGCGACGACCGGCGCCGTCGGGGACTGCGCATCGCCGCCGCCCACACGTGGGAGGCCAGTGCGGACCGGCACCTGGAGGCCTACCGGTTCGCCGCCGGGCGCTCCGGACCGGCTCGGGATGCTGGCCCGGGTGACCAGCCAGTAGGGTGACCCGTCGTGCGCTCCCTCATCACCGGTGGTCGTGGCTTCGTCGGCAACTGGCTGGCCGACCATCTACGCGACCTGGGTGACCAGGTGGTCGTGATCGACCGGGAGGTCGATGTCACCGACCCGGGGGCCCTGCTCGCCGCGGTGACCGATGCCGCCCCGGACGCCATCTACCATCTGGCGGCGCTGACCCACGTGGGGCAGTCGTGGGACGAGCCGCTGCGGGTCCTCGAGGTGAACGTCATCGGGACCGCCGCGGTCCTGGCCGCCGCCCGGCAGTGCGGGAGCGATCCCAAGGTGCTGGTGACCAGCTCGGCCGAGGTCTACGGCGCGGTCACCGACCCCGGCCAGCTCCCACTGACCGAGGAGTCGCCGACAGCCCCGCTCACCCCGTATGCCGCCAGCAAGCTGGCGGCCGAGGCCCTCATCACCCAGGCCTGGTTGGGGCACGGCCAGCCGGTGATCACCGTGCGCCCCTTCAATCACATCGGCCCGGGGCAGAGCCCGAACTTCGCGGTGCCGGCGCTGGCGAAGCGGATCGTCGAGGCCCATGCCAGCGGAGCGCCGACGATCCCGGTCGGCAACCTGTCGGCCCGACGCGACTTCACCGATGTGCGCGACGTCGTCCGCGCCTACCGGCTCCTGGTCGAGTCGGGTGAGCCCGGGGGCGTTTACAATGTGTGCTCCGGTCAGGACGTGTCGATACGCGATATCGCCGACCGCCTGCTCGGCCTGGTGGGCACCACGCTCGAGTTCGAGACCGACCCCGCGCTGGTCCGGCCGGTCGAGGTCCCGGTCCTGCGGGGGGACCCCGCCCGATTGGTGGGGGCCACCGGGTGGAAGCCGGAGGTCACCTTGGACCAGACCCTGGCCGACGTGCTCGCTTACTGGCGCCTGCAGGTCGGCTGAACCGACGAAGTTCCGCCGGGCGCGGAGAACGGCCCACCCGGGGCGGGCCGTTCTCTCGGTGCCGGCGGTGGTCCCGACCGGACGTTCACGCCGTCTGTGCTCGATCCGTGGCGCCGCCCCGTGGTGACGGGACCGGCGCCACGGATCGGGCGGACGATCAGGCGACGGCGCTGGGCCTGCGGCTGCGGATCTGGGCCCGGGCCTCCTTGGCCTGGACGTGGGCCTGCTTGGCCAGGTCGCGTGCCTGGGTGGGCAGACGGTCCTCCAGGGGGGCGACCGCTGACTCCAACCGCTCGATGACGTCCTCGAACCGCTCCATCACGCTCTCGACGGTGGTGTCGACGGTGTGGAGGGCGTCACTCAGCTCGGTGCGCACGGTGGCCACCCTGGCGTCGAAGTCCGACTTCGGGTCCGAGAGGCGCTTCAAGAGCTCCTGTCGTTGGACCTGGACCTGCTGGTATCCGAGGACACCGGCCCCGATCACCACGTAGGTGGCGTCCTTGGCCACGGCGCCCACGTCCTTGACGGCCTTGGCGATATCGGTGTTGATCTCGGGGATCTTCATCTCCGGCTTCTTGACGGTCGGCATTGCTTGCTCCTTCTGTTTCGTATGCCGGGTGGTGCCCGGTCTCGGTTCGTCGGTCGGGGCCCGGGGCTGACCCTCCCGGGTCGGCCGCCGCCCTGAAGAACGGCTGTGGATACAAGTGTATTCATTTTGTTAAACAGTTGCAAGCACTTCGACGGGTACCGGGCGTTGTAGCCATTGACCTGGGAATACACCGCGGAGCGGTTTCAGCCCGATAGCCTCGGACCCCTGATGGACACACTGGCACCGCCGGTCGTCGCCGTCGTCGTCGCCCACGATCC
>CAZNLF010000041.1:0-15393 GCA_964573595.1 uncultured Acidimicrobiaceae bacterium | reverse complement strand
TCTTGATCTGGATGTCGTCGGCGTTGACCAGGTACTCCGAGGTCACCCCGAACCGACCCGACGCCACCTGCTTGATGGCACTGCGCCGCAGGTCGCCGTTGGCGTCCGGCGTGAACCGATCGGGGTCCTCCCCGCCTTCACCGGTGTTCGAGCGACCACCGAGTCGGTTCATGGCGATGGCGAGGGTCTCGTGGGCCTCCGCCGAGATCGACCCGTAGGACATGGCTCCGGTGGAGAAGCGGGCCAGGATGGCCTCGGCCGGCTCAACCTCGTCGATGGGGACCGGAGGCAGCGTGCCCTCTTTGAGCTGCATCAGTCCGCGCAGGGTGGCGAGCTTGGCCGACTGCTCGTCGACGGACCTCGTGTACTCCTTGAACACCTCGTAGCGCTTGGAGCGGGTGGCGTGCTGGAGCTTGAACACCGTCTTGGGATTGAACAGGTGGACCTCACCCTCGCGCCGCCACTGGTACTCGCCCCCCACCTCCCGCTCACGATGGGCGAGCTCGGTGGGGCGGTCGAGATGGGACATGCGGTGGCGGGCTGCCACCTCCTCGGCCAGCACGTCGAGGCCGACCCCCTCGATACGCGACACCGTGCCGGTGAAGTACTCCTCCACCACGTCGGTGGCCAGGCCGACCGCCTCGAACACCTGGGCACCGGTGTAGGAGGCCACCGTGGAGATGCCCATCTTCGACATCACCTTGATGATGCCCTTCGAGGCGGCCTTGATGTAGTTCTTCTGGGCCTGGCGGGGGGTCACACCCGTCAGGATGCCCGAGGCGATCATGTCGTCGATGGTCTCGAACGCCAGATACGGGTTGATGGCCGCGGCGCCGAACCCCTTCAGGATGGCCATGTGGTGGACCTCGCGGGCGTCGCCCGACTCCACGACGAGGCCGACACGGGTCCGGGTCTTCTGGCGCACCAGGTGGTGGTGGACGGCGGCGACCATCAACAGCGACGGGATGGGCGCCAGATCGGCCGTCGAGTTGCGGTCGGACAGGACGATCACGTCTGCCCCGTCGGCGATCGCCTCACCCACACGTTCGCGAACCTGCTCGATGGCGTCGCGGAGGGCCGGGCCGCCCCCGGCCACCTCGAACAGGCCGTCGATGGCGAACGCCCGGAACCCTGGCGTGCTGCCGTCCTCGTTGACATAGAGGAGCTTGGCCAGGTCGTCGTTGTCGATGACCGGCATGGGCAGCACGATCTGGCGGCACGACTCGGCCGATGGCTCGAGCACGTTCGACTCGGGACCCAGTGTCGACAGCAGGGAGGTGACCAGCTCCTCTCGGATCGCATCCAGCGGAGGGTTGGTGACCTGGGCGAAGAGCTGGGTGAAGTAGTCGTAGAGCAGGCGGGGCCGGTCCGACAGGACGGCGATCGGGGTGTCGGTGCCCATCGAGCCCAACGGCTCGGCTCCCGAGCGCGCCATCGGCTGGAGGATGAGGCGCAGCTCCTCGTTGGTGTAGCCGAACAGCCGCTGGCGACCGACCACCGAGGCGTGCTGGGGCGTGAGCATGGTGCGGGGCGGAAGGTCGTCGAGATCGATCTGCCCGTCCTCGAGCCACGGCAGATAGGGCACCTCCGCGGCCAGGTCGGCCATGATCACGTCGTCGTCCACGATCCGGCCGGCCTCGGTGTCGACCAGGAACATCCGGCCGGGCTGGAGCCTCCCCTTGCGAACCACCTTCCGCGTCGGCACGTCCACGACACCGACCTCGCTGGCCAGGACCACCAATCCGTCGTCGGTGACCCAGTAGCGCGCCGGGCGCAGCCCGTTGCGGTCGAGCACGGCGCCGATCACACGGCCATCGGTGAACGCCACCGCGGCGGGGCCGTCCCACGGCTCCATCAGGGACGCGTGGTAGCGGTAGAAGGCGCGTCGCGCCGGGTCCATCGTCGGATGGTTCTCCCAGGCCTCGGGGATCATCATCAGCACGGCATGAGGCAGCGACCGGCCCCCGAGGTGGAGCAGCTCGAGCACCTCGTCGAAGGAAGCCGAGTCGCTGAACCCCGGCGTGACGATCGGGAACGCCCGGTCGAGGCCGGGCAGGAGCCTCGAGGCACAGAGGGCCTCACGGGCCCGCATCCAGTTCCGATTGCCGGCCAGGGTGTTGATCTCGCCGTTGTGGGCCAGGTACCGGTAGGGGTGGGCCAGCGGCCACGAGGGGAAGGTGTTGGTGGAGAAGCGAGAGTGCACGAGGGCCAGGCCGCTCGTCAGCCGCTCGTCGGAGAGGTCCGGGAAGAACTCGGCGAGCTGGTGGGAGGTGAGCATCCCCTTGTAGGTGATGGTCCGCGAGGAGAGCGACGCGATGTAGCAGTCGTCGATCTCGTGCTCGGCCCGCTTGCGGAGGATGAAGGCGAGTCGGTCCGTGGCCAGCGCCGGGTCACCGCCGGCCAGAGCGGTGGCGGCGACAGGCGTCACGAAGACCTGGTGGAACGAGGGCATCGCGGCCTCGGCGATCGAGCCCAGCGTGCTGTCGTCCACCGGCACGTCACGCCAGCCGAGGACCCCGAGGCCCTCCTCGCCGGCCAGCTTCTCGAACGACGAGCGGGCGTCGGCCGCCTCGCCGGGGTTGCGGGAGAGGAAGGCGATCCCGGTGGCGTAGTGGCCACGCGGGGGGAGGTCGAAGCCCACCTCGGCGGCGTAGAAGTCGTGGGGGACCTGGAACAGGATGCCGGCCCCGTCGCCGCTGTCCTCCTCGCTCCCCGTCGCTCCCCGGTGGGCGAGGTGCTCGAGGGCGGAGATGGCTTGGCGCACCAGCGTGTGGGAGGGTCGCCCGTGGAGGTCGGCAACGAGGGCCACGCCACAGGCGTCGTGCTCGAACCGCGGATCGTAGAGACCACCGGTCGGTGCGAGCGGGACCGTTCGGGACGGTGCCGGTGCCAGCGAAGTTGCTGGTGGCGGGACCCGGTCGGCACGCCGCAGGCTCGCCTCGGGACGCGGCCGTGGGATCACCCCGGCAGCAACGGGCCGCCGACGCAGGGCCTCCACCGGCACGGCCGTGGGCCGAGGGTGGACAGGATCGTGTTGACCGGCTCGAGTCGTCATCGGGTCGCTCCAACGAGGGAAGTGGATCTACCCACCCGGGACGACGTTGGCCCATGCGTGGTCCGTAGATTGTACACGTTGCACCACCCCGGCCATCGAGTTCGGTGCATCGGCCGCCCGTGGGGGGTAGGCCCCCCTACGCTGGGGCCCATGGTCAGGAACGCCCGGAACGCCCGGAGCAGATGAACCTTCGACAGGGCCCAGCGGTGACAGACCCGGCGCCTGCGACGCCATTGACGGCAGACCGTGTGGCCTCCGGCAGGACCCAGCCGCCGGTCGCCCTGACCATCGCCGGTTCGGACTCCGGTGGAGCGGCGGGCCTCCAGGCGGACATCAAGACCATGGCCGCCCTCGGCGTCTACGCCACCACCGCCGTCACCCTCGTCACCGCCCAGAACTCCATGGAGGTGAGGGACGTGGTGCACCTGTCCGCGGGCCTCGTCGATTCGCAGATCTCAGCGGTGGTGGACGACCTCCCGGTGGAGGCGGTGAAGACCGGCATGCTCGGCTCCGCAGCCGTCGTCGAGGCCGTGGCCCGGCGCGCCGCTGCCGGTGATCTGCCGGGGTTGGTGGTCGACCCGGTCCTCGTGACCTCCACCGGACGGGTCACCATGACCGACGAGGGAATCGATGCCTATCGGACCCTGCTGCTCCCCCATGCCCTCGTGGCCACGCCGAATCTGTGGGAGGCCGCACTGCTCGCCGGAATGGAGCCCGCGGCCGTGGAGGACGTCCCCGGCATGTCGACCGCTGCCCGGCACGTCCACGCCTTCGGTCCGGCATGGGTGCTGGTCAAGGGTGGCCACCTCCCCGGCGTGGAGGCCGACGCCGGGGACGCACCCGACGATGTCGTCGACGTGCTCTACGACGGCACCGACATCACCGTGCTCCGGGGGCCCCGGGTGGACACCCCCAATACCCACGGCACGGGTTGCTCCTTGTCGGCGGCCATCGCGGCCCACCTGGCCCGGGGAGCCGCCGTCGCTCGGGCAGTGGAGGCGGCCACGGTGTTCGTCCGCCGGGCCCTGGTGGACGGGGCGACATGGCATCTCGGTGGTGGTCATGGCCCGATCGACCATTTCGGTTGGTCGTCGGGCCCGCCCGGACATCCGGATCGCCGCTGAACCCGGACGCGTAAGTGGCCGGGCCACGTCGGCCCGGCCACTCCGTCCCCTCTCACAGGATCCCACCGCCGATGCTGGATCAGGCACCCCTCCACTTGACGGGCATGTGCCCCGTCAACGCAAGAGCATTGTGAATGATCGCAAAGAAAAAGTAAACATCGGATGAACTGCCCAACCACACTTGGTGATGACTCGACTTCTCAGAGTGGGATCGACTCTGACAGCGGCCGGTGCGGCACGATGGAAGCAGGATGGTGGGCGCCGGTCGTCGACGCCGTGGGACCGCTGATCGAGCGGCACCGATAGGTTGCTCCCATGGATCGCACCGCGGCACGGAACCTGGCCCAGCTGATCGCCTGGGGAAGGGTGGGTATCGGGGTGACCGCCATCGCCGCACCGACGCCGATGTCGAGACCGTGGATCGGCGGGCCGGCGGGCGACCCGGCGTCGCGGGTCCTGTCCCGGGCCATGGGCGGCCGGGACCTGGCCCTCGGGATCGGTGCGCTCCGGGCACTGGCCGCCTCCGACGAGGAGGCCCGACCGTGGGTCGCGCTGGGCGGCATGGCCGACCTGGTCGATGCCCTGGCCACCGCCGTGGCGTTCGCCCATCTACCCCGCCGGGGCCGCTGGGGCATCCTCGCCGTCACCGTGGGCGCGGCATTCGTCTCGACCCGGGTGGCCGAGTCGCTCGACGATCCCGAATCCGACCGCTCGACGGGCCTCGCTCCCACACCGGGACCGGTGACCGTCACGACGCCCGCCTGACCCCGGCCGACCCCGACCGTCCGATGCGGCGGCTCCGACGACCGGGGTCCGCGTGACCGCACCGGTACCATTGGAGAGCCATGGCTGCCCCTTCTCCCCCTCCCGAGCTCGATGGCGCAGCCCGTACCGAGGAAGGGGCGGACGGTCACGGTGCGCCGCCGGAGGTGACCCGGGTCGATCCGGACAATCGCACCTACGAGCGCATGTCCGTGCGGACCCCGGCGATCATCGTCCTCGGCATCGCCGTCTTCATCGTGGTGGCCGGCGTCGTCACCTCCGCCTTCACCTCCACGGGCAGTTCGAAGCCGGCGACCGACAGCGTCACCATCCCCGACGGGACCGTGGTCCGTCTCACGCCGGCCACCGTGGCCCTGAAGTCGATGGTCAGCGAGGGCCAGCCCCCGTCCGACATCCTCGGGCCTCTGGCCGTGCCGGCGGGGAGCAGGGCCGTCGGCACCGTCGACATCGACCAGAACGCCAACCAATTCGACCGCACGGTCAACTTCACCACGGGGCTGACCTCCGATCAGGTGGTCTCCGTGTTCCACACGCTCCTCCCCCGGTTGGGCTGGGACGTGACCTTCGTGGGGCCCGCCCGTCAGGCGCTGGGCACGGAGGTCCTGGCGAAGAAGGGCAGCAGCGACAGCTTCTACTGGGAGGTCGGGGTGGTGGTCTCCCCCACCACCTCCACCGGCACCACGCCGTTCTCGGTCGAGGTGTTCGAGCAGCCCGAGGACAACTGACCGTGGGCCGGCTCGCCGGTCGACGGGGTGGCCCCACCCTCGCCGCGTGACGACACCAGCGGAGCGGCGTCGACCGGATCGTCGGAGCGCCGGAACATCCACGCCCAGAGGAACAGGTTGATCGGGTACAGCAGGTACCCCACGCGGGTGGCCGGGGCCAGGAGGATGGCGATCAGCATGACCCACCCGGTGAACGACGCCAGCTCGGCGGCGTCGCGGGGCGGCTTCCGGATCAGGCACCGGGCCAACACGGCGATGCCGATGATGCCGACCACGACCACGTAGATCCGGTGGGAGCCGGGGACCGCCGACACCAGGATATGGCCGGGAAGGGCGCTCGCCGCCGGTGACGACACTCCGGCGAGCCCGAGGGGAAAGCGGACGACGTTGTCGACGAACGCCGTCGGATTGCGCAGTGCGAACGGCAGCACGACCGGGCCGACCACGGCGACGACCCCCAGGGCAAAACGACCCACGGCCCGGTGGCCCGTCCGGTCCCAGATGGCCCAGAGCGCGAAGAAGACCAGCGGCCAGGCGGTGAACTTGAGCGACGACGCGGCGCCCAGGACCAGGCCGGCGAGCACCGGTCTTCGGCGCTGTATGGCGACCAGTCCGAGCAGCATCAGCGCCACCACCGGCATGTCGTCCCCGCCGGTGGCCAGGGGCAGTGCCGCCGTGGGCAGGACGGTGAGGGCTTGCCACGAGCGTCCGCGCGCGTCACCGGGCGGGCGGAGCCGGCTCAGCGCTACGACGGCCACCACGATGGTGAACACCAGGAACTGGATGCGGGCGTCGGTCAACGGGGTCTCGGCCTTGTCCAGGCTGGAGACGTTGGAGACGCTGGAGAAGCCGAAGATGACCATGCCCGGGAGGTACGGGTAGTAGAGCTCGTAGAGCGGCTCGTCCTTGGCATGGATGAGGATATGGCCGTTCTGGTCGATCACCCGGTAGGGGTTCTTCCCCTGCGCCGCACGTGCCCCGGCCTGCTCGACGACGACCACCTCGGGCTGGACGTGGAGGGCGGCGTTGCCCTCGGAACGCCAGACGACCTCGAGAGCCAGCGGAACCAACGTGGCCCCGAACAGCACCATCAGGAAGGCCAGTACCCGGGCCCAGTTCCAGCGTCGGCGCGACCGGGTGCGCCGACGCTCGGACGACTCGGGATCCGCCGGTGGCCGGAGGCCGAACCTCCAGGCGACCACGGCCATGAACACGGTGGCGACCGCGTAGGGACCGACCGCCAGTTGGCCCCACTGCCGGTAGAGCGGGATGCTCATGGCCACGGCGGTCACGCCGGCGAACAGAGCGGAGCAGCCGTAGAGGAACGCGTCCCTCCACTCCGGCGAGAGCCCGGCGAGGAACCACAGGGACCGGCGGAGCCGAACGGGGTAGCGGTCCCATCGCACCGTCACGACCGCGGGCGCTTCGTCCCTGTGCTCCCGCGCACGATCGGTCGGCACGGTCGAGGGTACCACCGGCTGCCTCATCGGCCGGCTAGCCCTCGCCACCGAACAACGAGCGGTAGAAGCCCAGCTCGGCATCGAGGCATGCGGCGATGGTCTCGGCCCGACGGAAGCCGTGGGACTCCCCTTCGAACACCGTGAGCCGGCAGGGGACCCGGTGCCGGCGCAGCTGTTCGGCGAAGCGTTCGGACTGGTCGGCCGGCACCACGGGGTCGTCGGCTCCCTGGAGGAGCAGCACCGCCCCGGACACCCGGTCGGGATGGTTGACGGGCGATCGGTCCCGGTAGGTGGCGGCATCCTCGGGCCATGGGCCCACGAGCGAGTCGACGTAGTGGGACTCGAACTCGTGCGTGTCTGTGGCCAGTGCCTCGAGATCGGTGACGCCGTACCAGGCGACACCCCCGACGAACCGATCCGAGCGGACGAGGGCCCCGAGGGCGGTGAGCCCCCCGGCACTGGTGCCCCGGATGGCCAGCCGGGACCCGTCGACCAGCCCGGCATCGACCAACGCCGACGCGTAGCCGACGCAGTCGTCGACATCGGCCTCGCCCCACAGCCCGTCCAGGCGGCGACGGTACTCCCTTCCGTAACCACTGCTCCCCCGGTAGTCGACGCACGCCACCGCGATGCCGCGGCTGGTGAAGAACTGGACCACCGGGTCGAATCCGGGGTCGGCGGCCCCGGTCGGTCCGCCATGACAGAACACCACCAGGGGCGGTGGCCCCCGGTGTCGGTCCGGCCCGGGCACCGCTGCCCCGGCTCCAGCCTCGGACTCTGCCCCGGCCCCGGCCTCTACCCCGGCCCCGGCCCCGGCCCCGGACTCGCCCTGCTGGCCCCGCACCCGACGGTTGGCGGGCCGGAAGAAGAGGCCGGGCACGGTTCCCTGCGGAGTGGCCACCTCGAAGAGCCTGGCGGTCGACACGTCGCCCCGCGCCGGACGGACCGTGGGTGCCGTGGAGCGCCGGACCGCCGGCACCCCGTCGTCCAACGTGACCTCGAAGACCCCTTGGGCCTCGGTGATCGTGGAGCCCAGCAGCCACACCGACGGTGCAGCCGACGACGACCCACCCGGATCGGCCTTCCCGACAGGCCCGGCCACCACACCGGCGATGGTCACGCAAGGCTGCTCGATCACCTGGAGCAGCCAGTGCCCGCCGCCGGAGGGCGCTGGGGACAGCCGGACCAGATGGTCGCGCCCGTCCCCGTGCATCCGGCACACGAGGGTGCCGTCGGCCAGCTCGTCGATGGTCGACTGCCCGAGCGCCCAGTCCGGCGCGTGGAACTCACGGCGCAGATCGACCAGCGCCTCCGAACGATCGGTCTCCCCCACCAGCCGTTCGGGTGCCAACCGGAACGGGAGCCACCACCCGGTCCTGTCGTCCACGTAGACCAGGGACCCGTCACGGCACCAGCGCGGCTGCCCCACCGAGCACCCGTCGCCGCCCGCCACACGGACGGCCGGACCGAGCCTTATCCCCCCGCCCTCGTCGGACAGCGATGCCAGCAGGACCTCGGAGCTGTCCCAGGGCATGGAAGGGTGGTCCCAGCCGGCCCACGCCAGCCAGCGACCGTCCGGCGACGGTCGCGGAGCGGACACGAAGTCACGCCCGGCGAACAGGGGGACGACGACCTGCCCGCCGTCCGTGGGCACCGCGATCAGGCGATGCCCTCCCCCACCGGCGGACCGCTCCTCCACGCTGACGAGCCACCGTCCCGACGGGGTCACCCGACCGTCGGCGTAGCGCACCGACCCGATACCGTCCGGAGGCTCCGGGACCAGCGCGACCGGTCCGGTCCCGGCGCCGCTGTCCCCTCCTGCCGGCGACGTCCGGTACCAACGCTGGTCGGACTGGTCCACATAGAAGAGGACTCCTCCCGAAGCCGTGGCCGCCCCTCCCCCGTATTCGTGCACCCGGGAACGCACACTGACGCCTTCCGGGGAGACGTCCGTCAGCTCCCCGCCGGGACGGGCCCGGACCACCACCTGACGACCACCCTGCTCAGGCCGGCTTTCCGTCCAGAACATCGCGGCGCCGTCCCGCTGCAGGCCGCTCCGGCTCACCTTGCCGGCCGCCACCGCGGAGACCGACCAGGGGGACGGCCACCACCCATGATCAGGGTCTCGCCCTGACATTGCCAGCTCATCGGTCATGGAATCGGTACGGTACCCGCGATGAGCGATTCACTCCGACCGACGGAACCGGTGCCCGGGCCCGCTTCCGAGGCGACGCCCGGGATCGGGTCCGGACCCCCCGACACGGTTCGCGCCTTCGTGGTGACCGGAGGCGATGCCGTCACGACCGGCGTCCGGTCCCTGGAGCTCGATGCCCTCGGCCCGGGCGATGTCGTCGTCCGCGTCGAGTGGTCCGCCATCAACTACAAGGACGCCATGGTCACCCGCCCGGGTAACCGGGTGGCGAGGATCTCGCCGCTCGTCCCCGGCGTCGACCTGGTCGGGACCGTCGTGGCCAGCGATGACGGCTCCATCGCCGTGGGCCAGGAGGTGATCGTCCACGGCTACGACCTCGGGGTCGCCCATCACGGTGGGTTCGCCCAAGCGGCCAGGGTGCCGGCCGGCTGGGTCGTCCCGCTCCCACCCGGGCTCACCGGACGGCGGGCGGCCGTCATCGGGACGGCCGGTTTCACGGCCGCCCTGTCGCTCGACCGGCTCGAGCGCCACGGTCTCACGCCGGCGGACGGCGAGGTCCTGGTCACCGGAGCGTCCGGAGGGGTGGGCAGCATGGCCGTGGCGCTGCTGGCGGCCCGTGGCTATCAGGTGGTGGCCAGCAGCGGCAAGACATCAGAGCGCGACTACCTCGTCGGACTGGGGGCCGCCGAGGTGATCGGCCGGGACGACCTGCACACGGCAGCGGAGCGGACCCTCGGACCCGAACGGTGGTCGGGTGCCGTCGACTGCGTCGGTGGCACCACGCTCGCCGCCGTGCTCAGGACCCTCCGCTATGGGGCGGCCGTAGCGGCCAGCGGCCTCACCGGAGGGAACACGTTCGAGTCGTCGGTCTACCCGTTCATCGTCCGGGGCGCATCGTTGCTCGGCATCGATACCGTGCAGACCCCCATCGAGGAACGGCGCCGGGTCTGGGACGTGCTCGCCACCGCGTACCCTTCGGATCTGCTGGACCGCATGGTCGACGACCAGATCGGGCTCGAGTCCCTCGGCCCGGCCCTCGATCGGATCCTTGCCGGGGGCACCCGGGGCCGCATCCTCGTCGATCCCGGCTCTTGAGCGAGATCGGCGCCTCTCACCTCAACCCGGATCGCCCAACTGCCGCCTCAGCCCGCCGGCTCCGCCTCAGCCCGCCGGCTCCGCCTCAGCCCGCCGGCGGCGCCGTGGTCTGGCTGTTGGCACCGGTCGCCGCGAACACGGGCGACACGGTGAGCGTGCCCCCGCTGCACGGGGCGAGTGCGGCCGCGATGACCAGGTGGTCCGTGGCGTTCGGCGGCGTGACCTCGAGCGAGGCGGAGGTCGGACAGGTCGTCTCCTTGCCCGCCGGCACGTCCGAGTAGCCGATGTTGAAGTAGACGGACTGACCACCGGTGACGGTGACCGTGGTGGGCGCCATCGAGGTGAAGCTGTAATTGCCCTTCCGCACCACGACGGTCGCCAGGGCCGTCCCTGCGGAACCGAGCATCTGGAGTCCGGGATAGCCACCCAGTACACACGGTCCGGTGGCGGTGCTCTTCAGGGCCACCGTGGTCTCGATGGTGCCCGCCGCACCGCTGCTTCCCGCCACCGAGCCGGCGAGCGCCGAGGTCGCGCACCTGGTCAGACCGGAGGTGGTGGGGGTGGACGAGGAGGCCGGCACGCCCGATGTGGTGGGGGTGCTCGACGCGGTGGACTTGGGTGACTTGGTCGTCGTCGACGTCCGCACCGTGGTAGTCGGCGACGACGAGTTGGACGAGCACGCAGCGAGCAGGGGCCCGCCGAGGGCCACGCAGACGACCACGGCGGCCATCGTCCTCCGGGCGGACCTGGTCATCGGGCTCGTCAGGCGACCGGTATCGCCATCGCTCGGGGTCGCGCTCAGGAGGAGAAATCCTCGGGCCTGATCGAGTCGAGGAAGGTACGGAACTCGCCGACGATCTCCTCGGGATTGGATCCCTCGTCGTCGTCGTCGGACTCTTCCTCTTCTTCGTCGACCGCCAGCATGATCCCCTCGTTGTCCATGAGGTCGTCGGCCACGAACAAGGGCGTGCCCGTGCGGACGGCGACGGCGACGGCATCGGAAGGCCGTGACGACACCGGCAGCTCACGCTCCCCCTGGCGAAGCACGATCTCGGCGAAGTAGGTGGCCGTCCGGAGCTCGGTGATGACCACGCGGATCACGTTCGTGCCCAGTGCGTCGAGGAGATCGCGGATCAGGTCGTGGGTCATGGGGCGGGGCGTGTCCATACCCTGCAGCGCGAACGCGATGGCCGTGGCCTCGGGCGCGCCGATGAAGATGGGGAGGGTGCGACCCAGTCCTTCAGACTCCTGCAGCAGCAGGACAGGCGTATTGGACTGTAGGTCCACTCGCACTGCCCGCAGCCTGACCTCGACCATCCCCCAAACTTACTCGCCGGAGAGGTGGAGTGCGATCACGGAATCAGCGCCGAATCGGCGCGCGAAGCACTACTTCGCCGTTCCTCGACCCCGGGATCGGCCCCCGGGCGACGGGGCCCTCAGGGGTCGAGGAGGTTGCCGAGTGCACTCCGGAGGAGTGAGGCGCGCAGCTGTTGACCGAGTCGCGCCAGCTCGTCGACCGTCTCGTGGGCCCGCACCCTCGCCTCGGGATTCCGCTGTCTGACCAGGGGAATCACGATCTGCTCGACGAAGCCCGCCTCGCGGTCCGCGGCGTTCTTGTAGAGCCGGAGGTGACGGGGCTCCACGCCGAAGTGGGCGAAGCCGGAAGCCAGGTTGGCGACGGCGAGTCCCTCGTCGTCGAAGTAGAGCTGTCCGGCCACCTTCGTGCCGGCCAGCAACCCGAAGTCGCAGAGCTCCTCCAGAACAGCCACAGTGAGGCCGGACGCATCCGAGAGCTCCTGGATCGACATGCTGGCGCCGGAGGGCTCAGGGGTCTCCGCGCCGGTCCGGGACGACGACGATCCGGCCGACCGCCGGCCCTTCGTCCGAGCGGCCCCGACCGGGGCCGACGCAGCCGCAGTGTCTGGCAGGCCCGCATCCGGCGGAGCCGGGATCCCCACATCGCTCCCGCTCACCTTGGAACTGCCGGCATGGCCCGAGGCCCCCTGGTCGTCCGCCCGGGTCGCCACCGGTCCTCCACCGAGCCGGTCCCCGGTCGGACCGGCGCCCGTCGGAGCCGTGGCACCGGGCTGCGACGACCGGGGCCCATGGCCGGCACCGGCATCGCCGGGCGACTTCGCCTGGGAGCGCGCGGTCGGGGTCACTGCCCCCGCCGCGGGCGGTCGGCCCGAGGGCGCACCCGCCGCACCTGCGGCCCCCGTCACCCCCTTCGCCCTCGTCGTCGGCAGCTCGCCGGACGGGGCGCGATGGACAGCACCACCCCCCGAATGGGGCGCGTCCTCACCCGCGCTGTGGGTGGCCGACGGCCTCGACCCGGAACCAGCAGGGGCGCCGTTCGCGGCCGATGGCGCCGGTTCGGCCGCCCCCGGTCCCGCCGCGCCCGATCCCGCCGTGCCCGACTCGGTCGCGCCCGATCCCGCCGTGCCCGACTCGATGCCGGGGAGCGTGGAGCCGCCGACCTGGGCCGTGGCACCATCGTGCGCCGCGCCACCGGCCTGGGCGACGGCGCCGGCCTGGGCCGCGGCGGGACGTCCCTGCCCCTTCCCGCCGCGCGCCGTGACGTCCGACTCGGACGTCGCCAGCCTGCCGACGAGCACGGGCTCTTCGGAGGAGGGCACTCCGGGTGCTTCCGGCGCCGGCTCGTGGGTGACCGCTCCCTCGCCGTCGCCGTCCAGCCGGTCCTTGATGACCTTGAGGGGCAGGAAGTGCTCACGCTGCTGGCGCAACACCCAGCGCAACCGGTCGACGTCGTGCTCGTAGAACTTCCGGTAACCCGACGGCGTCCGCTCCGGATTGACCAGGCCCTGGCTCTCGAGGAACCGGATCTTGGAGATCGTGACATCGGGGAACTCCTGCCTGAGCAGGGTGAGGACGTCACCGATGGACAGATAGGAGCGCGAACTCATAGAACCTCACCGCAGGCGACCGACACGTGGGTCCTGGCGCTCATTCGCCGGACGCCACGAGGTACAGGAGCTTGAACTTGCCGATCTGCACCTCGTCGCCGCTCGACAGCCGTGTCTCCTCGATCCTGTTCCGGTTCACGTACGTCCCGTTGAGCGATCCCACGTCCCGCACCGTCGTGACCTTGTCCCTGGTCACGAACTCCGCATGCCGGCGTGACACCGTGATGTCGTCGAGGAAGATGTCACTTTCGGGATGCCGGCCCGCCTGGACGATGTCCGAGTCGAGCGTGAAACGGGCCCCCACGTCCGAACCGCGCTTGACCACCAGCATCCGGACGCCACGCGGCAACTCGAGCAGCCCGACCGTCGGCTCATCGTCGACATCACCGTGATCCTCCACCGGGTTCACCGACACGGAGGTGTCCGGGGCCGCGGTCACCAGTGATGCTCCGCACGACGAGCAGAAGTTGACCCCGGTCGGATTTCGGTGACCGCAGCTTGGACAGAACACGCCTATCACGGTAGTCGCTCCCACCGGCGGGCTCTCAAGGTCCGGTGACCTGAGGGTATCGGTCAACCGTCGGTCAGCTGGCGGTAGGCGCTCGGGTCGAGCAGAGCCTCCACCGATGAAGGATCGGACGGGACGATCACGCAGATCCAACCCTCACCGTAAGGGTCAGCGTTGAGCCTTTCCGGGGCATCGGCGAGGGCCCCGTTCACCTCCACCACCTCACCGGCGACAGGGGCGTAGATCTCGGAGACGGACTTGGTCGACTCGACCTCGCCGAGCAGGCCGCCCGACTCCACGACGGCGCCCGCAGTGGGAAGGTCGACGAACACCACGTCACCGAGTGCGTCCTGCGCGTAGTCGGTGATCCCGACGCGGATGCGGTCACCCTCGGTACGGGCCCACTCGTGGTCGCTCGAGTAGCGCAGCTCCTCCGGCACGTTCATAGGTGCGGACGATACCCGACCGGTGGGGGCGGTGCGTACGGCCACGGACCCGCGTACGGGCACGGACCCGTCAGCGCAGCAGCTGTTCCAGTCGGACGGCGTACTCGTTGGCGCGGGACTCGGCCTGGGAGTCGCTGGCTCCCTCGGCCCAGACGTGGGTGACCGGCTCCTCGGGATCGGGCAGCACCAGTGCCCAGCCATCCTCCTCGAGCACCTTGACCCCGTCGACCAGGACCAGGTCACGGCCTTGGGACCGCTCCACCAGCGTGCGCATCACCATGCCCTTCTGGTCCCACGGCGTGTGCACCGCCTGGTGGGCGATGTGCACGGCGGGCAGTGAGGCCACCAGGTCGGACAGCTTCCGGCCGGCGTTGGTGAGGAGGGCCAGCAGGTTCACGAGCGTGGCGGCGGCGTCGTAGGCCGGGAGGAACGCGGGGAAGATGAACCCCCCGGACTGGCTGGCGGCGAGCACCACGTCCTCGGAACGGGCCACCTCCATCAGATGCGACGTCGACAGCTTGGTCCAGATGATCTCCGCCCCCGCCTTCCGGCAGATCTCCTCGGCGGCACCGCTGGCCGCCACCGGCAGGGCGACCGATGCGCCGGGATGGGCCTCCGTCACCAGGGTGAGGAGCACGAGCAGCGCCTCGTCGTCGGTCAGCGGGTGACCGAGGTCGTCGACGATGGCCACGTGCTCGCCGCCCGGGTCGAGCACGGCTCCCAGGTGGGCACCCGACGCCTTCACCAGATCCGAGACGCGGGCCGCGCTGGCCTGGCGGTCGAAGGCCAGCACACCGGCGGTGTTGGCGTAGGGATTCACCACCAGCACCTCCGCCTCCAGCTTGGCCAGGAGGTTCGGCATGACGAAGCTGGCGGTGCCGAACGAGTAGTCGAGCACCAGCTTGAGATCGGCCTTCCGGGCGGTGGAGAGGTCGACGGAATTGATCAGGGCGGCCGTGTAGTACTCGAGGGACCGGGGCGGGAAGCCGATGTCGCCGATCTCCCGGGCCAGGACGCGTCGGAAGTCCTCGCGATGGTAGAGGCGCTCGATCTTGCGCTGGGTGACCTCGTCGACGTCGATGCCGTCCTTGTCGAAGAACCGCAGCACCACCGACTGCGGG
>CAZNLF010000040.1:1830-15667 GCA_964573595.1 uncultured Acidimicrobiaceae bacterium | reverse complement strand
CCGGCACAGCCCGGCCGCCGACCCTCCGGCACAGCCCGGCCGCCGACCCTCCGGCACAGCCCGGCCGCCGACGGGCACCCCCGGAGGCATGGTCCGGCACGACGATTGCGACCCAATCGGATGCTGATCCTGGACTAGCGTCGCCTGATTGTGACCAGTCAACTACCCGGCGACGCGCTGTCGGCGATCGACTCGGACCCGACCCGGCGAGGGGACGAAGACGACCGGCCCGCAGAGCCACTGCAGAACCGGAGCTACCGCACCCTCATCGAATGGGTGATCATCCTGATCGCCGTGCTCTTGTGCACGGTGTTGCTCCGCACCTACGTGGTCCAGTCGTTCTCCATTCCCTCGCTGTCCATGTACCCGACCCTCCAGGTCGGGGACAGGATCATCGTCAACAAGCTGAGCTACGACGTCCACGGCGTGCACCGGGGTGACATCGTCGTCTTCGCCCGCCCGCCGCTCGAGGACCAGGAGTACGCCGACTTGGTGAAGCGGGTGATCGGCCTGCCGGGGGAGACCATCTCGTCGAAGGGCTGCCGCATCTACATCGACGGCAAGCCACTGTCGGAGCCGTGGCTCCCGTCGGGACCGGCCAGCTGCTCGACCGCACTGCCGGACGACGCGCACCAACAGTTCAACCTGCCCGGTCCGGTCAAGATCCCGGCCGGTGAGTACTACGTGATGGGCGACAACCGGACCGACTCCGAGGACAGCCGGTACTTCGGGCCCATCCCGAAGTCGCTGATCGTGGGCCGGGCGGTGGCCGTGGTCTGGCCGTTGAGCCACATCAAGGGGCTGTAGGAGCCGTGGACCGTTGCACTAGCCTCGTTGTCCGGTGGACCCCTTCGGAGACAACACCCCGTCGGGGGGCTCGGGTCCCTGGTTGCCGGTGAGCGGGCCGGCCGTCCTGGCTCGGGGCCCGATTCCGGTTCCCGAGCTGCCGTACGTCGAGGCGGGCCCGATGGCGGTCCCCGAGGTGCCGGCCGAGCACTGGCCGGCATGGCTCGTCCCGCCGGACCAGCGCTCCGAGCGCCGCCAGGCGCGGCTCCGATGGACCCTCGAGTGGTTGAGCGTCCTGGTCGTCGCCCTGGTGCTCGCCGTCGGGGTCAGGGCGTACGTGGCCCAGATGTTCTACATCCCGTCGGGGTCCATGCTCCCGACCCTGACGGTGGGTGAGCGCATCGTCGTGGACAAGGTGAGCTACCACCTGCACGGCGTGCAGCGCGGCGACATCGTCGTCTTCTCGCGGCCACCGCTCGAGCAGGCGGACTACTCCGATCTGGTGAAGCGGGTGATCGGCCTGCCCGGTGACACCATCGCGTCGGTGAACGGCCGGGTGACCGTCGACGGCCGGCCCCTCGACGAGCCGTGGCTCCCCGACCCGGCACCCGAGACGCTCCCGAGCCCCCTCTCCGCCCCGTACAGCCTCAACCACCCCTACAAGGTGCCGCCCGGTGAGTACTACGTGATGGGGGACAACCGGACCGACTCGGAGGACAGCCGGTACTTCGGGCCGATCCCCCGCAGCCTGATCGTGGGCAGGATGGCCTTCAAGGTGTGGCCGTTCGCCCCGGACATCTGGCTGATCGGCGCCGTGGCCGTGATCATGATCGCACTGGTCGTGCTGTTCGTGTCGTTCCGGGCCCAGGGCGGCCGGGGCGCGGGCCGGCGGACCCGTCCGAGGGGCCCGCCGGCGGGAGCGGGCGCAGGTCCGGCCTAGGCCGACGGCCCGAAGGGGTGGGGCCTGGCGTCGGTCCCGGCGGGCGCCGTGGGTGAGCAGGCGCCGGTACACTTTGCTCGTGCCCTTCCTGAGCCCGGCAAAGGTGCTGGTCATCCTGGTGGTTGCCCTGGTCGTCCTCGGCCCGGACAAGCTGCCGAAGGTGGCCAGGCAGATCGGTGGGTTGTGGGGCGACTTCCGCAAGTTCCGCGAGAAGCTCGAGTCAGAGGTCCGCGGCAACTTCCCCGACCTGCCGTCGACGGACACCATCACCCAGGCGGTCAGGTCGCCGCTGACCTTCCTCGACAATCTGGCCGATTCCCACTCGACAGAGAACGGCACCACGTCCGGGGGGGCCGACGGCTCCGAACAACCTGATGTGCAAGGTGACTCCGTACAGCCGTCGGTCGGCAGCAACCGGCCGGCCGGGACGGTCGACGCGCGGGAGGAGCCGCCCTCCATCCCCGGGGTGCTGATCGCCGACCCGGGCGGCATCGTCCACCAGGTCCGCTCCAGCGGCGGCGTGGTGCCGGACGACCCCGGGATGAACTGATCGGCTCTCGCTGCCGGTAGCCAGCGACCCAGCGGACACCCACGACCATGGCCATCTCACTCAAGCGTCGTAGCGAACCCAAGCCCAGGCCGGACTCCATGACCCTGGTGGAGCACCTGGGCGAGTTGCGGACCCGGGTCATGGTGTGCGCGTTGACCTTCGTCATCACCGCCACCATCGCCTTCGTCTTCTACCCCCACATCCTCTCGTTCCTCCAGGAGCCCTACTGCCGGGTGGCGCCCAGCCACTGCAAGTTCTACATAACCGGCCCGCTGGACGGACTCGCCCTCCGGGTCAAGATTGCCGCCTACGGGGGGCTGTTCCTCGCCTCCCCGGTGCTGTTGTGGGAGTTCTGGCGTTTCATCACCCCCGGGCTCAAGCCGAACGAGAAGCGCTACGCCATCCCCTTCGTGGTGGCCTCCATCACCCTGTTCGCCCTCGGGTGCGCGGTGGCCTACTTCACCTTCCCCCACGCCCTCAAGTGGCTCGACAGCATCGGGGGCCCGAGCCTCAACGAGATCTACGACCCGATCAACTACCTCGGGCTCATCTTGTTGTTGATGGTGGTGTTCGGGATCACCTTCGAGTTCCCCGTGGTGCTGGTGTCCCTGGAGGTGGCCGGCGTCCTCTCCCCGAAGAAGCTGTCCTCGTGGCGACGGTGGGCGATCGTGGGCATCGTGGTGGTCGCCGGGGTGGTGACCCCGAGCTCCGACCCGTTCTCGATGATGGCCCTCGCCATCCCCATGTATATCTTCTACGAACTGTCCATCGTCGTCGGGAAGCTCATCCGACGATGACCGCCGGGCGTCCGGGGGCCGCCCCCCGGGACGCCGAACCGGCCGGGGGGGTGCGGGAGCGATTCGAGCGGAGCATCGGGCTCCGGCTCGACACCTTCCAGCTCGAGGCCATGGACGCCATCGACCGCGACGAGTCCGTCCTGGTGTCGGCGCCCACCGGCTCGGGCAAGACGCTCATCGCCGAGTACGCCGCAGCCCGGGCCCTGGCGCTCGGGGGCAAGGCGTTCTACACCACGCCGATCAAGGCCCTGTCCAACCAGAAGTTCGCCGAGCTCGCCCAACGCTACGGGGAGGGGCGCGTCGGCCTCCTGACCGGCGACGTCTCCCACCAGCCCCATGCCCCGATCGTCGTGATGACCACCGAGGTCCTCCGGAACATGCTCTTCGCCCGTTCGACGATCCTCGACGGGCTGGAGGTGGTGGTGCTCGACGAGGTCCACTACCTCCAGGATCCCTATCGCGGTTCGGTCTGGGAGGAGGTCCTGGTCACCACCCCGCCGGCCGTCCGGTTCGTGAGCCTGTCGGCCACGGTCAGCAATGCCTCCGACTTCGGCGCATGGCTCACGTCGGTCCGGGGGACGACCCGCGTCATCGTCGAGCGCCATCGCCCGGTGAAGCTCCACCACCACTTCGCGGTGAGCGAACGGGGCCGCGACGGGCTGGTGGTGCTCCCCTTGCTGCAGGGCGGCAAGCCCAACCCGGAGGGGGTCTCCCTCGACGAGCGGCGACGGCGCAATCCCCGGAACCGGCTCCGGGCGCCTCGACGGACCGAGGTCGTCGAGTACCTGGCGGCGGCGGGGATGCTGCCGGCCATCACCTTCATCTTCTCCAGGGCGGCCTGCGACGACGCCACCCGGCACTGCCTCCAGGACGGGATCCGCCTGACCTCGCCCGAGGAGCGGGCCAGGATCCGCGAGCTGGTCGAGGCCTCGGTCGAACGCCTGGCGGACGACGACCTGCGCACCCTGGGGTACGGCACGTGGTCGGCGGCGCTCGAGGCGGGCATCGCCCCCCACCACGCCGGGCTGGTACCGGCGTTCCGCCAGGCGGTCGAGCAGTGCTTCTCCGAGGGGCTGCTGAAGGTGGTGTTCGCCACCGAGACCCTGGCCCTCGGCATCAACATGCCGGCCCGGACGGTGGTGGTCGAGCGCTTCGCCAAGTTCCGCGGCTCGGACACCTCGGCGCTCACCTCCGGCGAGTACCAGCAACTGACCGGTCGGGCCGGCAGACGGGGCATCGACACGGTGGGCCACGCATTCGTGCTGTGGTCCACCGGGACCCCCTTCCTCCAGGTGGCCCGCACGGCCCTCGCCCCTCCGCCCGACCTGGTGTCGTCGTTCCACCCCACCTACAACCTGGCGGTGAACCTGGTGCGCCGGTGGTCGAGGGAGGAGGCCCACGAGTTGCTGGCCGCCTCCTACGGCCAGTGGCAGGCCCCCCAGGGCTCCGTGTCGCTCTCCGCCCAGCTCGACCGCCGACTGGCCATCCTCGAACAGCGGGGCTTCACCGACGACTGGCGCATGACCGGGGCCGGTCAGATGCTGGCGTCGATCTACCACGAGTCCGACCTCCTGGTCACCGAGGCCCTCCGGTCGGGCCTGTTCGACGGGCTCGAGCCGGGGCCGCTGGCCGGGGTGGTGTCGGCGTTCACGTTCGAGGCCCGCCGGGCGGGAGACGATGGGCAGGCACCACGCCAGGCCGTCGTGGTCGAGCGACTCGCCCAACTCGAGGCGCTGGCCGGCGCCGTCCGGTCCGACGAGCGACACGTCGGGCTCCGCCGGACGCGCCGTCCCGACCCCGGACTGGCCCGGGCGGTCATCAGCTGGGCCTCCGGGGCCACCCTGGACACCGTGCTCCGGGAGACGGACGTGGCCCCGGGCGACTTCGTCCGCAACATCCGCCAGCTGATCGACCTGCTCCGCCAGGTCGGCCAGGTCGCCCCGGAGCCGGCCACGGCCGAGGCGGCCCGGCTGGCGGTGGCGCTGATCAGGCGGGGGGTGGTGGGGGCGGACGACCCGGCTGCCGTGGGGTCCGCGCCTGACCCGTCGGTGCCGTCCTAGTGTGATCCCGGCATGTTCCCCTACGCCGAGGAGACGTTCACCGCTGAGGAGGAGGACATCCTCCGCCGCTACGTCACGAACCTCGATCAGCCCGTCTTTGCCCTGGTCAATCTCCCCGAAGTGGTCAAGGGTGCCCTCTTTGCCCGGTACTCCCGATCCCATAAGAGCCTGCGCCGGCTGTTCCTCGACGAGTTCGTCGGCGAGCTGGACATCACCGGTGACGCCTCGGTCGACGCCACCGTCGGGCTCCGGCGGGCCGAAGAGCTCTACGAGAAGGTCTTCTTCGAGTACGGGGACGACTCGGTCGCCCAGCTCGGTGGCGTCCACCTGGCCTGCGAGCAGGCCTCCAACGTGCTCACCAAGGTCCTCGAGTGGGGACGGCTCATGGCCTACCTGGAGCAGTCGACCCGGTACATCGCCTACAACCAGCGGCTGACTACCGGCCACTACCGCTACTACCGGGATCCGGCCATCCTCGACTCGATCCTCGGTGCCCGCTACGTCGGTGACATGGATCGCATGTTCGACACCTACGGCGAGCTGCTCGACGAGGCCCTGTCCTGGCTGAAGAGCCGGCACCCCCGCCAGCCCGACGACTCCGAGTTCGTCCACCGCCAGGCGATCAAGGCGAAGGCCCTGGACGCGCTGCGGGGCCTCCTCCCGGCGGCGTCCCTCTCCAACGTGGGCATCTACGGCTCGGGCCAGTCCTACGAGATGCTCCTGCTCCGGATGCGCTCGCACCCGTTGCCCGAAGCCCGCCGGTATGCGGACATGATGCTGGAGGAGCTGCGCAAGGTCATACCCTCGTTCCTCCAGCGGGTGGACCGCCCGGACCGGGGTGGCGCCTGGTCGGAGTACCTGGAGCGCACGCAGCGTCAGACCGCCCAACTGGTGGAGGGCCTGTTCCCGGACCTGGTCGCCCCGGCCGGGCACTCGGTGGCCGGACCGTCCGGACAGCCGTCGGTGACGCTGGTCGATTTCGATCCCGACGGCGAGGACAAGGTCATCGCCGCCATCTGCGCCCCGCTCACCGACCGTCCCGAGGTGGAGGTGCTGGAGCGGGTCCGCCGGCTCGGAGCCGAGGAGAAGCGGTCCCTGTTGGCCGCCTATGTCGGCGAGCGCGACAACCGGCGCCATCGTCCCGGGCGGGCCTTCGAGCGCACCGACTACCGGTTCGACGTGGTCACCGACTACGGCGCCTTCCGGGACCTCCAGCGCCATCGCATGCTGACCATCGAGTGGCAGCCGCTCGGCTCGACACTCGGTTACGACGTGCCCGAGGTGGTGGAGGCGGCGGGCCTGACGAGCCGTTACGTCACGTCGCTCGAGCGGTCGCGCGAGCTGGCCGAGACCATCGCCCCGCTGTTCCCGGTGGAGTCCGCCTACGCCGTGGCTCTCGCCTACCGCATCCGGTACTCCATGCAGATGAACGCCCGTGAGGCGATGCACCTGCTCGAACTGCGTTCGGGTCCCCAGGGCCACCCCGGCTACCGATGGGTGGCCCAGGAGATGCACCGGCTGATCGCCGACGGTGCCGGCCACCATTTGATTGCCGAGGCGATGTCGCACGTCCACTACGGGTCGGAGGACCTCGAGCGTCTGGAGTCCGAGCGCCGGGCGGAGGACCGGCGCGCATCGATGTCGACCGCGGGAAATCCCGTAATCCCCTGACCTGGGGTGTTGTGAAAACGTCCTGGTGGGCACGGTGGAATGCCATTTGACGAGTGCCGGTGTGCCTGGCGTATCGTTCGCCCAGTCCCACTCGCCCCGGCAGCACCCCGAGTGATTTCGATCGCTCGGTTCGGCCGGGGGGAGGGATGCTGTGAGAGGCGGAGGGAGGCCCAGGGGATCGAGTAGAAAACGCTTCCCCCGAAACCGACGGTGTACTCCGGAGGTGGCGGGGGGGGTGGTGCCAAAGACCCCTGGGTCCGACCGCCTTCGTCCGAAGGCCGGACCACCAAGACGACCTCCAGGCAATCCGGTGTTGGGCGGTGGCCGAGTTGGGAATAACCGATCACTGCGTCCCGTTGTCACGTACCCTCGTGTCGGAGGACGAGGTCCGAAGGGGCGGTGTCCGGCCAAGCAGCGTAGGGCCAGAACGTGCCCGGCCAGAAAGTGCCCGGCCAGGCAGTGTCGGGGGACCGGAGGAGTGTCCGGCGACCGGAGGACGGCCACGACATGCGGCCGTAGGAGGACCGTGACATGGTGGACGGCATGATGCGAACGAGGGATGCGCATAACCGTCTATGCTCCCGCCCAACTCACCATTGAAAGACCGAGATGCCACAAGAACTGGACGAAGTCGAAGGACCTGAAGAGCTGATCGAGGGCGAGCTCGACGAGCTGGCCGACGACGACGACGACCTGATCGCCGACGATGCTCTGGCATTGTCCGACGACGACGACGAAGAAGTTGCCGATGTCGACGCGGTCGTCGTCATCGAGGAGGACGAGGTCGTCGTTCCCGTCCCCGCCGCCAAGACGGCTACCAAGCCCGCGGCCGGCGAGGAGTCGGAGGAGGAGGACGAAGAGGAGCCGGACGACGAGGACGTCGAGGCGAGCCTCGACACCATCTTGAAGGAGCGCCTGGTCGTCGAGGAGGTCGAGGACGACGAGGAGACCCCCGAGCCCGAGGATCGCTCGGGTGACGGCGTCGAGCGGGTGTTGCCGAAGCAGCCGGGCGAGTTCGTGTGCCGGTCGTGCTTTCTCGTCAAGCACCCGAATCAACTCGCTGACCGGAAGAAGATGCTCTGTCGCGACTGCGTCTGACGGAGAGTCGACCATGGCCGAACCACACAACCAGACCCCCGACGACCCTCCGCTGAACGAGCGGCTGTTGGACCTGTTCGTCTACGTGCCTGCCGGCATCGCCGTCGCGGTGGTAGAGGAGCTCCCCCGGTTGGCCGAGCGGGGGAGGGAGCGTCTCGGTGTTCGCGTGTCCTCGGCGCGGGCCCTCGGTCATTTCGCGGTCCGGGCCGGCCAGAAGGAATTCCGGCGTCGCTCGGATTCGCTGCTGCACCGTGGCGGGCAGCCGACCCCGCCGCCGGGCCGCACCGCTCCCTCGTCCCGCGGGCCCACCGCCGTGCCGACACGGTCCGGGCCGAGGGCCGCGGCACACCCGGGTGTCACCCGCGACGACCGAGCGGTCCGACCGGTTCCGCCGCAGGCCAATGGTCACGTCCCTCCGGTATCCACACTCTCGATCCCCGGGTTCGACACACTGTCCGCGTCACAGGTGGTGCAGCGGCTCGACGGGCTGAACCGGTCGGAGCTGGTATCGGTGCGGGCCTACGAGGCGTCCACGCGGGGACGCCGCACCATCCTCAGCCGCGTCGACCAGTTGCTCGACGAGCGTTCCTAGTCGTTACGGCCCCCAAGCGGGCCCCATGGGGAGGGGAGCGGATGGAAGCGGTGCGTGAGGCGGTCCCCGCCGACGAGGCCCGGATCGCCGAGCTGGTCGAGGAATTCCTGGACGGGGTGGTCTCCCAGCGGGGCGGACGCCTGCTCGTCGACCCGGATCGTGACCGCGGCGGTCCCGGGGATCCGATGCCGTGGCCCGGGGCGCCCGGCGAGGACCCCGGTCGGCTCGTGCTGGTCGGGACGCTCGACTCCGTGGTCACCGGGGTGGCGGTCTGTCACCACGAGGACCGGGGCGTCGACCGCCGCCATGGGGTACTCGACGTCTGCTACGTGGAGCCCGAGGCCCGCGGGCTCGGGCTCGGTCAGCTGCTGGTAGAAAGAGCGCTGGCCTGGCTCGAGGCCCGCGGCTGTGCCGGGGTCGACGGCCTGGCCCTCCCGGGTGACCGACCGGCCAAGAGCTTCTTCGAGGCGGCCGGGTTCAAGGCCAGGGCCATCACCATGTACCGCGAACTGGGATGAGGGCTGTCGGGCTCGGCAGTTCCGGTGTGGCCGGCCCGGAGAAATTCGAGCCGGCCTCACCGCACCAGGAGCGTCCGGTCCGGTGAGGCCGGCTCAGGAGGAGCGGCGGCCCTGGGAGCTCCGGGCGGGCACCGGCCGGCGGGGACCGGGCGGTGGCGGGATGGGGATTCCCATCAGTCGGGCCAGTTCGGGGACGTAGCCGGAGGCCTTGCGGGCCGCCGCCAGCAGGCTCTCGTCCGCACCGGTGGGCAGCCCGACGGGCTTGACCGTGCGGCGCACCGGGGAATCCACGACTACCTCGAGGAGCGCGAGCCACTGGTCGGGTGGGGTGTCGACCGACATGGCCCGTCCGGCCTGTTCGGCCAGCCGGACCGCCAGCTCGGAGGAGAGGCGGGTGGCCGGCTCGGGGGGCCGGATGGAGGCACGCACCGCATCGGTCACCCTTCCGTCGTCGAGGGCGGTGGAGATCCGCTCGACCCACCGGTCCCGCAGCGCCGTGACCCGCTGGTCGAGCGCTGCCCGCAGGGCGGCGGCCAGTTCGGTCCCTTCCTCGTCGAGCGTGACCGTCGACGAGGAGGCAACGATGGAACGGAGCTCGCGTAGTGGCACGTCCTTTCCGGCGTTGCGCGCCACCGAGGCACGGTCCTTCCACGCTGCCAGGTTGATGGCCGGGAGCAGCTGCTCGGCCATGGCCAACAGCGGTCCGGGGGTGACCTCCGGTCGGTGCTCCGCGCGGGCCCGGGAGTTCTGCTCCTCGATGGCCTGCCGCACGGCGGGGATCCCCCCGCGCAGGAGCTGCTCGGCCACCGGGAGCTGCTCGGGCTTGAGCTCGGCCAGCGCAGCGTTGCGATAGACGGAAGACGTGGCGAGCCGGCGCGGATTGTCACGGCCGCCGCCCTCCCGCCCTCCGGGTCGGGCCGGACCGCTTCGCTTGCGGCCGGGGCCGCCGTCGCCGTTCGGCGCACCGCTGTCCGAGCGTCCCCCGGTGCGGGGTTGACCCCGCGCTCCTTTGCCATCGGATTCGCCACGGGGCCGGCGGTCGGAGGGTCGACGTCCACCATCGTCGCGTGGGCCGTCGCCGCGGTCGTCGCGACGGCGTTTGGACTTGGAGGCATACGTCACGTTCACGTCCGGGCCCTTCTGGGGTGCGGCGAGGATCTCGATCCTCCCCGCCGCCCGCACGTCGCCCTTGGCCTTCGGCGGCAGGAGAGCCGTGACGGTGGTGCCGTCCAGTGTGGTCTCGACCTCGGCCCGGAGCACCGAGCCCACGCCCGACCCCTCGGGGACGAGCGCAGCGTCGAGCGTCCCTCGCGGCTGCTTGGCCCCGGCGGCGCGCCACGTCCACGTGGAGTCCCCGGTCCGACTGGTGAGTTCGACTTCGATTCGATGGGCCATTCCGGGCGACAGGCTACTGCCGTCTTCGACCGTGACGGGCAAACCCTGGTCCAGCGGTCGGGGAGGGCTCGGGAACCCCCTGGTTCCGATGTGGCCCCGGCCGGCTCCGGAAGCCGGCACCCAGCCGACGGCGACCCGCCCCGGGGAACGCCCGTCAGCGTCCGGATCGAGCTGCGTCCGCCGCGCCACCGGGCCCAGCCCCAGGGCCGCCACCGGACCGGGTCGCAGGGCTTCGACCGGGGGCCGGGTCGTGGGGCCGCCCTCGGGGCCACCTCCGTTTACCATCGGGGTATGACCAGAGCCGAATTCGCCGAGCTGGTGTGCCGACCGGCCCGTCGGCCCGACACCGGGGGAGGGGGGCTTCTGTGATCGCGGCTGACGGCATCCCGCCGGAGGCGGGATGGATCGAGGGCCTCACCGCCCCACGCCCGGAACCGGCCCGGGACGGCCGTCCGCCGGACGCTGACGCGCTCGAGCGGATCATCGCGTCGGCCACCACGGTGCCCGATCACGGCGGACTGCGACCGTGGCGCTTCGCCCTGGTCGCCGGCAGCGGGCGGGAGCGGTTCGGCGACGCACTGGTGGCCGGGCTCCACGAGGTTCGTGGCCCCGCTGTGCCCGAGGCGGCTGTGGCCAAGATGCGGGGAAAGGCCTTCGCGGCCCCCTGTGCGGTGGTGCTCATCGCCTCGACCGATCCCGTCTCGAACGTGCCGGTGTGGGAGCAGGTGGCCTCAGCCGCGTGCACGGGCTATGCGATCGTGCTCGCGGCCGCCGGGCTGGGCTACGGGGCGGTCTGGAAGAGCGCGCCGGTCCTCGAGTCCCGTGCCGTTCGCTCGTTGTTCGACCTCTCGGAGGACGAACAACTGCTCGGCTGGGTCAACCTCGGCTCACCCGGCCCGGTCAGCGAGCGGAAGTCCGACGCGGCACCGGTGGACCTCACCGGGCTGGTCACGGTGATCGATGGTCAGGGGAGTCGGGCCTACTGACCAGCAGGCGGAGGGCTCCGTGGAACTGGTCACGGCTGCGAAGCTCCCCGTGGCGGGCGTCCCACCGGCCCGATGCCAGGTCCTCGGCCAGGGTCCGGACGTAGCGGGCCTCCACGGCATCGTCCACGAAGCTCCACGCCGACTGTGCCCGGCGCACCTCGGGGTCGAGGAAGGCCTCGGGGCGGCCGAAGTAGGCCTCGGTGAACCCGTCCGTGCAGTCGAAGGGGATCGCCACGTCGATGACCGATGGTGAGCCGCCGAGCCCGGCGAGGGCCGTCCGGATCGCCGGATAGCGTGACCGCTCGGCCAGGTAGAGGTCGGGGGCGTACTCGGCCAGCCACAGGCGGTCGAGTGCGTCGGGATCGAAGGTGAGGACGGCCACCGCGCCGGTGGCCACCCGGCGCAGCTCTCGCAGCCCGGCAACCGGGTCGGGCCACTGGTGGACGGTGACGGTCGCCATCGCCGCGTCGAAGGCCCCGTCCCGGAACGGGAGGGATCCGGCCACCCCACGGACGACGGGACCGAGCGAGGGCCGTCGTTGGCCGATCATGGCTTCGGACGGCTCGACGGCGACCACCGTCCTGTCCGGGGGCTCGTAGGAGCCGGCGCCCGCACCGACATTGACCACGGTCCTGGCCGTGCCCAGTGCCCGATGGACGACGGCGGCGATCCGTCCGTCCTCCCGCCGGTGGTGGGCGTACCCGATCCCATGGCGCCCGTAGTCGACATCGCCCGCCTGGGCCATGGCTCAGCCCCACCGGGCCAACGGCGGACCCAGCCCGTCGTCGTGGGCGCAGTTGCCGCACAGGTCCATGCGCCGGGCCCCGGGCCGGTCGGACGCCGCGACCCGTCGCCATCCGTAGCGCCGCGCCTCTTCGAGGCACGCCGACTCGGACCATCGAGGAGCGGTCCGGGCGCCGCATCTCCCGCAGGTACGAAAGAACAGCTCCTCGTCGTAGAGGTCGTCGAAGTCGAGGTCGTCGGGTTCGTAGTCCATTGGAACGGCTCCCCAGCGACAATATCCCCCACCGGCCGGACCCGCAGCACGCCGGGGGACACCGCTTGGGGCGGGGGAGTGGGCCCGCGGTGGGGACGGGGTGGGGGAGCGGGGTGCCAGCGCGTCGCCTAGCCTGCATGGAACCGGCACGAGCTGGCCGAGTGGAGCCGACACACCGGGAGAGACCTCATGACCGACACCAGCGACTGGAACACCAAGATCATCGCCGAGTTCAGGAGTAACGACGGCAAGGTCGGCGGCCAGTTCGAGGGAGCACCCCTGCTCCTGCTCACCACGACCGGCGCCCGGTCGGGCCAGCCCAGGGTCAACCCGATGATGTACCTGGACGAGGGCGACCGTCTGTACGTGTTCGCCTCCAAGGCGGGGGCACCCACCAATCCCGACTGGTACCACAACCTGGTGGCCCATCCGGACGTGACCGTGGAGGTGGGCACGGAAACCGTCGCCATGACGGCGTCCGTCGTCGACCGCTCCGAACGGGACCGTGTCTACACCGAGCAGGCGAGTCGCTATCCCGGGTTCGCCGAGTACGAAGCGAAGACCGACCGGGTCATCCCGGTCGTGGCACTCGACCGGCGGTAGACCGCGACGGGGTTCCGCCCGGCCCGGTGTCGTCGCGGGACGGTCTGGGCCCGGCGTCCGTCGTTCGGGACTAATATCGTCACCGTGACGAAATCATCGGATACACCTAGGTGCGGCTGGTGTCACCGACCGCTACCCCAATTGAGCGGAGCGGGGAGGCCACGGAGGTTCTGTAGCCAGTCCCACCGGCAGCGGGACTACGAGGCCCGTCGGCGGGCCGACTCGCTGATGGTCCCGCACGGGCAGACCATCGTCGCCGAGGAGGATCTTCGGCGACTGCACGACCGGCTGTACCGGCTCGAGTCCGCCGTCCAAGACGTCGACGCCGACCTCGGTGAGCGCACCGGAGCGCGGGCCTACCGGGAGGCACTCGACCATCTGCTGGAGGCGGCGAGGGACCTGGTCGGCCTGGTGGTCGAACCGGTCCGGCAGTGATTCGCCCCTCTCAAAAACGCCGATAATGTATATTATGTCAAGTAAAGCAGAAGTCGAAGTCAGCCAGAATCGCTGGTGAGGGGTTCTTTTCTCCCCCGTGGAGGCGGAAGGGCGCTGCTGTAATGGGCAAAAGGGCGTGGGCGTCCGGGATCGCACCGGTCAAGGCGTTCCGTGTCCGGCACGGGCGCCGGCGTGTGCAGCCCGGTGGTTCTGTCGCTCGTCGCCGACGGGATGTCGCGGCGAGCGACCGGGAACCGGGCCGGCCACCCGGCACGACATGAGGCAACCCGCGGACCGACGCCGGCCTCACGCGTTCGAGGCGAAGTGTCGGTCCCGACGATCCGCGTGGTCGATGGTCCGGGGCTTGGTCCCGTTGGGCAGGGCGGAGTTGAGAAGGGCGCGGTTCTGC
>CAZNLF010000040.1:0-1730 GCA_964573595.1 uncultured Acidimicrobiaceae bacterium | reverse complement strand
GGTCCGGGGCTTGGTCCCGTTGGGCAGGGCGGAGTTGAGAAGGGCGCGGTTCTGCGGCCCGACGGCGATGGTCGTGGCTCCCCCGTGCCGGTGCCGCCTTGACCCGTCGGTGCCCCGTTGACCCGTCGGTGCCGCCTGGACCCGTCGGGTGGTAGCCGGAACCGGAGTCGACCGAGATCGTCGCCGGTGGGGCCGGGGGTGGAGTCGGAAGCGCCGGGACCCTTGTTCGAGACGACGAAGCCGACGCCCGGGAGCCCGGCGGGCCTCCGGAGCCGATGCCGGCGTGCTCGGGCATTCGGCCACCGGCACGCATCCGGCCGGTCGGCACAGTCCTGTTCCTGATCCGGTCGGGTACCGTGGGCGATGTCACGGGGCCTCGGGGCCGGGTCCCGGTCCGGCCGACGGGCCTCGGACGAGCCACTCGGACACGTGGGAGAACGGCCGGCGGCGGCTGAGTGAACACCCAGGTCAGGCGACCCGCCGCCGAGAGTGACGGAAATGGTCGATCAATTCATCGCCAGATAGGGTTTCCAGCGTGCCAGACCTCTTGGATCGGCTCATCGACTCCCCCGGCCTGTACGTCGGGAGTGGGGACGGCGTGGGGAGTGGTGTCTTCATCGGACGGTTCCGGGTCACCGTGCTTCCGTCGGGAGCTGCGGTGGCCATCGACTACGAGGCCTACGGTTACGACGAGCTCCTCCAACACGCCGAGCACACCGTGTTGGCACGCGACGCGGAGGGCCGGCTGTCCATGTTCGGGGTGCACAGCGAGGCGTCGGTGCCGGTGCAGCTCACAGAACAGACCGGCGGATTCTTCATGGACCCGGAGCCGGCGGGGCCGTACCTGCTCGCCATACAGATGGCGTTCGACGGCGATGAGCTCTCGTATTCATGGTGGTGGGCCTCCCGGGGCGAGGAGCTGGTCGAGCGATCGAGGGCTGTGATGCGCCAGGTGGAGCCGCTCGGGATCTGAGTGACCACCCGGGCCTGTCGGACCGGAGCCGGCGCCCCTCGACCCCGTCCGGCCCACCGTGCCGTACATGCCCTCCGGGCCCGCTCCCCCATCTCCTCGGTGTATTCCCCCTATCTCCTCGGTGACGGTGGGACGGCCTAGGATGGACGCGGGGCGCCGCCGGTCGTACCGGGGGGCGGCGCACAACCGACCGAGGAGGTAGGGGTGACCGAGATCGTGCAGCTTCCACCCAACCGGGAGTTCGACTCGCCGGAGCAGGAACGGTTGTACCGCAAGCAGCGGCTGGCGGCGGCGTTCCGGCTGTTCTCGAGATTCGGCTTCGACGAGGGGGTCGCCGGGCACATCACCGCCCGCGATCCAGAGCGCCTCGACCATTTCTGGGTCAATCCCTTCGCCACCTACTTCGGCCACATACGGGTGTCCGACCTCATCCTCGTCAACCATCAGGGTGAGGTGGTCGAGGGCGACAAGCCGGTGAACACCGCGGCGTTCGTCATCCACTCCCAGATCCACGCGGCCCGGCCCGACGTCGTCGCGGCCGCCCACGCCCACTCGATCTACGGGAAGTCGTGGTCGGCCCTCGGTCGGCCCCTCGATCCGATCACCCAGGACGTCTGCGCCTTCTACGGGGACCACGGCGTCTTCGACGACTACACCGGGGTCGTGCTCGACCTCGAGGAGGGCAAGCGTATCGCCCACGCTCTCGGGGACAACAAGGCGGCCATCCTGCGGAACCACGGGCTGCTCACTGTCGGCC
>CAZNLF010000039.1:11797-15722 GCA_964573595.1 uncultured Acidimicrobiaceae bacterium | reverse complement strand
CGACGCCACGGTGGCCGCAGAGGCCGGGGACGTGGTGACCAGGGGTGCGGCCTGCGTTGAGGTGGACGGCGGCGCCAACGGCCCACCGGCCGGCCGGTAGTCGGCGAAGAACTCCCGCCAGGAGTCCGAGACCGAGGAGGGGTCGGCCCGGTAGCGGTCGTACATGTCCTCGACCAACCACGCGTTCGGCCCGAACGAGCCGGCCCCTGACGCGGTAGCCGGACGCGCTGATGCCGTCGATCCGTCTCCTCCGGCCGCGGCAGTCATCGCCCTTCAGCCTACCGGCACGGCCGCGGGCCACGGCCGGACCGGCGGTGCGTCGAGACCGGGACCCCTCCGGCGTTGCGTTAGCGTCGACCCCGTGGCCGAACCCCTCACCAGTGTCACGTGCACGTTCACCTTCGAAGCCGCCCACCACCTGGCGTGGCACCCGGGCAAGTGCCGCAACGTCCACGGGCACTCCTACCGGTTGGAGGTCACCGTGGCCGGCCCGCTCGACCCGAACGGTGTCGTCATCGACTTCGACGAGCTGCGGTCCATCGTCGAGCGCGAGGTGGTCCTGCCGTGGGACCACCGGGACCTCAACCTGGTCATCGACAACCCGACCGCCGAACTGCTGGCGCACCGGGCATGGGCCCTGCTCACCGGGGCCGGATTGCCGCTCAGTACGCTCCGACTGTGGGAGACCGACCACTCCTGCGCCGAGCTGACCGCAGCCCCGGCCTGACCGTGCCCGGGCATCTGGTCGTCCTGTCCGGTGGGCTCGACTCCACCGTCTGCATGGCCCTGGCCGACCGGGAGGCGGACCGACCGCCGCTCGCCCTCACCTTCGACTACGGCCAGCGCCACCGCACCGAGCTCGACCGCGCCGCCGGAGTCGCAGGCCACTACCGGTCCGATCACCTGGTGGTGTCCCTCGACACCACCGCCTGGGGCGGCTCAGCGCTCACCGACCCCTCGGTCGACGTTCCCACCGCGGGAGGCGGCGCGGGGATCCCCGTGACCTACGTGCCGGCACGCAACAGCATCTTCCTCGCCGTGGCACTGGGCGTCGCCGAGGCGCGGGACCTCGACGCCGTGTGGATCGGGGTCAACGCCATCGACTACTCGGGCTACCCCGACTGCCGGCCGGAGTTCATCGAGGCCTTCCGGGGCGTGGCCGCCCTCGGACAGCGGCGCGGGGTGGAGGGAGACCCGATCGACATCCGGACGCCGTTGATCGCGTCGACCAAAGCCGAGATCGTGACGACCGGCCTGGAACTCGACGCGCCGCTCCAGCTGACCTGGTCGTGCTACCAGGGTGGCGACAGACCGTGCGGGGTCTGCGACGCCTGCCGGCTGCGGGCCCAGGGTTTCGCCGAGGCGGGCGTCGTCGACCCGGCCCTGACCTGATGGGGACCGCCACGGACCCCGGTTCGGCGGACGACATCCTGGCCACCGAGGTCTTCTCCGCCATCCAGGGAGAAGCGGCCCTCGTCGGGGAGCGTCAGGTCTTCGTCAGGTTGACGGGCTGCAACATCCGGTGCTCCTACTGCGACCAGCCCGAGGCCCTCGAGCGGCGCCCGGGACCGTGCCGGGTCGAGCTGACACCGGGTAGGCGCGACTGGCAGACCGTCGACAGCCCGTTGCCGATCACCTCGCTCGTCGCCACCGTGGACCGGCTCTGGTCACTGCTCCCTCATCACTCGATCAGCCTCACCGGCGGCGAGCCGCTCCTACAGTCGGCGAGAGCACCCGAGCTGATCGAGCGGTTGGCCGACGGCGGCCGCGCCGTCATGCTCGAGACCAACGGGACACTGGTCGCCGCGCTCGAGCGCAGCCTGCCGTGGCTCACCTACGTGAGCATGGACCTCAAGCTGGCGAGCGTCGACGCCGAGCACGTCCGTCCCGACACCCAGCGACGGTTCCTCGACGCCGCGGTGAGGTCCGGGGTCACCACCTGGGTGAAAGTGGTGATCGGGCCCGCCACCGACCCGGCTCAGTTCGACGTCGCCATCGACATGGTGGCCACGGTGGCCGAGCGGTGGGCCGCCGGTGCCGACGGTCCGCCGGGCGACAACCGCAGTCCGGGCAGCAGCGCTCGCCGCGGTGCAGATGGTCGGACCGGGCCGGCAGATGCTCCGGGCGGACCAGAGGTGTTCCTGCAGCCGGTGACCCCGTTCGGGAGCGTCGGGCGCGCCCCGACGCCGGAACAGGTCCTCGAACTGCAGGAGCGGGCGTTGCGGCGCTACCCGCGGGTCAGAGTCGTCCCCCAGACCCACAAGGCGATCGGGCAGCTCTAGATCCAGATCAGCTCGGGATCGGGCCGACCGCCCCGGACCGCCTGCCCCGAACGGTCCGGCCCTTACCGGCCCGGACAGCACTCGACGGCGGTCGGGGAAGTCCCCGACCACCGTCGATCACTGTCGGTGGGCGGCCACGAACACGCGACCGCCCGAGATGCAGCTGGCGGGCCCTACTTGGCCTTGGTCAGCTTCGGAGCCGGGGCCTGGCCGTTCACGACCTTCTTGAACGAGGCACCGGCCGACACCTTGGGGCTCTTCGACGCCTTGATCTTGATGGCCTCGCCCGTCTGGGGGTTGCGACCGGTACGCGCGGCGCGCTGGGCCCGGTCGAAGGTCAGGAAGCCGGTGATGACGACCTTCTCGCCCTTGGCCACGTTGGCGACCACGACATCTTCGAGGCCGGCCAGCACGGTGGCCACGTCCTTGGAGGTCGAACCGGTGTGTGCGGCTACGGCCGAGATGAGATCGGTTTTGGTAAGGGACACTGTCTCTCCTTCGTCTTCGGAAGCCACAACAATGCACGATCCGGAGGGCCCATGTGTGCATCGTGCGCCGAAAAGGCCCCGAATCACGCCCGAAACTCCCTCCCACCCGTCCGCCTCGGGACGGGCTCGTGGCACGTTCACCCTTGTCACGAGCCACTATGGCGACCCGGTGCCGCAGCTGCCAGGCTCTACGAAGATGTCGCAGACAGCCACCCTTTCGATCACCGAACACGTCCCGGCCGACCCGGTCGGGGCCCAACCGGTCGTGGTGCTGGTCCACGGCTCGCTCGACCGATCGGCCAGCTTCGCCCGGGTGCTGCGACGCCTCGACGACCTCCACACGGTCGTCTACGACCGCCGCGGCTACCACCGATCGCGCCAGGTTCTGCCGCTCAACTCGACGCTCGACGGCCACGTCGACGACCTGGTGACCGTCATCGACGGACGCTCCGCCGTCGTCGTCGGGCACAGCTACGGGGGCGACATCGCGCTCGGTGCCGCGCTGCGGGAAGGCGGGTCCACCATCGTCGCGGTCGCCGCCTACGAGCCCCCCATGCCGTGGCTCGCCGTCTGGCCGAGGAGCGCCCGGGCGGCAGCGAGCGACATCGCCACCGGGTCCGCCGACGGATCAGCGGACACCGACGAGGCGGCGGCCGAGCGCTTCTTCCGGCGCATGGTGGGCGACGCCGCCTGGGAACGGCTCCCCGAGGCGGGCAAGCGGGCCCGTCGGGCGGACGGACCGGCGCTGGCCGCAGAACTGAAGGCCATCCGGGGAACAGAGGCGCCGTTCGACGTGACCGGGCTCACCGTGCCGGCGACGTTCGGTCGGGGCGGCAACTCGGTGGCGCGACACCGCGACACGGTGGGCTGGCTCGTCGAGCACACCCCCGGAGCGGAGCTGGTGGAGATCGCCGGGGCTCAGCACGGCGCCCACCTCACCCATCCCGACGCGTTCGCCGCCATGGTCCGCGGGGCGGTTGCACGCGCGGCCGACCAGACGGCAACACGGGCGGCCGACCGGGCGGCCGACCGGACGGCGGCCACCGGATGAGAGTCCTCGTCACCGGTTCCTCCGGTCTCATCGGAACCGCGCTCGTCGAACGGCTGTCGGGCGAGGGGGCCGAGGTGGTCCGACTGGTGCGCGGCGGCCGACCG
>CAZNLF010000039.1:0-11697 GCA_964573595.1 uncultured Acidimicrobiaceae bacterium | reverse complement strand
CCAGGGCCTCGAGGGGTCCGGCCCGTTCGACGCCGTGGTGCACCTGGCCGGGGCCGGCATCGGTGACCGGCGGTGGTCGCCGTCCCGCAAGCGGATCATCCTGGAGAGCCGGACCACGTCGACGGCGCTGTTGGTGGAGTCCCTGCTCGCCCTGCCGTCCCGTCCCCCCGTGCTGGTCAGCGCGTCAGCGGTCGGGTTCTACGGGGTGCGCGGGGACGAGGAGCTCACCGAGGAGTCCGCCTCGGGGACCGACTTCCTGGCCGAGGTGTGCCGTGCCTGGGAACAGGCGACCGCCCCCGCGGCCGAAGCCGGCATCCGCACCGTGCTGGTGAGGACGGGCATCGTGCTCAGCCGCCGAGGCGGCGCGCTGGGCAAGCAGCTGCCGCTGTTCCGGCTGGGGCTGGGAGGCCGGATGGGCTCCGGCGAGCAGTATCGGAGCTGGATCACCCTCGACGACGAGGTCGGCGTCATCCGTCACTGCATCGACGACTCCGGCCTCGCCGGACCGGTCAACGCCACCGCACCCGAGCCGGCCACCGACGGTGAGCTCGCCAGAGCACTGGGCGCCGCCCTGCACCGTCCCACGGTCCTCGCCGTGCCGGCGGCTGCGCTCCGCCTGGCCCTCGGCACCGAGATGGCCGATGAGCTGGTACTCGGTGGCCAGCGGGTCCGGCCTGCCGTGTTGTCGTCGAGAGGGTACGAGTTCGCCCACACCGACCTTGACGAGGCGGTCCGCTCCGTGCTGACCGGCAGCTGAGGCCGCCCCTCGCCGGGAGCGCCCGCCGGACCGGACACGGCGCCACCCCCACACCGGCCCGGAGGCGAGCCGACCTCACCCGACCGTCCGTGCCCACCGGTCCCCACGGTTACGCTGTCGTCGCCCCGTGGGAACCGACCCGGACCGGCCGGGGCACCGACAGGAGGTGGGTTCGACCGTGACCGAGACCGCAGTGGTGAGCCACGAAGATCGAGAAGGACCCGACGACGCCACGGCGGTGGTGACCCCGGAGCAGTTCGAGAGGGAGGCTCGCTCCTTTCTCGATGCGAACGCCCGTCTGCGCACCCAGGAGAGCTTCGTGTGGGGAGAGGGCTCGGACCACGTGAGCCTCTTCCCCGAACGCACGGCCGAACAGCAGGCGGCCGACCTGGCCGCGGCCCGCTCCTGGGCCCAGACCGCCTTCGACGCCGGGTTCGGGTGGATCAGCGGGCCCGTGGCCTACGGGGGCCGGGCGCTCCCCCGTGAGTACCAGCGGATCTACGGCTCGGTGGCGGCCGACTACGCCATCCCCTCCCAGGCCGTCTACGGCATCGGCTTGGGCATGGTCGCGCCGACCATCCTCGCCCACGCCACCGAGGAGGTGAAGCAGGCCTATCTGCGGCCCATGTACCGGGGTGACATCGTCGCCTGTCAGCTGTTCAGCGAACCGTCGTCCGGCTCCGACCTCGCCTCCCTCCAGACCAAGGCGGTGAGGGACGGTGACGAGTGGATCGTGACCGGACAGAAGGTGTGGACGTCCGGAGCCCAGGTCTCCGACATCGGGGAGATCATCTGCCGGACCGATCCCGACCTCCCGAAACACCGCGGCCTCACCGGATTCGTCGTCGACATGCACGCCCCCGGGGTCGAGGTCCGACCCCTCCGCCAGATGACCGGTGGCGCGTCCTTCAACGAGGTGTTCTTCACCGAGGTCCGGGTGCCGGACCTCCATCGGCTGGGCGACGTCAACGGTGGATGGACGGTCGCCCTCACCACCCTGATGAACGAGCGCGCCGCCATCGGCGGTGGTGGAGGGGGCGTCGGCCTCCCCACCCCTGTCCGTTTGATGGAGCTGGCCCGGGCCGTCGGCCGCTCGGAGGACCCGCTCATCCGACAGCAGCTGGCCACGATCATCATCAACGACAGGGTCGCTCGCTACACCAACCTCCGGGCCATGGCCAAGATCGCCGTCGGCCAGCTCCCGGGGCCCGAGATGTCTTTGGCCAAGCTGTCGCTGACCGCCAACATGACCCGGACCTGCGATCTGGTGTCCTCCCTGCTCGGACCGGCGCTGGTGACCGACACCGGCGCCTGGGGGACCTACGCGTGGTCCGAGTTCCTGTTGGGCGTGCCGGGGATGCGGGTGGCCGGCGGCACCGACGAGGTGCTGCACAACATCATCGGCGAACGCGTCCTCGGGCTCCCGAAGGACCCGGCCCCCCACTAGGTCCGCGCCGGCCACGACGTCGAGGTCGCTGCCGGAAGGCTCGCTCGTTACCGGAAGGCGCTCTCGTTACCGGAAGGCCATCTCGTCCACGTAGGACCACGACCGCCGGTGGAGCGAGGTCAGGCCGTTGCCGTCCAACGCCCGTCGGTGGACCGGCGACGGGTATCCCTTGTTCTGGTGGAAGTCGAAGGCCGGGAAACTCGGCGACAGGGAGCGCATGTGCCGGTCGCGGGTGACCTTGGCCACGATCGAGGCGGCGGCGATGGAGATGCAGGCGGCGTCGCCACGGACCACGGTCCGGACGTGGGGGCCTACCCCACCCGCGGCCACCGCTCCCTCTGGCGCGCTGACGTAGTCGAAGTTCCCGTCCATCAGCACGGCGTGGGGGGCGAACCTGAGTCCGTCGAGGGCGCGGCGGGCGGCCAACCGCAGGGCGGCGGTCATGCCCAGGAGGTCGCACTCGGTCGCCTCGGCGTGGCCCACCGACCAGTCGGTGCACCACCCGGTGATCAGCGGGAACAGCGCCTCGCGCCTCTCCTCGGTCAGCTCCTTCGAGTCCCGGACCCCCCGCGGCGGCCTCTGTCCCGGGGGGAAAACGACGACACCCACTGACACGGGCCCGGCCCAGGCGCCCCGCCCGACCTCGTCGAGGCCGGCCACCACCTCGAACCCCAGCTCGGAGAGGGAGCGCTCCTGCACGCCGTTGGGGGCCTTCGGCCGGGCACGCTTCCCACGGCCACGACGGGTCGATCCCCCCGCCGGCCGCTCGTTCGCCTTCGGGTTCCCCCGCGCTGTGACCTTCGGTCCCACACCGCCGAACCTACCGCCTGATCACCCCCCAGGCGTGGTACGTCTGCCCGGCACGGCGATCCCTACGGGGCGAGCGTGAAGACCTCGGCGCTGTCGGCGGGGACGGTCAGGCCGCTCGTCGACCCCGAGGCCGGCGTGGACGAGGTGAGGCTGACCCCGTCGGACGAGTCGAGCGAGGGCGCCGTCAATTGCTGGATCGACACCACCTGTGCGTTGGCGTCGAGTTGAAGGGACAGCTGGTTCACGTCGGAGGCCGTCGTGTTGTCCACGACCACGGCCACGTTGCCGTCCTGGAGTCGCACGGCGTACTCCGACACACCGGTGGGCAGCGGGTCGGCGTCCCCGATCCGAGTCTTGAGGAGCGTGCCGCCTTCCAGCGAGCTCATCAGCTGCAGGCTGTAGAAGATCGGCCTGGCCTCCATCGTGCCCGGTGCCGACGGGTCCGGCACGCACAGGGGCGTGTAGCTGTTGCAGTTGGCCGGGTTCATCTGGACGTTGACCGACGCGACGCCGTCCGAGGCCGCTTCGAGCAGCGCGTGCACCGCCCACAGCGACGATGCGAACTGGTACGCGGCCGGGGATATGCTCCCACAGGCGATGGAGTTGATCTCGTCGAGCACCAGTGGCGCGTGTGCCCTCCTCGCAGCCGCAGCGGCCGCGAGGACCGACGAATCCTCGGCAGAGAAGCTGTCGGGGGACAGGAGCTGGTCTGCTGACACCGGGGTGCTGCCACAGTCGATGTAGGGGTAGTAGTGCTGGGTGAACTCCGACAGTCCCTTTTGGGCCCTCCCCGTCACCGACGGCAGCCAGGCCGTCGTGAAGAAGTCGGGGCCGGCGATCGGTACTCCCGGGTCGGCGGCCCTGATTGCCGCCACGTAGGCGTTCCAGTTGACCAGATAGGCCGGGTAGGTGGTCGGGACACCGACGATCGGCACGGTGACCGAGCCCAGGAAGTAGAAGTAGATGTCCGGCTCGTTGCCGATCTCCACCTGCCGCAACGACGCGCCCAGCGCTGACTGTGCGGTCTGGACCTCGTCGGCCGCCGCGGCGGGGTCGTAGTGGATGAGGTTGACGCCCAGATCCGTCGACCATCCCGTGGCACGCGCCAGGCTTCCCACCGTGGCCAGGTCGCCCGGGGTGACGGCGAAGCTCGCCCACGACGGCAGCGGTGCCGGCACCGGTTGCCACACGGCATTGATCTCCGAGGTCTGGCCCCCGAAGCGGAGGTTCCCCTGCCCGAGCTCCGCCAGGAAGGACGGGAGGTTCGACTGGGCCGGGTCGAGGTAGGCGCTGCCCAACGTCGTCGCCTCGAAGGTCAGTCCGACGAAGTTGCTCGAGATCGAGTGCTTCGACGGCTGCTTGATGGTGACGACGATGCCGGACCGGGAGGTGCGGCCCGCGGCCCCGGCCGGTGTCGCGCCGGCGACAGCGGCGACTGCTGCCGCGGCCGTGACCGTGGCGACCGCCGTGATCACCGTTCGAGCTGCCTGGCGTCTGACCGCCTCCCGCCACTTGGGCATCGCGCCATGCTACTCGGGCACCGCCTCCCCGGCCCGGCCGGCCTTGGTAGTGCCCGCCGCCGCCTCCCGGCGCTCGGCACGCGGCCCCGGGCCCGGCGCTCAACCGGGCCCTCCGCGCCCTTGCTCGGGCAGCTGACCTCGCAGCAGCTTCCCCATGGTGTTGCGGGGCAGCCGGTCGACGACGTGGAGCACCCGGGGCCGCTTGTAGGCGGCGAGGGACCCGGACGTGAACTCGACCAGATCGTCGAGGGTGGGCGGCTCCCCGTCGGCCACGATCCATGCGGTGACCACCTCGCCCCACTCCACCGACGGCGTGCCGCCGACCGCGGCCTCGGCCACCCGGGGGTGGGTGACCAGGACGTCCTCCACCTCGGTCGGGTACACGTTGAAGCCGCCCGAGATGACGAGCTCCTTCGTCCGCCCCCGGATGACCAGGTATCCGTCGTCATCCGCCCCGAGGTCGCCGGTGTGGAACCAGTCCGGACCCCCGTCGACGGCGGCCGAGAACGCCCGGCGGTTGGCATCGGGCCTCTCCCAGTATCCCTCGAACACGTTGGGGCCCCGCACCAGGATCTCGCCGTCGTCGGCCACCAGGACCTCGACGCCGGGCAGCGGGAACCCGACCGTCCCGGCCCTGCGCTCCCCCTCGTAGGGGTTGGAGGTGTTCATCAGCGTCTCCGTCATCCCGTAGCGCTCGAGCACCGGACTCCCCACCGTGGCGCTCGCCCGGGCATGGAGGTCCGCCGACAGCGGGGCCGACCCCGACACGCAGAGGCGCAGGTGACCGAGTGCTTCGGACCGGTCCGAGCCGGCCAGTCGGTGGTACATGGTGGGCACGCCGAAGAAGAGCGACGCCTCGTGCTCGTCGACCGCGTCGGCCACGGTGTCGACGTCGAACCCGGGGAGCAGCACGGCCGAGCCACCGGCGAGCATGGTGCCGTAGACCCCGACGCACAGGCCGTGGGCGTGGAAGACGGGGAGGCAGTGGACCAGGCGGTCGTCGGTCCCCCACCGCCAGGCGATCCGGACCGCCTCGGTCCCGGCCAGAAGGTTGCGATGGGACAGGACCGCGCCCTTGGGGGACCCGGTGGTGCCCGAGGTGTACATGATGAGGGCCGGATCGCCGGGGGCGGCGGCGTCGAGCGGCCCACCGTCGGCCTCGGGCAGTTCCACCTCCGGACCGATCACCAGCAAGCTGCCCGATGCGGCGCCCCTGACCCACTCCTCCTGGTCCGACCGCTCCACGATGGCGGCGGCCGGGCGGACGTCGCGCACGATGTGGGCCAGCTCCCGCTCGCCGTAGGCGGTGTTCGCCGGCACCACGACCAGACCGGCCCGGAATGCGGCGACATGGGCGACGAGCGAGGTGACCGTCGACGCGGTCGACCAGACCACCCGGTCGCCGCGGACCAGCCCCGCCCCGCGCAGACGCCCGGCGACCCGCCGGGTGGCGTCGGCGAACTCCCCCGCCGTCCACCAACCCACCGGGGCCCCGGTCGCGGCTGTCGCCGGAGGGGGCGTACGGGCGTCCAGCCACAGTGGGGCATCCGGGGCGTCGTGCCACCGACGCGACCACGCCAGCGGCAGAGTGCCCGCGTTCTCGAGGTCGGAGGCAGCGAGTCCGAGTCCCGGTTGAAGGTGGTCGTGCCAGGGCCGCAGCGGGGCCTCCTCGGTGATGGGCTCGGTTCGGGGCTCGATGGTGCGCTCGATGGTCGGCTGGGTGATGGACTCGGTCGGCCCGTTTGCGTGTACGTCATAGCGGAACGGCCGTCCCGGGGCACACCGGCTGGGCCGCCTCCACCGAGATGCCGCGTCTCGGCGTACTCTGACGTTGGGCGATGGCCCGGTGGCGTCGGGCTTCGGGTCCGACGGAGAGGAGCAGACGATGGGACTGATGGACAAGGTGAGAGCCTCCGCCGAGGTGGGTCTGGCCAAGGCGACCGAAGCGGGCAAGGCCGGGCAGGCGAAGCTCGACGCCGCCCAGGCCAAGCACAAGTCCGATCTCCTCTTCCAGGACCTGGGCAAGGCGGCCTACGCCGACTTCCAGGGCAAGGCGACCGATCAGACCACGAAGGAGGCCGAGCGCATCGTCGCCGAGCTACAGGCCTACGAGGCGGAGTACGGACCCCTCCACCCATGAGCCAGGGCAGTCCTGAGCAGAGTTCGCCCCCCGACACGAACCCGGCGGCCGAGCGGGGCACGCCCCGCCGCATCGCCGTCGTGCCTCACACCCACTGGGACCGCGAGTGGTACGAGCCGTTCCAGGTGTTCCGGCTCAAGCTGGTGCGCATGGTCGACGAATTGCTCGACCAGCTGGAGCAGGACAGCTCGTACTCGCACTTCCTCCTCGACGGCCAGCTGGCGGTGATCGATGACTACCTCGAGATCCGCCCGGAGAACGAGGGCCGGTTGCGCGCCCTCGCCGCGACCGGGCGCCTGGACCTCGGTCCCTGGTACATCCTCATGGACGAGTTCCTCGTGTCGGGCGAGACCATCATCCGGAATCTGCAGGCCGGCATCCGGCGCGGCGCCTCGTTCGGTGGCGTGATGGACGTGGGCTACCTCCCCGACATGTTCGGCCACGTCGCCCAGATGCCCCAGATCCTCCACGAGGCCGGCTTCCACCACGCCGTGGTGTGGCGGGGGGTCCCCTCATCGGTCGACCGCAGCGCCTTTTTGTGGAGGGCTCCGGACGGATCCCTCGTGCGGGCCGAGTACCTGGTCGCCGGCTACGGCATCGGGGCGGCCCTCCCCGACGACGCCAAGTCCCTGGTGCGCCGCCTGCGGGCCACCACCGAGGAGTTCGCCTCCTTCCTGCGCCCCGACGATGCGCTCTTGTTGATGAACGGGACCGACCATCACCCCCCGCAGCCGTGGCTGGGCCGGGTGGTGGCCGAGGCCAACCAGATCCAGGGCGAATTCGAGCTGGCCATCACCTCCCTGCCGAACTACCTGTCCGCCGCCTCCACCGATGACCTCACCGAGTGGACCGGTGAGCTGCGTTCCGGGTCCCGGTCCGACCTGCTGATGGGGGTGGGCTCCAACCGGGTCGACGTGAAGCAGGCGGCCGCCCGTGCCGAGCGGTCCCTCGAGCAGATGGCCGAGCCGTTGTCGGCACTGTTCCTCCCGGCGGCCGAGTGGCCCGAGCCGTTCTTGCGCCTGGCCTGGACGTTGATGGTCCGCAACTCGGCGCACGACTCCATCTGCGCCTGCTCCACCGACGACGTGGTGGACGCGGTGCTCCACCGCTACGCCGAGGCCCGTCACATCGGCGAGAGCCTGGCCGCAGAAGCGCTGGACACGATCGCCCGATCGATGGCCACCCCCGGGCCGGTGGCGGTCAATCCCTCGGCACGCGACCGGTCCGGCCTGGTCGAGGCGGTGGTGACCGCCGCGGGTGAAGTGGGCCCCAACGTGCAGGTCCTCTCCGAGCGCCTCGGGCTGCCGGGGTCGATCACCCTCGACGGGGTGACCGTGCGCTCCATGCTCGGGCTCATCCACGGATCGCAGATCGAGGCCGACAGCTACATCACCGACGTCTCCTTGGCCGAGGACGAGGACGGCCTCGAGATCAGCGTTGCGATCGGCACCGAGGAGCGCGAGGGCGTGCCCGTCGAGGAGATCAAGCGCGAGCTGTTCACCCGACTCACGGCCCGACCGGACACCCAGGTCCGTCTGACCCTTGACCAGCCCCCGGTCCGGCGGATCCTGGCCCGTCAGCAGGCGGTGCCCGGCTTCGGCTGGGCCCACATCACCCCCGCCGAACTGTCCCATCCCGTCCGGGTGCTCGAGCCGGGGAGCGGTGCCCGCGCGCCGGAGCATGAGGACCAGGCGGGACCCCGGGACGAACCGGGGAACCGGGGCGGTCCAACCCACCCGGGCGGACCAGGGCAGGTGGGCGAACCCGGCGTCACCCTCACCAACGGCCTGGTGACCGTGGTGGTGGACTCGCAGACCGGCACCTTCTCGGTCGACGGCGTTGCCGGCTACGGGCAGCTGGTGGACAGCGGCGACCACGGGGACACCTACAACTATTCGCCACCGGCCCACGACACCGTGGTCGACGCGCCGGAGACCGTGGCCGTGGCCGTCGGCGAGCAGGGACCGGTCCGCGGGACGGTCACCATCACCTCGACGTTCGCCTGGCCGGACCGGGTGGACGGTGACTCGAAGTCCAGGGTCGGCCGTCACGTCGTCGAGGTGGTCACCGCCCTCGAGCTCCGGGCCGACGAACCGACCGTCCGCGTGCACACCACCTTCGTCAACCCTTCGCGTGACCACCGGCTGCGCGTCCACCTCCCGCTGCCGGAGCCGTCACGGACGTCGCTCGCCGAGAGCGCCTTCACCGTCGTCGAACGGGGCCTGGTCGCCGAGGGGAGGGCCGAGGAGTTCGGGACCCCGACGTTCCCGTCCCGACGCTTCGTGTCGAGCGGTGGCCTGACCGTGGTCCACGAGGGCCTGGTGGAGTACGAGCTCATCGACATCGACGACCGAGGTGGGGCGGAGGGCGCCGAAGATCACGGTGGGGGTGACGGTGCCCACGACGGGGTGGCCCGGACGCTGGCGTTGACCCTGCTGCGATCCACGGGGATGCTCTCCCGGCTGGGCATGTCCACCCGGCCACTGACAGCCGGCCCGATGACGCCCCTCGAGGGGCCGCAGCTCATCGGCCCGGTGAGCGTCCGCTACGCGCTGGCGGTCGGTGACGTCGACCCGTACGCGATGGCCGAAGACGTGCTCGTGCCGTTGGCCACCAGGCCGTCGTTCGGCGGTGGTGGGCGGCCCGACCGCGGCTCTGCACTGACCGTCAGCGGCGGTGAGGTCTCGGCGGTGCGACGGGAGGCCGGGCGGCTCGAGGTGCGGGTGTTCAACCCCCGCCCGGTCGCCGCGAGGATCGACATACCCAGTCGCTCGGGCTGGTTGATCGACCTACGGGGTCGCCCCGTCACCCCCTTCGAGGGAGGATTCGACCTTCGTGCCCAGGGAATCGCCACGGTGCGGCTCGACGAGGGGTGACCCCACCACCGTCCTACTCCCTCCGGCTTCCGGCGCCGGCGGTGTCCTCGCCGGTCAGAGGGGCGTCCTCGGCGGTCACAGCGTCCTCACCGGTCACAGTGTCCTCGCCGGCCACCGGGGCGGCCCGACCGGTCACAGCGTCCTCACCGGTCACAGCGTCCTCACCGGTCACAGCGTCGCCGCCGGGCACAGCGTCCTCACTGGGCACCGGGGCGTCGGTTGCGCCCGCAGCGGCGTCACCGTTACGAGCGTCACCCGGAGACCCGTCGTCGGTCGGTGCTCCCCTGGTCACGCTGGCCCCGAGCTCGCGGAGCTCGTCCAGCTCGCGCAGGACGTCGTTCAGTCGGTCCCACCGCATGTTCCGACGCCGGTCCAGGCCGGGATCGCTGCCGGCGCGCTTCAGCTTCCACGCCTGGATCCGACCGATGTCCTTCAACGTGCGGGTGCGCAGGGCGCGCATCTCGAACCCTTCGGCGCCCTCCCCGGTGAGCGCGGACCGGAACTCCTCGGACATGAGGACGGTGCCGGGGTTGGCCACGCCCACCAGTCGACTGGCCAGGTTGACCACCGGACCGTAGAAGTCGCCGTCCTGGACGAGCACCGGCCCGATGGCCAGTCCCACCCGCACGTCGGACAGCAGCTCGTCATCCGAGTAGGTCTCAGAGAGGCTCAGCCCGATCTCCGCGGCGCTGGTCGCCGTCTGCACGACGAACATCACCTCGTCGCCGATCATCTTGACCACCCGACCACCGAGGGCGACCACGGTGTCGTGAGCCAGCTCCTCGAACCGGGACACCACCGCGGCCAGCTCTTCGTCGCTCAGGTGCTGGCTGAGCACGGTGTAGCCGACCATGTCGGCGAATCCGACCGCTGTGACCGGGCTGGTCCCGGCGGCCGAGCCCCGCGATCGGAGCATCATCGACCGGCGGGTGGCTGCCTGGAGATGGCGGCGCCAGACGTATTCGAGGAGACGGGCCATGGCCGCCATGGACGCGTCCGCCTGGCGGGCGAACTGGTCGGCGTCGAGGATGCTGTCACCCGACGGCATCAGGATGGGGGCGGTACCCGGTGCGGTCTCGGCCTCGGCGATGCGGGCCATGGACGAACCGATGACCCGGGCCATCTGGACGGCGGTATCGAGATCGACCAGGTCCATCGCCATCATCGCCTGGAACAGCCGGACCGCCTCGATGTCCATCTCGGTGAAGACGGGGTCGTCGTCACCGACGTCCAGGAAGCCCAGGGCCCGCCAGAACCGACGCGCCAGTTCGATGGGGATGTCGGTCTGGTCCGCCACCTGGGCCTGGGTCAGGCGTCGCCCCGCCGGGACCAGCAGGCGGTCGACCATCAGCAGGTCGACCACGTCCTCGTCGACCGCCCGATCGATCTCCTCCTCGGTGCACCCGAGATCGAGAAGGATCGTCCGCACCCGGGCCAGCGCCTGGATGCGGCGATCACCGTGGCTCACGTCATGGTCCGGCACGATGCCACCCTAGGTGTTGACCATCGCCGCGGTGGGTCGTCCGGGGGTCCACCTACACTGATCGGGTGCCAGCTTCCGACCGTCGGCCACCGGGGCCCGGGCGCCACCTCGCCGTCGGACCACGGGCGGTGCTGATGCCGGTCAAGGCATTCGGCGAGGCGAAGCGTCGACTGCACCTGGCCATGAGCGACCCGGAGCGCGCCGAGCTGGCCCGGGCCATGGCGAACCGTGTGATGGCGGCCGCCCGTCCCCTCCCCGTCGCCGTGGTGTGCGACGACGTCGAGGTGGCCGAGTGGGCCCGGGGCCACGGCGCGCTGGTCGTGTGGGAACCGGGCCGCGGCCTGAACGGCGCAGTGGAGGCAGGGGTCGCCCACCTGCGGGAGGCCGGCGTCGACCAGGTGACGGTCGCCCACGCCGATCTGCCGCGGGCGACCGACCTGGCCGAGGTGGGCGAGGCCGGGGGCATCACCCTCGTCCCCGACCGCTACGGCAACGGGACCAACGTCATCGCCCTGCCCACCGATGCCGGCTTCCAGTTCTCGTACGGTCCGGGTTCGTTCGCCCGACACCGGTCCGAGGCCTGGCGCCTCGGGCTGCCCCTGCGGGTTCTCGACCGTCCCGACCTGGCCTACGACGTCGACGAGCCCGGTGACATCGTGCCGGT
>CAZNLF010000038.1:7938-16317 GCA_964573595.1 uncultured Acidimicrobiaceae bacterium | reverse complement strand
CCCGGCTCCCGGCTCCCGGCTCCCGGCTCCCGGCTCCCGGCTCCCGGCTCCCGGCATCAGTGTCACACCCGGCCGGTACCATCGGGACCATGCCCGATTTCGAGGTCGTCTCGCCCTTCCGGCCAGCCGGTGACCAGCCCCAGGCCATCTCCGGGCTGGTCGAGGGCCTCGAGCGCGGCGACCGCTACCAGACCCTGCTGGGCATCACCGGGTCGGGCAAGACGGCCACGATCGCCTGGACCGTCGAGGCAGTGCAACGGCCCACGCTGATCATCGAGCCCAACAAGTCGCTCGCCGCCCAGTTGGCCGCCGAGCTCAAGGAGTTCTTCCCCCACAACCGTGTCGAGTACTTCGTCTCGTACTACGACTACTACCAGCCCGAGGCCTACGTACCGTCGTCGGACACCTACATCGAGAAGGACTCGTCCATCAACGACGAGATCGACCGGCTCCGCCACGCCTGCACGTCGTCGCTCCTGCTCCGGCCCGACACCATCGTGGTGGCGTCGGTCTCCTGCATCTACGGCCTGGGATCGCCGGACGAGTACCGGGACCGCATCGTCGCCCTCCGGCCCGGCGAGGTGCACGACCAGCGGTCGCTGCTCCGGCGTCTGGTCGAGTTGCAGTACTCCCGCAACGACGCCACCCTCAGCCGCGGCCAGTTCCGCGCCCGCGGCGACACGGTGGAGATCCACGCCGCCTACGAGAGCCGCGCCGTGCGGATCGAGTTCTTCGGTGACACCGTCGAGAGGATCCGGCCGTTCGACGTGGCCACGGGCGAGATCGGTGACGACCTCGAGGAGCTCGTGGTGTTCGCCAACACCCACTACGGGACCGGCGACGAGCGGATGCGCAAGGCGGTCGAGAGCATCGAGGCCGAGCTGCGGGTACGGCTGGGGGAGCTCGACGCCGCCGGCAAACTCCTCGAGTCACAACGGCTGCGGATGCGCACCGAGTACGACCTCGAGATGCTGGCGGAGACCGGGGTCTGCAGCGGGGTGGAGAACTACAGCCGCCACCTCGATGGACGGGCGCCCGGCGAGGCCCCGTTCACCCTGCTCGACTTCTTCCCCAAGGACTTCTTGGTGGTCCTGGACGAGAGCCACGTCGGCGTGCCCCAGTTGCGAGGCCAGTACGCCGGCGATCGCTCCCGCAAGGAGACCCTGGTGGACCACGGGTTCCGCCTACCGTCCGCTCTCGACAACCGGCCCCTCCGGTTCGAGGAGTTCATGGACCGCACCGGCCAGATCATCATGCTGTCGGCCACGCCGGGGCCGTGGGAGCTCGAGCACAGCACCAACGTGGTCGAGCAGGTGATCCGGCCGACCGGGCTGGTCGACCCCGAGGTGGACATCCGGCCCACCACCGGTCAGATCGACGACCTGCGCGAACGGATCGATGCCACCGTCGCCGGCGGGTACCGCGCCCTCGTGACCACCCTGACGAAGAAGATGGCCGAGGACCTGACCGACTACCTCGCCGAGCAGGGCGTCCGCGTCCAGTACCTCCACTCCGACGTGGACACCATGGCCCGCATCGAGATCCTGCGGGACCTGCGCCTCGGGGCGTTCGACGTCCTCGTCGGCATCAATCTCCTGCGTGAGGGGCTCGACCTGCCCGAGGTGGCGCTGGTGGCCATCCTCGACGCCGACAAGGAGGGCTTCCTCCGGTCGAGCTCGTCCCTGATCCAGACCATGGGCAGGGCGGCCCGGAACGTCAACGGTCGCGTGGTGATGTACGCCGACACCATCACCGACTCGATGACGAGGGCCATCGGCGAGACCCAGCGGCGCCGGGCGCGCCAGATCGCCTACAACGAGGCCCACGGAATCGACCCCCGCACCATCACCAAGTCGGTCACCGACATCCTCGAACGGGTGCGGAGCGACGCCGTGGGCTCGGCCGCCATCACCTCCGGCGCCAACAGCCGCCCCCAGCGTGGCCGCAGGGGTGGCGTCGACCCGAGGGCGGCCGCCGCGGAGATGGCCAGCGCCCTCGGCCCGGACGCAGACGAGCTGTCGAGCCTGATCCACCGGCTCGACGCCGAGATGAACCGGGCCGCGGAGGAGCTCCGGTTCGAGGAGGCCGCGCTGCTGCGCGACGAGGTCTCCGAGCTGCGCGCCCTGCTGGTGCGGGACCCGGTCGACGGCACCCCGGTGCTTCCCGGCGACACTGCCGACATCGTGGCTCCGGCCGGTCGCTGACCGCCGGAGCCTGGTCCCCGCGCCGGTATCCTCACCCAATGGCCGATCGACTGGTGGTGCGTGGCGCGCGCGAACACAACCTGCAGGACGTCTCGCTCGATCTGCCCCGTGACCAGCTCATCGTGTTCACCGGGCTCTCCGGTTCGGGCAAGTCGTCCCTCGCCTTCGACACCATCTACGCCGAGGGCCAACGGCGGTACGTGGAGTCCCTGTCCGCCTACGCCCGCCAATTCCTCGGGCAGATGGACAAGCCGGACGTCGACTTCATCGAGGGACTGTCCCCGGCCATCTCCATCGACCAGAAGTCGGCATCGCGCAACCCCCGGTCGACGGTGGGCACGGTCACCGAGGTCTACGACTACCTTCGGCTCCTGTATGCCCGGATCGGCAAGCCGCACTGCCCGAAGTGCGGGCGTCCGGTGGCCCGCCAGAGCCCCCAGCAGATCGTCGACCGGATCCTCGCCATGGAGGAAGGCACCCGCTTCCTGGTCCTGGCCCCGGTGGTCCGGGGCCGGAAGGGCGAGTACAGCGCCCTCCTCGACGACCTGGCCAAGCAGGGGTTCGCCCGGGTCCGGGTGGACGGGGCGACCATCGAGCTGGCCGACCGCGGCGACCTCGACCTGGCGCGCTACGAGCAGCACACCATCGAGGTGGTGGTCGACCGCCTGATCCGGAGGGACGACATCCGGCGCCGGCTCACCGAGTCACTGGAGACGGCGCTCTCCCTCGCCGAGGGGGTCGCCGAGGTGGTCGTGGTGGGAGCCGACGGAACCGAGGACGAGGCCATCACCTTCAGTCAGCACCTGGCCTGCACCTACGACGGCCTCAGCTTCGAGGATCCCTCCCCCCGGAACTTCTCGTTCAACTCCCCCTACGGCGCGTGCCCGGCGTGCACCGGACTCGGCACCCGTTTCGAGGTCGATCCCGACCTGGTGGTGCCCGACGTCACCCGGTCCCTGGCGGAAGGGGCGCTGGCCCCGTGGTCGGGGGCCCGCAGCGAGTACTTCTCCCGCCTGGTCGCCGCCGTGGCCGATCTGGGCGGGTTCTCCCTCGACACCCCGTGGGAGTCGCTGAAGAAGGCCGACAAGAAGCTGGTGCTGTACGGCTCCGGGGCCAAGCAGGTCCACCTCAAGTACCGGAACCGCTACGGTCGCCAGCGGTCGTTCCACACCCTCTACGAGGGGATCGTCCCGTGGCTCCAGCGCCGTCACTCGGAGGCCGAGTCGGACTTCCTCCGGGACAACCTCGAGGGATACCTGCGGGAGGTGCCGTGCCCCGAGTGCGGTGGGGCCCGCCTCCGGCCCGAGTCCCTCGCCGTCACCGTCGGCGGCTACTCGATCTTCGCCCTGTGCTCCCTGTCCATCGGCAAGGCCGTCGAGGTCGTCGCCTCGTTGGACCTCTCGGACCGTGACCACCTGATCGCCGACCGGGTCTTCCGCGAGGTGCGCGAGCGGATGCAGTTCCTGTTGGACGTGGGGCTCGACTACCTGACCCTGGCCCGCTCGGCGGCGACGCTGTCGGGCGGCGAGGCCCAACGGATCCGGCTGGCCAGCCAGATCGGCAGCGGCCTGGTCGGGGTGCTCTACGTCCTGGACGAGCCGTCCATCGGCCTGCACCAACGGGACAACAAGCGCCTCATCGGCACCCTCAAACGCCTGCGCGATCTCGGCAACACGGTCATCGTGGTCGAGCACGACGAGGAGACCATCCGCATCGCCGACCACGTGGTCGACGTGGGCCCGGGAGCAGGGGAGCACGGTGGCCGGATCGTCCACTCGGGACCGGTGACCGGGCCGGGGGGCCTGGTCACCAACCGGGACTCGCTCACCGGCCAGTACATCTCGGGGGCGAAGTCCATCCCGGTCCCGGCCGTCCGGCGTCCGGGCAGCGGCGAGGTGCTGACCGTCGAGGGTGCACGTGAGCACAACCTGCATGACGTCGACGTCGAGTTCCCGCTCGGGCGGCTGGTGGCGGTGACCGGGGTGTCCGGGTCGGGCAAGTCCACGCTGGTCAACGACATCCTGCTGCGGTCGCTGGCCAAGCAGGTCCACCGGGCCAAGACCCTCCCGGGGCTCCACCGGACCATCACCGGCGTGTCCCACGTGGACAAGGTGGTCGAGGTGGACCAGGCCCCCATCGGGCGCACACCGAGGTCGAACCCGGCCACGTACACCGGGGTCTTCGACCATATCCGCCGTCTGTTCAGCCAGACCCAGGAGGCCAAGGTCCGGGGCTACCTGCCCGGCCGGTTCTCCTTCAACGTGAAGGGCGGGCGGTGCGAGGCGTGCTCCGGCGACGGCACCATCCGGATCGAGATGCACTTCCTGCCCGACATCTACGTGCCCTGCGAGGTCTGCCACGGTGCCCGCTACAACCGGGACACCCTCGAGGTCACCTTCCGGGGCAAGACCGTCGCCGACGTGCTGGAACTGTCGTGCGAGGAGGCGCTGGCCTTCTTCGCCCACCAACCGCCCATCGCCCGGCACCTGCAGACCCTGGTGGACGTGGGCCTGGGCTACATCCGGCTGGGCCAACCCGCCCCCACGCTGTCCGGGGGAGAGGCCCAGCGGGTGAAGCTGGCCTCCGAGCTCAGCCGGCGGTCCACCGGCCACACGCTCTACGTGCTGGACGAGCCCACCACGGGGCTCCATTTCGACGACGTGCGCAAGCTGCTCGAAGTGCTCAGCCGGCTGGTCGACCAGGGCAACACGGTCATCGTCATCGAGCACAACCTCGACGTCATCAAGAGCGCCGACTGGATTCTCGACCTCGGCCCCGAGGGCGGCGACCGAGGTGGTTCGATCGTGGCGGAGGGCACGCCCGAGGACGTCGCCTCGGCTCCGGGCAGCTACACCGGAGAGGTGCTGGCACCACTCCTCGGGATCATCAGGCAGGGGAGCGCGAACGGGAGGGCCCGGCCGTCGAGGTCGAGACCTGGGACCAAGGCCCGCGTGCCTGCGGCCGCCAAGGCCGGCTCGGGCAACGCCCGTTCGGCGAAGGCCGCCCCGACCCGTTCGGCGAAGGCCGCTGCGACCCGCTCGGCCGCCGGGGCTGCGTCCTCCAAGGCGGCCGACCCATCCAAGGCCGGGGCGGCCGGGTCGACCAAGGCCGGCGCGGCGAGAAACGCCTCGACCGGCGCCGGGGCCAAGAAGGCTCCGGCTAAGCGCGTGCCGGCGGCCGCCGCTTCGGGAACGTAGGTCACGGGGCCGAAGGGTGGGTCGGAGAACCGCAAGACGCCACCCGGTCCTCAGACGGTGGCCAACATCCTCTCCAGCGCCACCCTCGCCCAGGCGGCCGTGTCCTCGTCGACGGTGATGCGGTTGCGGACCTCCCCCTCCACCAGGCCCTCGAGGACCCAGGCGAGATGGGCGGCGTCGATGCGGAACATGGTCGAGCACGGGCAGACGAGGGGATCGAGCGACACCACCCTCTTGTCCGCGTGCTCGTCGTCGAGCCTCTTGACCAGATGGATCTCCGTGCCCACCCCGATCACCGAGCCCGGCGCGGCGTCGTCCACGGCCCGGATGATGAAATCGGTGGAGCCCACCTCATCGGCGGCTTCGACCACGTCCTGAGCACACTCGGGGTGGACGACCACGATGCCGTCGGGGTGCTCGGCACGGAACGCCTCGATGTGCGCCGGCCGGAAGCGCTGATGGACCGAGCAGTGGCCCTTCCACAGCAGGAGCGTCGCCGTCTTCAGGGTGGCGTCGTCGAGGCCGCCACGCTCGTGGCGAGGATCCCACACCGCCATGTCTTCGGCCGTGTAGCCCAACTGGAAGCCGGTGTTGCGTCCGAGGTGCTGGTCCGGGAAGAAGAGGACCTGGTCGCCGCGTGACCCACCGTTGCCGTCCGGTCCGAGGGCCCAGGTGAGCACCGCCCGGGCATTGGACGAGGTGCACACCACGCCACCGTGACGCCCGACGAACGCCTTCAGGGACGCCGACGAGTTCATGTAGGTCACCGGGACCACTCGTTCGACGTCGGTCGCCGAGGCCAGGGTGTCCCAGGCCTCCTCGACGGAGTCGATGTCGGCCATGTCGGCCATCGAGCAACCGGCATTGAGGTCGGGGAGGATCACCTGCTGATGCGCCGCAGTGAGGATGTCGGCCGACTCGGCCATGAAGTGGACGCCGCAGAAGATCACGAACTCGGCGTCGGTCTGGTCCGCAGCGATGCGGGACAGGCCGAACGAGTCGCCGCGGGCGTCGGCCCAGGCCATCACCTCGTCACGTTGGTAGTGGTGACCGAGGATGATCACCCGAGACCCGAGGGTCGACCTGGCTTCGCCGATGAGCTCGGTGAGCCTGTCCGGAGTCGCTGTCGTATAGCGCTCGGGGAGCGCTGCCTGGAGACGGAGCATGTTGGGTATGACCCCCTTGAGGAGGCACCCCGGTTCATGGCCGGCGGGGACAGCCTGGTCGCCCATCCGCGGGGATGTCGGCCCCGGAGTGCAATATGTAGCCGGAAACCAGGCCGGCCTTGGAGTTCAGTGTAGGCGCCCGCACGCCGGGCGGTGCGGTGATCGGCTTCGGGCGTCCGGCACGGCACACTGGTGGCGTGGTAACTCGTCCTCCCCAAGGTTCCGTCCCCGACGCACCGGGCTCCTACCAATTCGTCGACCGGGACGGCCGGATCCTCTATGTGGGGAAGGCCAAGTCGCTCCGGCAGCGACTCAACTCCTACTTCCAGGATCCGCTCGTGCTCGCACCCCGGACGGCCCAGATGGTGAGCCAGGCCGACCATGTCGAGTGGATGGTGGTGGACACCGAAGCCGAGGCGTTGTTCCTCGAGCACAATCTCATCAAGCAGTTCCAGCCCCGGTTCAACGTCCGCCTGAAGGACGACAAGAGCTACCCGTGGCTGGCGGTGACCGTGAACGACGAGTGGCCGAGGCCGGCGGTCGTCCGAGGTCGCAAGCGGACCGGGGTCCGCTACTTCGGTCCCTATCCGAACGTGGGCGCCATCCGGGACACGCTCGACCTCCTGTTGCGGTCGTTTCCGGTGCGGACCTGCTCGGACACCAAGTTCCGCCGCCATCAGCGGCTGGGGAAGCCCTGCCTCCTGTTCCACATCGAGCGGTGTTCGGGCCCGTGTGTGGGGTCGGTGGACCACGCCGAGTACGACCGCCTGGTCGCTGACCTCGTCGCGTTCCTGAGCGGCGACACCGGCCCGCTCGAGAAGGGGCTCGAGGCATCCATGAGCGAGGCGTCACGCGCCCTCGAGTTCGAGCGGGCATCGGTCCTGAGGGACAAGCTCGAGGCCGTCCGGGCCGCCGACGCCGTGCGGCAGATGGAGCTCGGCCGTCCCGAGGACCTCGATGTCCTGGGGTTGGCCGAGGACGAGCTGGAGGCGGCGGTCCAGGTGTTCCACGTGAGGTCCGGCAAGGTCGTCGGGCGGTCGGCCATGTTCGTCGACAAGGTCGAGGACCTGTCGGCGGCCGAGTTGGTGGAGCGGATCCTGGTCGACGTGTATGCCGATGCGCCCTCGGGCGTGCCGAAGCAGGTGCTGGTCCCGACCATGCCGGCGGAGGCCGAGGCCGTGTCGCAGTACCTGATGGACCGTCGTGGCGGGCCGGTGGCCGTCCGGGTACCGATGAGGGGGCAGAAGCGCGCCCTGCTGGAGACCGTCGAGCACAACGCCCGTGACGCCTTCGTCCGTCACCGCCTCCACCGGACCTCGGACCACAACAGCCGTGCCCGCGCCCTCGAGTCGCTCCAGCACGAGCTCGACCTGCCCGACGCCCCTCTGCGCATCGAGTGCTACGACATGAGCCACCTGCAGGGGACCGACTACGTCGGTTCGATGGTGGTGTTCGAGGACGGACTGGCGAAGAAGAGCGACTACCGACACTTCCGGGTGTCCACCGTTCCGGGCAACGACGACTATGCGGCCATGGAGGAGGTGCTGACCCGCCGGCTGACCGCCCTGCTGGCCGAGGAGCAGTCGGTCGAGGTGGATGGGGACGGGGCGAACGGCAGCACCCCTCCGGCCGCCTCCGAGGCGGCCGGCCCGTCGGACGCCACTGGCCCGTCGGACGCCACAGGTCCGTCGCACCCACCCCAACCGTCGGACCCACCACGCCCGCCCCGGCGCCGCTTCGCCTATCCGCCCCAGCTGATCCTGCTCGACGGGGGCCTCGGGCAGCTCAATGTGGGGGTCAAGGTGCTCGAGT
>CAZNLF010000038.1:0-7838 GCA_964573595.1 uncultured Acidimicrobiaceae bacterium | reverse complement strand
ATCCTGCTCGACGGGGGCCTCGGGCAGCTCAATGTGGGGGTCAAGGTGCTCGAGTCCCTGGGGCTCACCGAACGCATCCCGCTGGCCTCCCTGGCCAAGAGCTTCGAGGAGATCTACCGGCCGGGCCGGCCGGAGCCGATCCGCCTCTCCCGGCAGTCCGACGGGCTGTACCTGCTCCAACAGCTACGGGACGAGGCCCACCGGTTCGCCATCTCGTACCACCGCACGCTCCGGGGGAAACGGATGACGGTGGGTGCCCTCGACGGGGTCAACGGCCTGGGGCCGAAGCGTCGTTCCCGTCTGATCGAGCAGTTCGGAGGACTTGCCGGGCTCCGGAGCGCATCTCGTGAGGAGCTTCTGGGCGTATCGTGGTTGCCGGCCGAGGTGGGCGCCGCCGTGTTCGATCGGCTGCACACTCCGATGGCCCCGAGTGGCCCCGCCGACAGGGCCGGAATGGTGGAGCAGTGAGCGAGTACCTGGTGGTGACCGGCATGTCCGGCGCCGGTCGGTCCACAGCGGCGGCCACGCTCGAGGACCTCGGGTGGTTCGTCATCGACAACATGCCCTCGGCGCTGATCTCGAAGGTGTCGGAGCTGGTGACCGGGACCGGCTCGGAGATGGCCCGGGTGGCGTTCGTGGTCGGGCGGGGCGGGGGGGACCTCGACGACGTGCTGCCGGCCGTCGACGTCCTCCAGTCGGGGCGCAACCGGGTCCGCATCCTGTTCCTGGACGCGGCGGACGATGTCCTGATCAGAAGGTTCGAAGGCACCCGACGCCGGCACCCCCAGGCGGCCCGGGGCGTGATCGACTCCATCACCGACGAGCGTCTGCTCCTCAGCGCGCTCCGCGACCGTGCCGACCTGGTCATCGACACCGGCGACCTGAACACCAACCAGCTCCGGACCCGGTTGATGGAGGTCTTCGGGGGTGAGGAACCCGGAAGCACCATGCAGACCTCGATCCTCTCCTTCGGGTTCAAGCACGGCGTGCCCCTCGACGTGGACCTGATGTTCGACTGCCGATTTCTCCCCAATCCGTACTGGGACGAGACGCTTCGCCATCACAGCGGGCTGGAGCCCGAGGTCAGGGCCTTCGTGCTGGAGAGGCCGGAGACCTCGGCCTTCCTCGAGAAGCTCGACGACCTGTTGACCATGCTGATCCCCGCTTACATCAAGGAGGGCAAGTCCTATCTGACCGTCGCCATGGGATGTACCGGAGGGCGCCACCGCTCGGTGGTCCTGGCCGAGGAGCTCGCCCGCATCCTCGGCGAGCGCGGCATGCCCACGACGGTGTTCCATCGGGACGTGGAGCGGTGATCAGGGGGGCGGCGAGCGGGAGGGCGGCAAGAGGGACGGCGGGCAGGGGAGCGGCGGCCGGGCGGACGGCGGGCAGGGGAGCAGTGCGCACGGGCAATCCCACGGGTGAAGCGACCGCACCCTCCGATCGGGACGACCGCGGGGGCGGTGGGGAGCCCAGGGTGGTAGCCATCGGCGGCGGGCACGGCCTGGCCGCCACGCTGCGGGCGGTGGGGAGCTATACCAGCCGACTCACCGCCATCGTGTCGGTGGCCGACGACGGAGGCTCGTCGGGACGGCTGCGCGAGCTGCTCCACATCATCCCGCCGGGTGACCTCCGCATGTGCCTGGTGGCCATGGCCCAGCCCGGGTCGGCCCTGGCTTCCGCGTTCGAGTACCGCTTCACCGAGGAGGAGCTCCACGGCCACGCGCTCGGCAACCTCGTGCTGGCCGGGCTGATCGACCTGGCCGGCGATCCGGTCGCGGCGCTGGACGAAGCATGCCGGTTGCTCGGTGTCCGGGGCCGGGTACTGCCGGCCACCACCGACCTCGTGGTGCTCAAGGCGGAGTCCGACGGCGGGGAGGTCGCCGGACAGGTCGCGGTCATGGCCACCGACCACATCCGGACGGTCTCGCTGGTGCCGGCGGACCCCAAGGCCCCACCGGCGGCGGTGGTCGCCCTCGACGAGGCCGATCAGATCGTGCTGGGGCCCGGATCGCTGTTCACCAGCGTGCTGGCGGCGGTCGCCGTGCCGGAGATCAGGGAGGCCATCCGCCGTTCGGATGCCCAGAAGGTCTACGTCTGCAACCTCCGGCCCCAGGTCCCCGAAACCGAGGCATTCGACGTGGGCATGCACGTCGAAGCGCTGGTGGCGCACGGTGTGGAGGTGGACATCGTCGTGTGCGACACGGTCGGACTACCCCTCGGGAGGTGTCCGGGATCGGTGGTCGACGTCAGGCTCGGGCGGCGCAACGGCCTCGCCCACGATCCGGCCAAACTGGCGTCAGCCCTGTCTGATCTGCTCGGATGATGCCCAGAAGGACAAATTTGACCTAGCGTGGTTGCCGTTCTCCGTCCCGCCCGCGGGACGGTCAGTACCCACAGCGTGCAGCGTGCAGGCACGGACACCGAAGGTGAGGCACAAGGGCAATGACGGTACGAGTCGGCATCAACGGATTCGGGCGTATCGGTCGTAACTATCTCCGAGCGGCACGATCGATGGGTGCCGACCTCGATGTCGTGGCCATCAACGATCTCACCTCGGCCGAGACCCTCGCCCACCTCCTCCGCTACGACTCCACCCATGGCCGGTTCGGCAGCGATGTGGGTGTGTCCGACTCCTCGATCGTGCTCGACTCCGGCCCCATCGAGGTGCTCGCCGAACGGGACCCCAAGGCGCTCCCCTGGGACAGGCTCGGCGTCGAGGTCGTGATCGAGTCGACCGGACTGTTCACCACCCGGGCCACGGCGGGTTCCCACCTCGAGGCGGGCGCGTCGAGGGTGATCGTGTCCGCACCGGCCACCGACGTCGACGCCACGTTCGTCGTGGGGGTGAACGATGGCGACTTCGATCCGTCCAAGGACTTCGTGATCTCCAATGCCTCCTGCACGACCAACTGCTTCGTCCCGATGGTCAAGGTCCTCGACGATGCGTTCGGGGTGGAGAGCGGCATGATGACCACGGTCCACGCCTTCACCAACGACCAGAACCTGCTCGACCTCCCGCACAAGGACCTCCGGCGGGCCCGCGCCGCGACGGTCAACATCATTCCCACGTCCACCGGCGCCGCCCGGGCCACCGGCCTGGTGCTCCAGTCGATGAAAGGACGGTTGGACGGGATCTCCCTCCGGGTGCCCGTTCCCGACGGGTCCATCACCGACTTCACCGCCGTCGTACCCGGGGAGGTCACCGTCGGGCAGGTGAACGATGCCTTCGCCGCCGCCGCCACGTCGGGACCCCTGGCCAACGTCCTCGCCTACACGGAGGACCCGATCGTGTCGTCGGACATCGTCGGCAGCCCGTTCTCGTGCACCTTCGATGCCGGCCTGACCATGGTGATGCCGTCGGCATCGGGGGTCACGCTGGTGAAGGTCGAAGGCTGGTACGACAACGAGTGGGGCTACGCCAACAGACTCGTGGACCTCTCGCTCGTGGTGGCCGGCGCCGGTATCTGAGCGGGGGAGGAACACCGATGGACACAAAGGGGGGACAGCGATGACGGGTGAGTCCGACAATCCACTGTTGAGAGGGCTCCCGCTCCTGGGCGACCTGCCCGACCTCGACGGGGCCAGCGTGCTGGTCCGGGTGGACTTCAACGTGCCGCTCCGCCCGTGCGCCGACGCGCCGGCGACGGTCACCGACGACTTCCGAATCCGCGCCGCCCTCCCCACGTTGGAGTACCTCACCTCGCGGGGGGCCAAGGTGACCGCCTGCACCCATCTGGGCAGGCCCAAGGGAGCCCCCGACCCTCGCTACGACCTCGCCCCGGTACGCGAGGAGCTGGCACGGCTGGCTCCCCAGGTCGAGCTGAGCGAGAACCTGCGGTTCTATCCGGGCGAGGAACAAGACGATCCCGCCTTCGTCGACAAGCTGGTCAACGGCCACGACGCCTACGTCAACGACGCCTTCGGCGTGTCCCACCGGCGCCACGCGTCGGTCGTCGGGCCCCCGACCCTGCTGCCCAGCGCGGCCGGGCTGCTCCTGCAACGCGAGATCGAGGCGCTCGGCGCCCTGCTCGGCTCACCGGAGCGTCCTTTCGTCGCCGTGGTGGGCGGCGCCAAGGTCGCCGACAAGCTCGGTGTGCTCAAGTCCTTGCTCAGCCGGGTGGACCTCCTCATCGTGGGTGGCGGCATGGCCTACACCTTCCTCGCCGCAGCCGGTCACGACGTCGGGAGATCGATGGTCGACGAGGAGCGCATTCCCGAGTGCGCGGAGCTCTTGGCGTGCGGTAAGCCGATCCTGTTGCCCAGCGACATCGTCGCGCTCGAGCCCGACGCCGATTTCGGGTGTGACTGCTCGGAGGGTGAGGTCAGGAACGTGGGCGCCGACGTGCCGGTCGGGTGGCAGGGACTGGACATCGGGCCGGCCACGGTGGCCACCTACTCACGCCAGATCCTTTCCGCCGGCACCGTGCTGTGGAACGGGCCGATGGGAGTGTTCGAGGACAGCCGCTTCTCGGCGGGGACGGCCGGGATCGCCCGGGCGGTCGCCGATTGCCCCGGCTACACGGTGGTGGGGGGTGGCGACAGCGCGGCGGCGGTCGACGAGCTCGGCCTGAAGGACCAGATCGGCTTCATCTCCACGGGCGGCGGCGCGTCCCTCGAGCTGCTCGAGTACGGCGATCTGCCCGGTCTGGCGGCACTACGCGGTGCCAGCAATGCGCCAGCGGTCGAGGACGGCGGGCCCGAGGGCCTCACCAGCCGGTGAGCGGCGCGTCACCTCGCCGGCCGCTGATCAGCGGCAACTGGAAGATGAACTTCGACCACCACGAGGCGTTGCACGCGGTGCGCGACCTCGGGATGCGGCTGCAACCGGCCGATGTCGGCCCACTCGACGTCTCCGTCCACCCACCCTTCACCGACCTGCGGACCGTCCAGTCCGTCATCGAGCCGGACGGGATACCGGTGTCGCTCGGCGCGCAGAACTGTGCGGTCGAGGACTCGGGGGCGTTCACCGGCGAAGTGAGCCCGCTGATGCTGGCCAAGCTCCACGTCGAGTTCGTCATCGTCGGCCACTCGGAGCGGCGCCACCTCTTCGGCGAGTCGGACGACCTCGTCGCCGGCAAGCTCAGGGCTGTGCTCCGCAACGGCATGACGCCGATCTGCTGTGTCGGTGAGACGCTCGACGAGCGGGAGGCCGGGTCGGCCAGGGACCGCCTGGCCGATCAATTGGAATCTGCGCTCACGGGTCTCGCCCCCGAGGTGGTCGGCGGGCTGGTCGTCGCCTACGAACCGGTCTGGGCCATCGGCACCGGGCAGGCGGCGACGCCCGAGGACGCCCAGGACGCCTGCAGCTGGATCCGGGAGCTGGCGGGGAAGGCGGCCGGTGGGGAGGCGGCGTCACTGCTCCGCATCCAGTACGGCGGCTCGGTGACCGAGGAGAATGCCGAATCGCTCCTGGCGTGCCCGGACGTGGACGGAGCCCTGGTGGGCGGGGCCAGTCTCGACGTGGGGGCGTTCGTTGCGATCATCCGGGCCGCGACCCGGGCCATCCGCTGACTTTGGTAGCGTTCACCTCGGTCCCGAGCCAGAAGAGGAGCTTCGCGTGCTGACCGCAATCATCGTGGTACTGCAGATCTTGGCCAGCTTGGCGTTGATCTTCCTCATCCTCATGCACAGCGGCAAGGGCGGAGGGCTGTCCGACATGTTCGGGGGCTCCGTGGGCACCGCGGCTGCCGGCTCGACGGTCGTCGAGAAGAACCTGGACCGGATCACCGTGACCGTTGCGGTCATTTTCGCCTTCACCAATCTGGTCCTCATCTTGCGCCTGCAGTGACGGCCCCCGGCGCCGGGTCCGCCTCGCGCCGGCCCCACCTCGCCTCACTCTGGCAGAAGCATCGGGCGCGATGGACCTTGCCCCTGGTCATCATCTTGATCATCGGGGCCGTGGCCCTGGTCGACCACCTGGGGTCCCATCGCATCAGCCAGGTGGACCAACCGGCCACCTCGCAACTCGTGGCCGCCACCGGGGGCTCGACGACCGTCGAGTTCGACCGGCCCTGGTCCGGGTTCAATCCCAACACCCCCGGCGGAGCGACCTCGGGCACTCCGGCGTTGCTCTCTTCGGTGCTCCCCAGCGCCTACGTGATCAACTCGAAGCTGGTCCCCCAGGTCAACGCCGATCTGCTGTTGAGCGTCGAGGCGACCTCGACGTCGCCGCTCACCATCCAGTACGTGATCAACCCGAAGGCGGTGTGGTCCGACGGGGTGCCGGTCACCGCCGACGACTTCGTGTACGCGTGGGAGTCGCAACGGGGTGACGGGGTGAACGCCGACGGGCAGCCCGACCAGGTGGCGTCGACGCTGGGCTACGACGACGTGAGCTCGGTGAATCCGAGCCATGCCGGAAAGACCGTGACCGTCGTCTTCTCGACGCCGTACACCGATTGGCGGGACCTGTTCGACCACATGGTCCCGGCCCACATCGCCCGTCGGGTCGGTTGGAACCACGGCTTCGACACCTTCAACCCCTCCATCGAGCTGTCGGCGGGCCCGTACCTGCTGCACTCCGCCACCGACCAGGAGGCGGTCCTGACCCGGAACCCGAGGTGGTGGGGCACTCCGGCCGTGCTCGACCGGGTGACGGTGAGGGTCGCCGACGACCAGGCGTCATGGGTGGGTGCCCTGGCCGCGGACAATCAGGCCGTCACCCAGCCGACCTCCTTCGACCTGCGCGGGCTCGACGCTGTCTCGTCCCTGCCCAACACGCAGAGCCTGATCAAGGGGTCGCTCGACCTTCTGGATCTCGAGTTCAACGTGACGGCCGCGCCCACCTCCCACCCCGCCGTGCGCCAGGCGATCGCCCATGCCATCGACCGGACCTCACTGCTGGCCCGCGTCTTCGGGACGATCGATCCCGACCTGGTGGTCAATCAGGACCACCTGGCCACGCCGATCCAGTCGTCGTACAGCCCGTCTTCCGCCGCGGGCGAGTACACGGCACCCGACCTCGATGCAACCGACCGTCTCCTCCGGAGCGTCGGCTTCCATCGCGATGCCCTCGGGGACTACGTCGATGCGGACGGGAAGGCGCTCACGCTCCGTTTGGCCGTGGAGGAGGGCGACCCGTGGATCAACCAGGTGGCATCGGGCATCTCCGCACAGCTGCACGCGGCAGGGATCGACGTGGTGACCCTGCCGGTGGCCGGCACGGCCGGCCTGGCGTCGGTCGTGGCCACCAATGCCTACGACATGGCTCTGGTCACCCGGGTGGGGAGTCCGTTCCCGACGGCGACAGCCGGCTGGTACTCCGAGACGGAGGGGGGCACCGGGGCCGACGACGAGCAGGACTGGAGCCAGTTCGACGATCCTCAGGTGGATCAGCTGTTCGCCCAGGCCGCCCAGGCACTCGACCCGGTGTCCGGGGCGTCGAACTACGGTCAGATCGACGATCAGCTCTGGGACCAGATGGTCTCGCTGCCGTTGTTCGAGGAACCCGGGCTGCTGGCCAACGGGGTGCAGATCACCGGCATGGCGTACAACCCGTCCGTGGACGGCGTCTTGTGGAATGTCCCGCTCTGGAATGCCCTCAAGCCGGGCCCAACCAACGCGGGACAGTGACCACCACCGGTGGATTCGGCAGTGGTCGGTGATCCGCTCGGCGCCTGGGTCAGCGGGAACCAACGGTGTGTCCAGGGATTGAGTGGAGGCGCGCTACCATGCCAGTCGCCCCGATAGCGATATCGGTGCCACTTCGTCGGAGTGGCGGAATAGGCAGACGCGCTAGCTTGAGGGGCTAGTGCCCGAAAGGGCGTGGGGGTTCAAGTCCCCCCTCCGACACGGTTCGACGCATACCGAATTTTCGGCCGTGCTTCCGCGGTAAC
>CAZNLF010000037.1:10389-16835 GCA_964573595.1 uncultured Acidimicrobiaceae bacterium | reverse complement strand
GAGCTCGGCGACCGTGCCGTCGACATCGTCACACATCAGGTACAGCTCGTGGCTTCCCGACGTCGGCCCCGTGCTCCCCTCGCCCGGCTCCCCCGTCGGGTGCACGCCGAGCTCGGCGGGCGGGAGCTTGAAGATCAGCCAGCCACCGTGCACGTCGACGAACGGGAGCCCGAGGACGTCGCGCAGGAAGGACCGCGCCGCCTCCGGATCCTCGGCATAGAGAATGGCGTGGCTGCCCGTGATCACCCACAGAGTCTGCCACCGACCGGCTCTGGGCGGGCCCGACCGGCGCCATCACTCCGTCGTCCGGTGCAGCGGCGGCACGTCCCGGGAGCACGGCACCCGGACCTGTGATCGGCAAGTATTGACGCATGGCCGCCCCCGCCGGGCCCGAGGATGATCGGGTCACCAGCTGGAGCCACCCGGAACAGGTGGACGGGTACCTGGCCCGTGTGGGTCGACTCGAGCCCCGGATCGCCGGTGAACAGGCCCTGGTGTCCCTGCTCCCCGCCGCTCCCCACTCCCTGCTCGACCTGGGGTGCGGTGACGGCAGGCTCGCCGCCCGGGTCATGGATGCGTGTCCCGGCATCCGAGAGGTGGTCGCCGTCGATTCGTCGCCGGCGATGCTCGATCACGCCCGGGCGAGGTTCGACGGTGACCGGAGGGTCACCGTGCGCTCCTGGGATTTGGTCGATCCGCTGGTACCGCTGGGTGAATTCGACGTCATCGTCTCGGGGTTCGCGATCCACCACCTCGAGGATCGGCGCAAGCGGTCCCTCCTGGCGGAGGTCGCTCTGATGCTGAACGAGGGCGGCCTGTTCGCCAACCTCGAGGTCGTGCAGTCCGCCACCCCCGAGCTGCACCGTGAGTTCCTGGAGCTCATCGGCCGGCCCGACGACGACCCGGAGGACCGACTCACCGCGATCGAACCCCAGCTCGGGTGGATGCGCAGCGCCGGGCTCACGCGCGTCGACTGTTTCTGGCGCTGGCGCGGATTCGCGCTGCTGGCGGGCACCGCGCCGGTCGGTGAACGTCGAGGAGCTGCGGACGGGGAGTGAGTGCCCCGGTGCGCACCCCCGGTGCGCCCCCGGTGCTCATGGCCGGTGCGAACCGGGACCGTCGGCGGCCGGAGGTGAGCGTCGTCCGCTAGTTCGAACCGTGCCGGAACACGGCGGTCCGGATCTCCTTGACGGCGTCGTCCAGGGCGTCGGCGACGAGGCGGAGGCCGGTGCCGACATCGCCGTCCGGCGGGTGCCGGCCCCGGATGCCGGCGACGGTCAGACCGCAGGCGAAGAGCCGGCGGACGACGCGGTCGAGGTCCTCGGCCATCCGGTGGGCCTGGTCCTCGAGCTGAGCGAGCCCCACCGACTGCGTCACCGCCCCCTCCTCTTGCGCCTCGGCGGTCACGATGACCGTCCCCGACCCGCGGCTCAGCGGGAGGGGGCCGGAATCGACGTACAGGCGCAGCGGCGATCCGTCGGCGCGGACGCCGAGCCTGGTGGTTCTCCCGTCCCCGCCCGCTGTGGGTGAACCCGGTGCCGGCCCGGCCAGCGGTACGGTCCCCGGAGGAGTCACCCATCCGGGGAGCAGTCGCTCGACGGAGGCGCCGACGAGGCCGTCCCGGCCGTAGCCGAACATCTGGCCGGCACAGCGGCTGGCACTCAGGATGATCCCGTCGTCACCCACGACCAGGATGCCGGTCTGCGCCAGCTCGAGGACCACCTGGGCGAACCCGTCGCCCAGGCGCTCGTGCGGATGGGCGGTTCCGGCACCGACCGGCGGGCGGCGGTCCATCCTTGCGACGGCCTCCGTGTCCCCGGTCGCGCCCGGCACCGGGGCGGTGGGCCGACCCCCCCTGCTAGCCGGTCGGGTCGGCCGGGGAGTCGCCAGGGCCAACGACAGGGTGACGGTGGCGCCGAGGCAACGGCCGTCGTCATCGAGCCGGGAGGAGACGAGGGTGTCGAACCAGCGGGACAGGCTCGAGCTGTGACAGGGAACGTCGACCAGCATCGGCGCGGGAAGGTCACCCTGCAGCGCCGTGCGGATGGCCTCGGCGACGTGGTCCGCACTGGAATCGCCCTCCGAGGCCGCGCAGACGTCCAAATAGGACAGCCCGATGCCGGCCCGTTCCGGTTCGCCACCGTTTGCCGCACAGAAGGAGTCCCACGCGCCGTTGACGGCGACGATGACCCCGTCGCGGTCCAACAGGGCTATCTCCACGGGGGTGTCCCGGAACCGAGTCGGTCCCCGGCCGGTCGGCCGGACCGCCTGTCCACTCCGTGAAGGCGGTGATGGCGTCACGGCCGTTCCGGTAGTCCGGTGTGCCCGTCGCGCGGTGGGCCCACCGTCCGGGACCTGCCCACGTCCAGAGCGCCCCGGGTGCATGCGTGGGCCCAGCGAGCGTCTCCAGTGCCACGCTCCGCACGGCGATCTGACCGCTCCACATCCAGGTGGGTCACCGAACCCCGAAGGTACCACGACGGGTGGGCCGGCCCGCCTTCCGAAATTCGGCGGAACGGCGGCGTCGGAGCCCGCCGGGGGTCCCGAGGGCTCACCGTCCACCTCCGATGGGAAGGAGCCCCTCTTCACGAGCGTGATGGAGGATCGCTTCCCGCGTGGTGCCACCCACCTTGCGATAGATGCTCCTCAGGTGGGTCTTGACGGTGTTGACCGACACGAATTGCGAGTCGGCAATGGCCTGCCTGGAGCTCGTCCCGGCCAACGCCTCGAGGATGTTCTGCTCGCACCGGCTGAGCCGGACGACGATCAGCCGGACGGGGTAGACAGGCGCCCGCTCGGCGAGCCTGGCCGTGTCGTGGGGATCGAGGACCCCGCCGGCGAGGGTCAGGAGCCGGACCCGGTCGGCGGTCGCCACCGTGGCGAATGGCCGAAGGATCCCGGTGCGACGGTGCAGGCCAACAGCCCGGATGGCCAGCCGCCGGGCGGCGCGGTCGTCGCCACCGCGGGAAGCGGCGACGGCGTACAGGAGGAGCAGCTCGAGGTCGTCGCGGATCGACGGCCACTGGACGCCGGTGTCGTCGTCGTCCGCCCACACTCCGTCGTCCGCCCACACTCCGTCGCCCGCCCCCACGGCGTCGCCACCGCTCAGGGCGCGGAGCCTCGCTGCCGGCACCCGTGCCAGCCGTCCCCCCTCGGCCCTGATCACCCTGGCCGCCTGTCCACCGCAGCCGCACGCCAGGAGCAGATCCGCCCGGGCACGCATCATCAGGGCCGTCGATGCCGCTGTGCACGGCCCTCCGCCGTGGGCCGCCTCCACTCGATCGAGTTGATCCAGCGCATCGGCGGCGCCCCCGGCGTGCAAGGAATATTGGGCACCCAGCAACGCGATGGACGGCCAGAGTTCGGAGGGAGTGCAACCGTCGCCGAGCTGATCGAGCTCGACCCGTACGGCGGCGTCATCGAGGCGGTCGAGGGCCAGGAACCCCGCCACGAGGTGCCCCCTGACGTCGAGACCGTCACCGAAGGACCGATCGTGCCGCCTCATCATGTCGGGAGCGACTGCAACGAGCGCGCCACACGCTCGCCGGAACGGAGCGCCGCGGCGCACGGCGAGGACGTCGGACTGACGAGTGCCACATCCCCCACCTTCCCTTGTTCGACAGCGGTCCGTATCCGGCCGGGTCCCCGGTACCGAATCTGCTGTCGCCGGTACCCGGTCGCCGACGGCGGCGGTCGCGTCCACCCAGCGGTCCCGGCGGGCAGCGACCGGCCTCGACGCCCGACCAATCGAATATCGACCCGATCACCGGCTCCGGAAGAGGGGAGCAGGCCATAAATCCTCTGGGGGGTAAGTACTTTTCGAGCCTGGACCGGGTCGGCAGGACGAAATCCACCGACCACATCCACGGTGATGAGCGTAAGGTGGCAGCAGGGGGTGGCGGCATCCACTGTCGAGATCTGCCCGTGCGAACCGTGCGCGGGCGGGAGGGTTCACGTGGGTGCGGGCAGGAAGGTTCCGATGACCGTCCGCAGGCAAGGATCGACGTCAGTTGTGGTGGCGACCGACAGTCCTCTGATCGGGGACGGGATCGCTTCGCTGCTGGCCGAGGTGGACGAGGTCGACGTGGTCGGAACGACATCGGATTACTTGGACCTCGTCAGGATGGTGGACGAGGCCCACCCCCAGGCGGTGATCGTCAACATCCGCTCTCCGCACCGGGCCGCCCTCGCCACCATCGCGGTCGCCCGCCAGCTGCGGCGGGAGTTTCCGCGCCTCGGGATCCTCATCATCTCCGACCACGACGACGGCGACGCGCTCGAGGCGATCAGAGGAGGTGCGTCCCGGGTCGCCTACCTGATGGATGAGCGGCGGCTCGACATGGAGACAGTCCTCGACGCCCTCCATGACGTCTGTTCCGGTCACTCGGCACTGGATTCGACGGTTGTCGACTCCCTGGTGAGTCACTACGAGGGGGTGCCGGTCGGCAGACTCACCAGTCGGGAGCCGGAGGTGCTGGAGCAGATGGCCAGAGGCCTCTCCAATCGGGCGATCGCCAGCGCGCTGAACATCTCGGTGAAGGCGATCGAGAAAGACATCACCGCCATCTTCCGAAAGCTGGAACTGGTGGACCGGAGCCATGTCGACCGCCGGGTGACCGCCGCTCTCTGGTTCCTGAGGGGCCAGACCGACCCGTTCGGCTCGGGTTTCCCCCGCGAACGGGCGGTGGGTGACCTCCGCGTCGAGGACTGAGTCGGAGGCAACCGACCGGGAGCCCTCCCGCCCGGGGGCGCCGGCGGGAACCGAATGGTCATCCGGCACGGCCGGACCGGACCGGCGGCGGGTCGTCAGGCGCCGAAGGGCTCCCACCGGGAGAAGTACCAACCCTCGCCGAGCGTGGCCCCGAAGGCCAACGCCCTCTGTAGATGCGCCTCGGTCTCGATCCCCTCGGCAAGCACCGCGGCACCCGTGCGGTCGGCGTACCAGGCGATGCCGGCAGCCAGGGCCGCGTCACCACCGCCCGGCCGGCCCTGAACCACCGAGACGTCCAGCTTGATGACGTCCGGCTCGATGGAGGGCAGCACCGCGCCGTCGACACAGGTACCGGAGTCCTCGAGGGCGATCGCACAACCGAACTCCCGCAGCTGCTCGACGGTTCGGAGCAGCGCGGTGGACCGACCTCTGCTCTCCGGCCCGATGATCTCCACGACCAGCGAGGCATGGTCCACGACCCGCTCCAGGAGACGAGCGGCTGTCCCCGGTCCGATGACCGACCGCTCGAGGTTCACGACGAGGCAGAAGGGCGAGGCGAGGCCGCGGTCGATGGCATCGTCGACGGCCGCATTGCGGCACGCCTCGTCGAGCTCGGCCAGCCGTCCCTCCGAGACTGCCCACTGATGGGCCGACCCCGGCAGGATCCCCAATTCGGGCCAGCGCGCCATCGCCTCGGCACCCACCGGAACACCGCTGACCAGATCGACGATCGGCTCGTAGCGAGGCCTGAGGAAGCGCCTGTCCAGCAGGTCGTCGAATGCCCACCGCGACCTCTTCGGTATCGGGTGGACAGCTTGGCTCGGGATCAGCCTCGACGTGACGTGGCCCAAACTGTTCACTTGGCTCTCCCCGGTGGACGACGTGGGATGCACCTCGATCGCAGCCGCCTTCCGCTCCTCTCGGGCGGGATCACTACGTGGTGGACCGTTCGGACCTCAGCGCATTGCTGCACGTATCGACCGGGTCGGGCGGGCGATGGAGTGGGGAGCGCCCTAATGATCCGGCGGGGTGGATTCCCGTCGGCCGATCAACCCTGGGGGAGCAGGTCGTTGGTGTAGTCGTCCGATGCCGGCGGCGGTGTCGTTCCCTTGAACAGTCCACCTGCGGCCATGATCTGGGTGATGCCGGCGAAGCTGGCGTCGGACAGGGACCCCCACTGCCCGGCGGCGTCGAGGAAGGTCGGCGCCGTGGCGTTCCCGGTGGCGACGACGATGTTGGCACTGTGCGCCAGCGCCGTCTTGTTGTCGCGGATCAGGTCCTGCTCGGCCTGGGCCGGATGGTGCGCCGCGAAGATGTAGCCCTCGGCCAGGGCGGCGAGGCCGTGCCTGAGCAGCGACGGGTCGTGGGTGATCTCCGCGTCGCTGGCGGCCAGGGAGTCGTCGGGGAAGCTGGCTGCCGCACCCAGGTAGTCGCGGATCGGGAACAGCCTCAACTTCGCACCCTGGAGCTCGGCGGTGACATCGTCGATGCCTCCGAACATGGTGGTGTAGGCGACCCGCTTTGCCGCCAACGCCTGGTACGCGGAGCCGTTGAGGACGACCTCGTGGTAGACGGGATCGGCGACCCCGACCTTCTCGAAGATCGTCTTGATGATCGGTGGGTCGCTCGGGACCCCGAACCCACCGTAGAGCTTTCCGCTCAATTGGGCCGGCGACGTGTACGGGGACGACTGGAGCACGGCGAGCTCGATCGTGTTCACCTGGGAGAGGCCGGC
>CAZNLF010000037.1:0-10289 GCA_964573595.1 uncultured Acidimicrobiaceae bacterium | reverse complement strand
CGCAGGCCCCCCGTGCCACTCGACGAGGAAGTCGGGGAGGCCGAACCGGTGGTGCTGCAGGCGACCGACATCACCCCGAGCAGCACGGTGAGGAGCAAGGGCAGCGCCATGCGTCGGGAGCGTCGGGAGCGTCGGGAGCGTCGGGGCATCCTGGGAGATCCATTCGATAGGTTCGACGGGTCGGGGCCTCGCACCGCCGCCGCCAGCTTACGTGGCGCCTGTGGCCGGAGGCCTGACGCGTTCCGGTCCCCGTAAAACTTGACTATTTTAGTCAGGTTTTTGCGGGCATGCTCTACCATGAGTGGGGCATGACCTCGCTGACCAGACCCGAAGGAGACACCGGCACGGCGGCCGCCTCCCTCCCTCCCACGCCGGCTCCGTCTCCGACCCCGGGTCGAGGACCGGACCATCTGCGGCGGCGGCTCCGGGCCGTCCTGCCGCCCCTCGCCGTGGTCGTCGTCTGCCTGGCGATCTGGCAACTGTTCGTCTCCCTCCACCATGTCGATCCGCAGCTGCTCCCGGGGCCCGAGACGATCGTCCGCTCCACCTGGAACGACCGGGTCGACATCTGGCCGGCGATTGGGGTCACCACCGAGGAGGCCGTGCTCGGCATGATGCTCGCCATCGTCGTCGGCGCCGCGACGGCGATCGCCATCGACACGTTCCGGCCGGTCCGGGGAAGCCTGTACCCGCTCATCGTCGCCTCCCAGACAGTCCCGATCATCGCCCTCGCGCCACTGGTGCTCGTCTGGTGGGGATTCGGCCTGCTCCCGAAGATCGTCCTGGTCGCCCTGTTCAGCTTCTTCCCGATCTCGGTCGGCCTGGTGCAAGGCCTGGCATCGGCCGATCCCGACGCCATGAACCTGCTCCGCACCATGCGTGCCGGCCGGTTGCAGCTGCTCATGCGGGTGCGGCTCCCGGGCGCGCTCCCCCAGTTCTTCACCGGCCTCAAGATCTCGGTGACCTACGCGTACAGCGCCGCCATCGTGGCGGAATTCGTGGGCGCCCAACAGGGACTGGGCGTGTACATGACCACGGCCATCAGGGCGGCCCCGATCCGCACCGACCTCGTGCTCGGGGCGGTCTTCGTCATCGCCGTACTGACCATCACCCTCTTCGGTCTGGTCGGCCTCGTCGAACGTCTGTCGATGCCGTGGCGGCCGAAGCGATGAGCCCCCCCGAGCCGACGCTCGAGCTGGCCGGGGTCACCAAGCGCTACACGGCGGACGACGGGGACGTCCTGGCCGTCGACGGGGTCGACCTCGTGGCCGGGGACGGCGAATTCGTGTCGTTGATCGGACCGAGCGGCTGCGGGAAGAGCACGCTCTTCAACATCGTCGCCGGGCTCGACGACGCCACCGGGGGACGGGTCCTGATCAACGGGGAGGCGCTCGGGGACCGGCTGGGGGCGAGCGCGTACATGCCCCAGCACGACGCACTCCTCGACTGGCGGCGGGTGGTCGACAACATCGCGCTCTCGCTCGAGCTCCAGGGCGTCCGACGACGCGAGGCCCGCCGGCGTGCCCTCCCGCTCCTCGAGCGGTTCGGGCTCGCCGAGTTCGCCCGCGCCTGGCCCTGGCAGCTCTCCGGCGGCATGCGCCAGCGGGTGGCGTTCCTGCGCACGGTCATCGCCGGCCACTCCCTCCTCCTGCTGGACGAGCCGTTCGGCGCGCTCGACGGCATCACGCGCGCCGACCTGCAGCAGTGGCTGGGTGGGGTCTGGTCCGAGGTCGGCTCGACGGTGGTCCTCGTCACCCACGACATCAACGAGGCAGTCGTCCTCTCGGACCGCATCTACGTCATGAGCCCCCGCCCCGGTCGTATCACCGCCATCATCGATGTCGACCTGCCGAGACCGAGGAACGTCGCGCTACAGGAGCGGGACGCCTTCGTGGCCGTCGAACAGCGATTGCGGCACGAACTGCAGTCGGCGATGTCGTCATGGGGAGAGTTCTCACAGAACGGGGGATGACCACCCGGTCACCCGGGTCGCCGTGCCGGCTCGGACCGAGCCGATCAGTCGACACCGGTCCGTGCCGGCGGGCGGTCGTCGACGACCAGCCGGTCCCCCCACGGATCGGCGTGTCGGACCTCGCTGTTGTCGACGACCAGATCGGCACGGGCCGGTGTCCCGGCGCCGGACTGCAGCGCCACCTCCTGCGCCCTCCACCGGTCGAAGAACGGGGAGTACGCCTCCCAGTCCTCCCGGGCCTGGAGGCGGCGCCGACGCTCGGCATCGGGGGCCTCGAGCCAGATCAGGTACGAGAGGTACCCGACGATCGGGGGCACTCCCGTACAGCAACCCTCGACGACCAGCACCTCGGCCGTTGGGACCTCGACCCACTCCGCCGGTCGCTGCGCCACCCAGTCGAACCGGCGCCACCGGCCGGGTTCGCCGCGGGTCACTGGGGCGAGGATCCCCCCGGCGACCAGGTCGAGCGAGGCGCGCAGACCGTCCCAGCCGGGCACGAGCTCGTCGGTGCTGATGCACGCGGCGAACAGCTGCGAGGCGAGCCGCCGGGCGAAGCCGGTCTTGCCCGCCCCGGACCACCCGTCGACCCCGATCACCAGGCACCGGTCTCCGGGGCGGCGTCGCTCCACGATCCGCTCGGCCAGCACCGCGAATTCCATGGTCGCCACCGTCCCATCATGGAGGATCCCGGGAACGCGGGAGTCCCCCGGCCACCGGACCCGGCGGATGCCGGGGGCTCGGCGGTTGCCGCCGAGGGGGGAGCCCCGGGGGCAGGCTCTCCGGCCGAGGGGGGGCAGGCACCATAGTGGCCGGCCGCCCCGTCCCTGGGGGAAACTGCCTTGGGATCGTCATAGGATAAGACCGACCTTGGAGATCTACCGGCGGGAGACCTGGCTCCGGGGTGTCGGTCGCAGTCGGCCTTCCGCCGCCGGTTGCAAGGAGACCAGACATGTCAACCGCCCGGGATCAGGACCCGATCAGAGTGTTGCTCGCCTCCGACAGCTTCCTCATCGGTGACGGTCTCGAAGCGCTCCTCGCCGAGACCCCCGACGTCGGGGTGGTGGGTCGGGCGCGAAACCACACCGAGCTGCTCGCCATGACCGCCGAGCTGGACCCCGAGGCGGTGATCATCAGCATCCGCAGCCCGGTCATCTCCACGATGGAGACCATCCACATCGCCCGCCGCCTCCGTGCCGACTACCCCGAGCTGGGCATCGTGGTCATCTCCGAGCGGGCGAACGGGTTCGCCCTCGAGCTGCTGCGGGGTGGGGCGTCGCGCATCGCATTCCTCCTCGACGAGCAGTTGCCCAGCACCACCACCGTGATCGGGGCACTCCGGGAGCTGCGAGAGGGCCAGTCGGTGTTGGACCCGAGCATCGTGGACCTGCTGGTGAAGCAGGGCGGTGGCACCGCCCTCGACGAGCTCACCCCGCGCGAGGTCGACGTCCTCGAGCAGATCGCCCACGGACTGTCCAACCGGGCCGTCGCCGAGGCACTGAACATCTCGATGAAGGCGGTCGAGAAGTACGTGACGATCATCTTCCGCAAGCTCGGGCTCGTTGACCACAGCCTCATCGACCGGCGGGTCAACGCGGCGTTGATCTTCCTGCGCACCCAGTCGAACCCGTTCAATCCCCTGCTCGATCCCCAAAACCGGGTGCCGCAGATCGTCGTGCCCCACGACATGGAGGAACTGATGCGCAAGCGAAGCGCCGATCGAGAGCCTCCGCGCTGAGCAGGGTCCCGATGCCGGGATCGGGATGAGCGGTCAGGTGGCGGCCAGCAGCGTGGCCAGCATCCCTTCGTCGAACTCGGTGTACCTGTCGCCGCCGAGCTCCTTGGCGCGGTACATGGCGAGATCGGCATTGCAGAGGAGTTGATCGCCGGTCAGCCCGGGCGCATCGAAGGTGATGCCGATGCTGGCGGTCGCGCCGATGTTCTGGCCGACCACGATGAGCGGACGGCGGATCGCCCTCAACAGCCGGTCCGCCAAGCCGACGGCCTCCGCCGGGTGCTTGATCTCTTCGACCAGGATGCCGAACTCGTCGCCGCCCAGGCGAGCCACGGTGTCGAAGCTGCGCAGGCAGCCACGCAGGATGTCGGCCACGGAGCGGAGGAGGGCGTCCCCCGCCGAGTGGCCGAGGGTGTCGTTCACCACCTTCAGGTTGTCGAGATCGAGATAGAGCACGGCGAGGTGGTGGCGAGTTCGCTCGATCCTCGAGACGGCATGATGGAGGCGGTCCTGGAAGAGCGCCCGGTTGGCCAAACCGGTCAGCGAGTCGTGGAAGGCCTGGAAGGACAGGCGCTCCTCGAGTCTCTTCCTGTCGGTGATGTCCCGGAAGCTCCACACCCTCCCGACGATCGTGCCGTCGACCGTCTGCGGCTTGGAGACGCGTTCGAAGACCCGGCCGTCCTTGAACTCGAGCACGTCGTTGCTCTCCGCCGCGTTCACCTCGTAGACCTGCTCCACCTTGGAGACGAACTCCGCAGGCCTCGACAACTGGTCGCGCACGTAGGCGGTGAGCGCCGTGCGATCGGCGCCCTCGAGGACCGACTCCGGGACCTGCCACATCTCGGCGAGGCGTTGGTTGAAGCTGACCACCCGGCCGTCGGTTGCGACCACGAGGATGCCGTCGGCGGTGGAGTCGAGAGTCGCCTTGAGCAGCGAGAGCGCCGTCCGCAGCTCGAGATCGGCCGTCCTCCTTTCGGTGATGTCGTGGCCGGTGACGACGTAACCGCCGACCGTCGGGTCGTCAACCAGGTTAACGAAGGAGAGCTCGAAGGGGAGGGTCTCCTTGTTGCCATGGCGGATGAGGGGGATGGTCACCGTCACCGGTCCGGCCACCGAGGCGCCACGCGACGCCCGTTCGAACGCCCCTTCGAGCTCCTCCCGGTGGGCCTCGGGCACCAGGTGTGACAGCGGCTGACCCTCGATGAACTCCGGATCGTGGCCGAGCTGTCGTGTGATCGCCGCGGACACGGACTCGACGCAGCCGTCAGCCGACACGAGCATGGTGATCGCCGCCGAGTTGTGGACGAGGGAGCGGAGGCGGGCATCGTGGTCGTGCACGAGCTCGAAGCGCCGCCGCTGGGTGACGTCACGGATGGTCAGGAGCACGGCACCGTCCTCGAGCCAGGGGACCGGGGAGCCGATCATCTCGGTCAGCCGCCAGCCGGTCTTCGTCTTCAACCGGATCTCGATCGGTGCGCCGACTTCCTTGCTCTGCACGCTGGCCAACGACAGCAGGACGAACTCCAGGTCGTCCGGATGGACCAGATCGAGGCCGCTCGCCCCGATGGAATCGGCCATCGAACGGGGGAACAGCTCCACCGCCGTCCGGTTGGCCCACTGCACCCGACCCTGGGCGTCGATGATGATCACGGCGTCGGGCAACTCGTCGACGAGACGAGCGAGGAGGTGCTCGCTCCCGCCGACCGAGCGTGTGGCGACGGAGTCGCCGATGTCGGACATAGCTATCCATCGGCCCTTTCGACGAGCTGCTTGAGGAGGCGCCGACCGGGGCCGGCGCATCGAAACGGCGGAGCGGCGCCGGAATTCCACCTGGTGCCGGGGCGTGCCGGGTCACCCTTCCTCCCCGGTCGCCCGATCGCCCGGTCGCTCGCGGGCCGGCCGGTCGCTTGCGGGCCGGCCGGCCACCGTGATGGGGTGGTACGCCGCGGCCGGGTGGGCCGTTCCGGGACCGGCGTCCGCCACCCGGTGGGGAGAGCCGGAGTGGGACGGTCGATGACGGATCGTGTGACATTTCTCGCGCACAGCGACTGGGACGTTGCCGGCATCCTCGGCGAACGGGCCTGTGAGCTGGGCTTTTCCGTCAGCTCGTCCCGGGCGGACCACGGTCGGGCCGGCCTGCCGGCCCCCGGCACCTTCGACCTCCTGGTGGTGATGGGATCCGTCAGATCGGTCACGGACCCCTCGGTCGGATGGATCGGCCCCGAGCGGGCCCTGGTCGAAGGGGCGGTCGCCGAGGGGGTCCCGGTACTGGGCGTGTGCTTCGGTGGCCAGCTGTTGGCCCAGGTGCTCGGCGGGCAGGTGGGCCGGGCCCCCTCGCCGGAGATCGGCTGGCGCCTGATCGAGACCACCGATCCGGAGCGGATCCCACCCGGCCCGTGGGTGAGCTGGCACGAGGATCGGTTCAGCGCCCCACCCGGGGCCGAGCCGGTGGCGCGCACGCCGGACTGCCTCCAGGCCTTCGTCCTCGGTGCCCACACCGGCGTACAGTTCCATCCCGAGGCCGATCGGCAGATCGTCCGCCACTGGGTGGAGGAGGCCCGCCGCCACGGTTCGCTCGATGCGGAGGCCGCCGACGAGCTGCTCGGTGGGTTCGGGCCGGACGGGAGGGGACCCGGGGATCAGGCCCGGCAGCTCTTCGACGGCTTCGTCGAGCGGGCCGGTCGACAGCTGCCCTGAGCTGGCCCTATCTCGCCAGAGGCCGGGGATCTCGGGTCGACGGCGGAGCGGCGGGGGCGGATCGGTGCCGGCTCCGGGCCGGGGCCCGCTGTTGCGCACGACGCTCAGACGTGGTTTGCTGTTAGCACTCGACAGTGCAGAGTGCTAACCACCACGGAGGAACACCAGATGGCCAAGTTGATCACGTTCGACGAGGAGGCCCGCCGGTCCCTCGAGAGCGGCATGAACAAGCTCGCCGACGCGGTACGCGTCACCCTCGGACCAAAGGGGCGCAACGTCGTCCTCGACAAGAAGTGGGGCGCCCCCACGATCACCAACGACGGCGTCTCCATCGCCAAGGACATCGAGCTCGAGGACCCCTTCGAGCGGATCGGCGCCGAACTCGTCAAAGAGGTCGCGAAGAAGACGGACGACGTCGCCGGCGACGGCACCACCACGGCCACGGTCCTCGCCTGGGCCATGGTCCACGAGGGTCTGCGGAACGTGGCCGCCGGCGCCAACCCCATGTCCCTGAAGAAGGGGATCGAAGCCGGCGTCGAGGCTGCGGTCACCTCGTTGCGGGGCATCGCCCGCGACACCGATTCCAAGAGCCAGATCGCCCAGGTGGCGTCCATCTCGGCCGCCGACCCGGAGATCGGCGAGATGATCTCCGAGGCCATCGACAAGGTGGGCAAGGACGGCGTCATCACCGTCGAGGAGTCCCAGACCTTCGGCATGGACATGGACCTGGTCGAGGGCATGCGCTTCGACAAGGGCTACATCTCCCCCTACTTCGTGACCGACCCTGAACGCATGGAGGCGGTCCTGGAGGACACCTATGTGCTGCTGGTGGGCTCGAAGATCACCGCCGTGCGCGACCTTCTGCCCCTACTGGAGAAGATCATGCAGGGTGGCAAGCCGCTGGTGATCATCGCCGAGGACCTCGAGGGCGAGGCGCTCGCCACCCTGGTGGTCAACAAGATCCGCGGCACGTTCCGCAGCGTCTCGGTCAAGGCCCCCGGATTCGGTGAACGTCGCAAGGCCATGCTCCAGGACATCGCCATCCTCACCGGCGGCCAGGTGGTCACCGAGGAAGTCGGCCTCAAGCTGGAGAACGTCGGCCTCGACCTCCTCGGCACCGCCCGCAAGGTCGTGGTGACCAAGGACGAGACGACCATCGTCGAGGGCGGCGGTTCCGACGACGAGATCAAGGGCCGCATCAACCAGATCAAGGCCGAGATCGACAACACCGACTCCGACTACGACCGCGAGAAGCTCCAGGAGCGTCTGGCCAAGCTGTCCGGGGGCGTCGCCGTCATCAAGGTCGGTGCTGCCACCGAGGTGGAGCTGAAGGAGAAGAAGCACCGGATCGAGGACGCCGTCTCCACCACCAAGGCCGCCATCGAAGAGGGCGTCGTGCCCGGCGGCGGTGTGGCCCTGCTGCGTGCGCAGTCCGCCGTGCTCGACACCGCGGAGAAGCTGGAGGGCGACGAGGCGACCGGTGCCCGGATCGTGGCCCGGGCCGTCGAGGAGCCCCTCAAGCAGATCGCCGTCAACGCCGGCCTCGAAGGAGGGGTCATCGTGGACAAGGTGCGCAACCTGAAGAAGCCCACCGAGGGACTCAACGCCGCGACCGGCGAGTACGTCGACCTGTTCGACACCGGCGTCATCGACGCCGTGAAGGTGACCCGTTCTGCGCTCCAGAACGCCGCCTCGATCGCCGCCCTGTTCCTCACCACCGAGGCGGTCATCGTTGACAAGCCCGAAGAGGGTGGCGCCGGCCTTCCCGGCGGGGGCATGGACGACTTCTAGGTCGACCGGCTCCGCCCGACCGGGGGGACAGATCCGGCTCCGCCCGACCGGGGGGACAGATCACGCAACGAAGGGCGCCCGGTGGGGCGCCCTTCGTTCTTTCCCTACACTGGGTCCGTGACCGAACCCCTCGTTCCATCAGTCGGCTGGGGAGTCCTCCACCTGTTCTGCAGGCGCCCCGACGAACGGATCCGCTCGGGCGACCAGGTGTCCGACGCAGCAGCAGTGATTCAGGCGGTCAAGAGCGCCGAGGCCGACGACGTCCAGGTGGTGACGGTGGCCATGCTCGGCCACAAGGCCGACCTGGGCTTCATGGCCCTCGGGGCCGATCTGTGGCGCCTGCGTCGGCTGCAGTCGGACCTGCAGGCGGCCGGACTGGTCGTCGTCGACTCGTACGTGTCGCTGACCGAGGTGTCGGAGTACGCAGAGGGGATCCCCGACGAGATGAAGCAGGCACGCCTGTACCCCCACCTCCCTCCCGAGGGCATGAGCGCGTTCTGCTTCTACCCCATGTCCAAGCGACGCGGCGACGCGGAGGGCTCCAATTGGTTCTCCATGCCCTTCGAGGAACGCAAGGCGATGATGTACGGGCACGGCACGGCCGGACGGGCCTTCAAGGGAAGGATCGTCCAGGTGATCACCGGGTCAACCGGCATCGACGACTGGGAGTGGGGTGTCACCCTCTTCGGGGTGCGCCCCGATGACCTGAAGGACTGCGTCTACACGATGCGGTTCGACGAGGGTTCGGCCCGGTTCGCCGAGTTCGGCCCGTTCCTCACCGGCATGGTCGCCCCGGTGGAGGTCGTCCTCGCCCAGGTGGCTATGGATGGGTGACCTCCCCTCCGGGGGTGACCTTGGCGCCCTGCGGGCCGAGCTGACACGCATCGGGCCGCTGGTGGTGGCGTTCAGCGGCGGTGCGGACTCGGCGTTCCTCGCCTGGGTGGCCACCGACACGCTGGGGCCGGGGAGCGTCCGTTGCGTCACCGCCGTCTCGCCGTCGCTGGCCCCCGAGGAGTTGGCCGACTGCCGCCTGCTGGCGAGCGAATGGGGGCTCCGCTTCGATGAGGTCGAGACGGACGAGCTGGCCGATCCGGCCTACTCGGCCAACGACGGCTCGCGTTGCTTCCACTGCAAGACGTCCCTCATGGAGGCCCTCGGACCCATCGCCGCCGTCGACGCCACCGACGACGGCCGGTCCGACCCGGCGACCGTCGTGCTCGGGGTGAATCTCGACGACCTGGGGGACCATCGACCCGGTCAGCAGGCCGCCCTCGAGTACGGTGCCCGCTTCCCCCTCGTGACCGCCGGGTTCACCAAGTCGGACGTCCGGGCTTGGTCGCGCCGGCTGGGGCTCCGCACGTGGGACAAGCCCGCCGCCGCGTGCCTGGCGTCACGCGTCCCCTACGGCACCCCGGTGACCCTGGGCACACTGCAATCGGTCACCCGGGCCGAGTCGGGGCTCCGGTCGTTGGGCTTCCGCCAGGTCAGGGTCCGCCACTACGGCGACACCGCCCGCATCGAGGTCCCACCGGCGGACCTGGCCGACGTCGTGGCCTGCCGGGAGCAGGTCACCCGGGTGGTCCACGAGGCGGGCTACCGGTATGTCACCCTCGACCTGGACGGGTTCCGCTCCGGCAACCTGAACGATGCACTGACGACGGGCCGGTCGGCCCGGTGATCGGCGTCCGGGTCAAGCTGACCTTCCCCGAGGAGCTCGTGCGGGAGCCGATCATCGCCCGAATGGTGCAGGCGTTCGACATCGTCCCCAACATCCGGCGGGCCGACGTCGGCGAGGACAGCGGCTGGATCATCTGCGAGCTCGACGGTGACGCCGGTACCGTCGACCGTGCCGTGGCCTGGCTCGAGGGCAACGGTGTCCAGGTGGACCTCCTCGGCGACATCGTGGAGAGCTAACTCCGCCAGACAGGGCCCGGGCCCGGGTTCAGGACTCGTCGGGGGTCCGGATGGTCCAGCCCGCGCCGGAAACCTTCCGCGGCTCGTAGAACAGGCATCCCTCCGGGCACCCGAACGGGATCTGTTCATTGGCGCCGACCCGGCACCGCTCGAGCTTCTCCTCGTGGGCGGTGGTCTGCATGA
>CAZNLF010000036.1:16050-17322 GCA_964573595.1 uncultured Acidimicrobiaceae bacterium | reverse complement strand
CCACGATGATCACCGGCGCGGCGGCGATGCCGCCTTCGGCTCCCTGGTGCACCTCTTCGAGGAGTGACGGCTCGAGGCGAGCCTCGGAGTGGCGCCGCCCACCCCCCTGCCAGGCCCGGCTGGTGAGATCGCCGATGGCGGCACGCAGTCCGGCGTCGCGGACGACGACGAACTCCCACGGCTGGAGGTTCTCCGCACTGGGGGCGTGGGTGGCCGCCTCCAGGCACCGTTCGACGAGGTCGTCGCCGACCGGGCGATCGGCGAAGCGCCGACACGCCCGTTGGCTGAGGACGACCCTGAAGAACTCGGGGGTTGCTGCTTCCTCGTCACCGGTCATCGCTCATCCTCGGCTGATCGGTCCCGGTCGCCCCGGACGGATGGTGCGGTCGGGACACGAATCTACCGGGTGCCGTTGCACCCCGGGGGTGCGACGGTCCGCACCACGTCGCCTCTCCAGCCGGTCGGCCCCGGGTTCGCCTACGTTGTGCCGATGATCCGATACCGAGTGGACGACGACGGCGTGGCTCATCTCGTTCTCGATCGGCCCGAGGCGAAGAACGCCCTGAGCATCGAGATGCGCGACGAGATCGTCACCCGGGTGCGGGAGGTCCGCTCCGACCCGGCCGTGCGGGCCCTGCTGGTCACCGGCGTCGGGGACGCGTTCTGTGCCGGCATGGACCTGCGCGCCTCGACGGTCTCCCGCGCCGGTGGCGAGGGGTTCGACCCGAGGGCGACGAGCGAGGCGCTCCGCACGGGGGTGCAGGCCTTCATCCGTGAGCTGTGGGAACTGGACAAGCCGACCGTGGCGGCGGTGAACGGCACGGCGGTGGGCCCCGGTGCCCACCTGGCCCTGGCGTGCGACTTCGTCCTGGTCTGCGAGCAGACCCGGTTCATCTGGTCGTTCGCCAAGTGGGGGCTCGTGGTCGACGCGGGCGGTGCCTATCTCCTCCCGCGGCTCGTCGGGCTGCCCCGGGCGAAGGCCATGGTGCTGCTCGGCGAGGGGGCCCGCGGCCAGGAGGCCGTGGACATCGGACTGGCCTACCGCTACGTGGCCGACCCGGAGGAGCTGGGCCGGGAGGCGTCGGCCCTGGCGGCGCGACTGGCCGCCGGCCCGACCCGATCGCTCGGGCTGTCGAAGCGGCTCCTCAATTCGACCTTCGAGAGCGATCTGGCCGGGTCGCTCGACCGCGAGGCCCAGGCCCAGGCGATGGCGACCGTCTCGCCCGAGATGGCCGAGGGGATGGCGGCCTTCGCGGAGCGCCGGGCCCCGGA
>CAZNLF010000036.1:8706-15950 GCA_964573595.1 uncultured Acidimicrobiaceae bacterium | reverse complement strand
TCGGCCGGGACGACGTTCTCCCCACCACGGATGATGATGTCCCGGGACCGGCCGACGATGGTCAGCCACCCGCCGGCGTCGACCGTCGCCAGGTCCCCGGTCCGGAACCAGGTCCCGTGCATCGCCTCCCGGGTCTGGGTGGGATCGGCGTAGCCGGCGAACAGCTCGGGTCCCCGCAGCTCGAGCTCCCCGGGCACGCCCGGGCCGAGGGTGCGACCCGACCGCGGGTCGACCACCCTCAGCTCGGCGTCGCCCACCACTCGGCCGTCCGTGTCGCGGGCGCGGTCGGCCGGATCGTCCCACGCCGACGTCGTGACCGTCGGGGCCTCGGTCGAGCCGTAGGTCCGCTTGACGGTGGCATCGAACGCCTCACGGGTGGCGTCGACGAACTCGGGAGCGATGGTCATCGACCCGCAGGAGATGATCCGGAGGCTGGCCATGGCCTCCGTCGAGAAGTTCGCGGCGCCGGCCATCCCCGAGAAGTACACCGGCGGTCCGATCATAAAGGTGATCCCCCGGTCGGGGACGAGGCGGTTGGCCCGTTCGGCGTCCCACCGCTCCATGAGCACCGTCCGCATCCCGACCGTGGCGGGCAGCAGCACCCCGCTCAGCAGCCCGGAGATGTGGGCCAGCGGGGCCGGCATGAGCACGGCGTCGCTCGGACGGAGGCCGTGGGCGTCAGCCATGGTCCGTGCCTTGCCGGCGAGCCCCCGGTGGGTGTGGAGCACCACCTTCGGCTCCCCGGTGGAGCCGGAGGTGAACAGTGCGACGGCCACGTCGGCGCCCCTGGCCACGCTGTCGCGTACCGGTGCGTGGGTCATCAGGTCGACCCACTCGGGGCTGGCGGCGCCGACCGTGAGCGCCCCGGGGCGTTCCCCGAGGGTCGAGCCCGGGCCGGCCAGCACCAGGCGGGGATCGAGGGAACCGACCATGCCGGCCACGTCGGCGGGGCCGACCTGGTGGTGGATGGGTACGGCCACCGCCCCGAGGCGCCAGCAGGCCCGGAACAACAAAACGGCCTCCACCCGGTTGGGGAGCTGCCACACGACGGCGTCCCGGCGACGGACCCCCGCGGCCCGCAGCCCACCGGCCAACGCGTCGACGCTCGAGTCCACGGCGGCGGTGTCGAGCTCGACCGAGGAATCGGCCAGCGCGGTGCCGTCGGGCCGGGGGGCGATGCCGGCCAGTCCGTCGAGCGTCGGCACGTCCCAGGCCCCTCCGGGCCGGAGGTAGCGGGAGGCGGCTGCCTGGCGGAGCGTCGTGCGCAGCCTCACCGGGTGCCGGCCCGGGGGGAGGTGGCGTGCCCCGTGGGGACGGTCAGGTCCCCGTGGAGACCAGCATGCACCCGCACGTGTTCCCTCCACCGGCGGCGACGGCGGCCACCTTGGGACCCGAGGCCAGCTGACGCTCCCCGGCCTGGCCCCGCAGCTGGACACAGGCCTCGTGGAGGAACCCGTACCCGTGGAGCCGGCCACCCGACAGCTGGCCCCCGTGGGTGTTGAGCGGCAGCGGGCCGTCGCGGGAGATGCGATGTCCGCCTTCGACGAACGGCCCGCTCTCGCCCATCGGACACAGGCCCAGCGCCTCGAGCCACAGCAGGGTGAGGAAGCTGAACCCGTCGTAGATCTCGGCCAGGTCCACGTCGGCGGGGGTCAGCCCCGTCCGTGACCACATCTGGGTAGCCGCGTCGGCCCCGACGGTCCGGGTGAGATCGTGGATCTGGTCCCAGCTGGGCCGATCGCGCATGGCCGTGCCGATGGCCTCCACGTAGACGGGCTGACTGGCCAGGTCCTCCGCGAGTTCGCGGCGGGACACGATGAACGCGGTGGCTCCGTCGCAGGGGACGTCGCAGTCGAACAGACGGAGCGGGGTGGTGATCATCCGGGAGGCGAAGTAGTCGTCGATGGTCATCGGGTCGCGGTAGATGGCGTTGGGGTTGAGCGCGGCGTTCCTCCGGGCGTTGAGCGCGATCTGGGCCAACTGCTCGGGAGTGGTGCCGTAACGGTGCATGTGGGCCTGGGCGTACTGGGCGACCCAGCAGGCGGCCGAAGCCGCGCCGAAAGGGAGGGTCCACTCCATGAAGCCGGAGGCATAGAAGCCGCTCCCGCCTCCCCCCATCCCGACGCTGGCCCTCCCGGCCGACCCCTGGGCGCTGCCCTCCCACACCGACCGGAAGCACAGCACGTGGTCGGCGAGGCCCGCCCCCACCGCCAGGCACGCCTTCATCACCGATCCGAGCTGGCCGGAGGTCTCGGTGCCGCTGTCGTGCCAGTCGGCGTTGAGCCGCAGGGCGTCGATGACGTCGATGGCGCCGGCACCGGTGAAGCCGCGGGGAGCCGACATCATGCCCGGGTAGGTCGAGACGCCGTCGATGTCGGCCAGCGTCAGGCCGGCGTCGTCGACCGCCGCCAGGCAGCCGTCGAGGGTCAGCTCGAGGGGGTCGATCCCGAGGCGCCGGCCGATGGCCGACTGGCCCACCCCGCTGATGGCACACCGTTGCTCGACCGGCAGGTCAGGCATCGTCGTCCCCGGTCGCTCCCGCTATGGCCGCTCCGTCGGCGACCGGCTCGAAGAGGGGGAGCCAGATGTCGCCGTGGACGTCCTCCCGGTGCTCGAACACCACCTGGACCTCCATGCCGATGTGGACCGCCTCGGGGGGGCAGTGCACGATGTTGGTGGTGAGGCGCAGCTCCGGCTGCTCGGCGATCGACACCAGCGCAATGACATAGGGGGGGTCGAAGCCGGGGATCCACTGGTGGTGGTTGACCGTGAAGCTGGCGACGGTGGCCCGACCGCTCACCGCCTCGGGGACGATGTCCTTCGACTGGTCACGGGGGCAGATGGGGATGGGCGGGTGGAGGTAGTAGCCGCACCGGCGGCAGCGGAGGAAGACGAGCTGACCGTCCCTGCCTCCCTGCCAGAAGTGACGGTTCCGGTCCGTCAGCTCCGGCAGTATTCGAAAGGGTGCGTCGGTCGTCGTCATCGTTCCCTCCTGTCCCGCCGAGTCCGCCGGGCTCCGCACGTCGTGTGCGCTCCGTCCGGTCGTCGGCTCTATCGGGTCCGGCGGGGAGGATAACCGCGATTCTCGCGGGGACCGGCGCCGTTGCGCGGCGGACGGAGGGACCGCGGCGCACCGACGCCCGCCCGTCGCCGTTGCGCCTGTCGAGACGGAAAACAGACGTGCTACCTTGGCGACGCTGAGGGAGAGCAGCGGGCCCGACGGGCAAGCCGGTGGTCGCCCGCACGACCGGGAGGGGGTCCTGGATGGACATCGACGAATCGGACCGCGATGCCGAGGACGGCTGCGTTCGCCCCGCGGTCGGCCGGTGACCCACGAGCGCGACGGCGCCGGCACGCCGACGGGGGCGACGGCGGTCGACCCCGACGCGTTCCTCGACGACGGCATTGCGGCCGATCCCCAGCCCTTCTACCGCCAGGCGCGGGACGCCGGCGGCGTGGTCGCCGGCCCCATGGGCACCTACCAGGTGGTGCGCCGGGCCGAGGTCGAGTTCGCCCTCCAGCACCCGGAGCTGTTCTCGTCGGCCATGGAGGCCGTGGACCTCGGTCAGACGGTCCCGCTGATCCCCCTGCAGGTCGACCCGCCCGAGCACGTGAAGTACCGCAAGCTGCTGGACCCGATCTTCGCCCCCAAGCAGATGAACGCCATCGAGCCCGACATCGTCCGCACGGTGAACGAGCTCATCGATCCCCTGGTCGGGCGGGGATCGTGCGAGTTCACGACCGACCTGGCGGAGCCGCTCCCCTCGACGGTGTTCCTCGGCCTCCTCGGCCTGCCGCTCTCGGACCTCGACATGTTCCTCGGGATGAAGAACGGCATCCTGCGCCCGGCCGGGGACGACCTCGAGGCCATGCAGGCCTCGCAGCGGGCGACAGCGGCCGAGATCGAGTCCTACTTCGCCGAGGCGCTGGCCGAGCGCAAGAAGCGGCCGCAAGACGACCTGCTCAGCCGGTTCCTGGCCGCAGAGGTCGACGGCGCACGCCTCACCGTCGAGGAGATCCTCGGCATCTGCTTCCTGTTCATCCTGGCCGGCCTGGACACGGTCACCGACACCCTCGAGTGCTTCTACGCCTATCTGGCCCGGCACCCCGAGCAGCGCAGGGCCATCGTGGCCGACCCGGCAGTCATTCCGGCGGCGGTCGAGGAGCTGCTCCGTTGGGAGACCCCGGTCACGACCGTGGCCCGGGTGGCCGCGGCCGACGTCGAGCTCGGCGGCTGCCCCATGCACCGGGGCGACCATGTGGGCGTGATGATCGGATCGGCCAACACCGACGAGCGGGCCGTCCCCGACGCCGATACGGTCGACCTCTCCCGGCAGCCCAACCGACACCTCGCCTTCGGGGGCGGCGTGCACCGGTGCCTCGGCTCCCACCTGGCCCGGCTGGAGCTCCGGACCACCCTGCGTGAGTGGCACGCCCGCATACCCGAGTACGAGCTGGCACCCGGGACCCGGCTGACCTACGGGATCGGTCTCCGCCAGATCGACAGTCTCCCCTTGGTGTTCCCCCCGTCCGGCGCCCGGTGAGCCCGTCCGTGCCCGACGGCCGTCCACATCCCGAGCCGGTGCCCGGACCCGTGCCCGGGCGCACGGAGCGCTGAGGGACCGGATGGAACTGCAGCTCACCGACGACCAGGTGCTCTTCGACGAGACCACCGCCCGGTTCCTCGACACGTCGTGCCCCGTCGCCACGGTGCGCGAGTGGGCGGAGAAGGAGGCCGCCGGCTTCCCCCTCGAGTGGTGGCGTCGCGGCGCCGAGTTGGGCTGGACCTCGCTGCTCCTCACCGACGAGGACGGCGGCGGGAGCATCTCCGGCCACGGCCTGTTGGACCTGGTGCTCGTGGCCGAGGAGATGGGTCGGCGGGTCTCGCCCGGCCCCCTGGCCCCCACCAACCTGGTGGCATCGGCGGTCGCGCAGTCGGGGAGCAGGGCACAGCGCGACTCGCTCCTGCCGGGCATCGTCTCGGGTGAGTCCATCGCCAGCTGGTGCCTGGCCGAGCCCGGCGTGCCCTGGGCGGAGGGTGCGACGCTCGTGGCGACCCCGACGACCGACGGCTTTTCGCTGGACGGGACGAAGGGACCGGTCGAGGCCGGAGCGGAGGCCGACTGGCTGCTGGTCGCCGCGTCGGTCGACGGGGCACCCACCCACTTCCTCGTGCGCTCCAACCTCCCCGGTGTGACCGCCTCGCCCCTCGAGTCGCTGGACCTGGTCCGCCGGTACGCCACCGTGTCCTTCAGCGGGGTCGAGCTGTCCCCGACCGACGTCGTCGGGGAGGTGGGAGGCGCGGCCGACGAGATCGAGCGGCTCACCGGTGTCGCGGTCGTGCTCCAGTGCGCGGAGATGGCCGGTGCGGTCGACCGCATGTTCGGGCTCACCCTCGAGTACGCGTTCGACCGCTACTCCTTCGGACGCCCCCTCGCCTCGTATCAGGCGCTCAAGCACCGCTTCGCCGACCTCAAGCTGTGGGTGGAGGCCTGCCTGGCCACCGCCCAGGCGGCCGCCCGCGCCGTGGACGGACGGTCGACCAGAGCCGCCGAGTTGGTCAGCGTGGCCAAGTCCTACATCGGGGACCACGCGCCGGCGATCCTCCAGGACTGTGTCCAGCTCCACGGCGGCATCGGGGTCACGTGGGATCACGACCTGCACCTCTACCTGCGCCGGGTCGTCCAGGACACCGTGCTCCACGGGACGCCCACCGATCACCGTGAGCGGATCGCCCGGCGGCTCGGCCTCGAGTCGGAACAGTCGGAACAGTCGGAACAGGAGGGCGACGGTGGCTGAGCCGGGCCCGGGCGTCCACGTCGTGCCGGCCACCGCCGAACCGGAGGATGTCGAGGAGTTCCGCATCCGAGCCCGAGCCTTCCTGGCCGCCTCGATGCCCCGCCTCGGGGACCGCAGCAACTTCGAGCTGATGCGCGAGGACGAGGACGGCATACGGGCCCGTCGACTGCAGAAGTCGCTCTTCGACGGCGGCTTCGCCGGCATCTGCTTCCCCCCGCAGTACGGAGGGCTGGGACTCTCGCGCGCCCACCAGACCGCCTTCAACCAGGAGGCGGCCCTCTACGAGATGCCCATCCTGTTCAACGTGCCCACGTTCGGCATCATGGCCGCCACCCTGCTCGACTTCGGGAGCGAGGAGCACAAGCGCCGCCACATCCCGGCGATGCTCGAGGGGGCCGAGCTGTGGGTGCAGTTCCTGTCCGAGCCCTCGGGCGGGTCGGACCTGGCCGGTCTGGTCACCCGGGCGACGCGGGACGGGGACGTGTTCATCCTCAACGGATCGAAGATCTGGAGTTCGGGGGCCCACCGGTCCGACTACGCGCTGTGCCTCGCCCGGACCGACCCCCACGCCGCCAAGCACCGGGGGCTCACCTGCTTCATCGTGAAGATCCACCAGCCGGGGATCGAGGTGCGCCGGATCAGGATGGTCAACGGGTCCGACGAGTTCTGCCAGGAGTTCTTCGACGACGTGGCGATCCCCGTCTCCGATGTCGTGGGCCAGGTCAACGACGGGTGGACGGTCGCCTCCCGGCTCCTGTACCACGAGCGCGACGCCGTCGGCGGGGGGTCCCCCTACAGCAGCGGCAGCGGTGGGCGCGGCGATCGGGGCGGTGGTCGCAACGAGCTGGTCGAGCTGGCCAAGGCCACGGGCACGACGCAGGACCCACGCGTCCGCCAGCTGCTGGCCGAGGCCCGCGCCAACGAATTGGTCGGCGCCCAGCTCATCAGGCGTGTGACGACGGGGATCCGCACCGGCGCGTTCCCGGGCCCGGCCGGCTCACTGCCCCGACTCTTCGCCGCCAACAACTCGGAGCGCCGGTGCGACATCGGCCTGGAGATCGCCGGCACCAGGGCCGGTGTCCACGAACCCGACGACCCGGCGGGACAACAGGGCATCGAGTTCCTCCTCCGCCAGGGGGGCAGCCTCGGGGGAGGGAGCAGCGAGATGCAGCGCAACATCATCAGCGAACGCGTCCTCGGCATGCCCCGGGAGTACGCCGCGGACAAGGACAAGCCCTTCGACGAGGTCCGTCACAACCCCTCGCCCACCCGGTCCAACTGATCGGCCACTCGGTGCGCCGTCGTTGGTGCCCGCCGGCACCCGGCCGTAAGATCGCCGGGCACCGCACGGCGCGGCCGGGAACGCGAGGGGCGATGACCCGGGTACCTACCGGAGCTGATCTCACCACCGGGGGCCAACCACCAATCCCACCGGGGCCAACCAC
>CAZNLF010000036.1:0-8606 GCA_964573595.1 uncultured Acidimicrobiaceae bacterium | reverse complement strand
TCCCACCGGGGCCAACCACAAGGAGCGCATCATGCGGAAGTCACAGAGCGACCGATCGGGATCGGACGTGGCGGCGCTCATCATGCGGCTGACCATCGGCCCGATGATGGTCGTCCACGGCATGAACAAGGTCAGGGGGCCCGGGGGCCTCGAGGGGACCACGAGGTGGTTCGCATCACTCGGACTGGAGCCGGCGGCCGTGCACGCACGGATGGCGGCGACCACCGAGATCGGGACCGGCACCCTGCTCACACTCGGGGCGATGACACCGCTCGCGTCGGCCGGCGTCATCGGCGTGATGACGGTGGCCGCAGCCACCGACCACAAGGGCAAGGGATTCTTCATCTTCAAGGGCGGTTGGGAGTACGTCGGGGTCGTGGGCGCCACCGCCGCCGCCATCTCCGCCCTCGGGCCCGGCCGCTACTCGTTCGACGGCGCGAGGGGGAGGTCGCGCGGTGGCCTGCGACCTGCCCTGCTCTCGACCGTCCTCGGGGTCGGTGCGGCGGTCGGCATGCTGGCAGCGAGCCGACGCGGCGACGGGTCGGAGGACGGTTCGGAGGACGGTTCAAAGACCGGGTCGGAGGACGGGTCGGAGACCTGAGCCGCCGGATCGGCTGTCGGCGCGCCGGATGGCGCCGCCGAGTGCCGGGACTAGTGGGCGGCGACCCCGGCGGCAGTGGCCAGGCGGACGAGGCCACTGCCCGAGAGCCGTGGCCCGCCTCCGTCGTCGGAGATCCACCGGCGACCGGCCACCAGGTGCGCGGTGCGGTCGTCCATGGCCAGCCGGGGGACGGTGACGGTGAACACCGAGCCGTCCGGCCGGAGGACCTTGGACACGCGGTCCCCCTGGTGCCAGGCACTGCTGAGGACGACGGGCCGCAGCTCGCCGTCGGTGCGGAGCCCACCGGTGCGGAACAGGGAGTGGCCGAGCAGGGGGCGATCGTTCACGGTGCCCATCATGCCCTGCCCGGGGCCGTCGGTAACGGACCCGTGGTGGCAGACGTTGCCAGGCTGTGTAGGGTGCTTGCATGGCCGATCAGGCGGTGTTCTCCGACCTCGCAATGGAGTACATGCCCGCCCTCTACACGGCCGCGCTCCGGATGACGCGGAATCCGGCCGATGCCGAGGACCTCGTGCAGGAGACCTATCTGAAGGCGTACCGGGCGTTCGCCACCTTCGAGCTGGGGACCAACCTCAAGGCCTGGCTCTACCGGATCCTCACCAACACCTACATCAACACGTACCGGGCGAAGAAGCGCCGTCCGGAGATCGCCGACGTGGAGGACGTCGAGGACCTCTACCTCTACCACCACCTGTCGGGCGACCAGAACGCCGGACTGGGCCGGAGCGCCGAGGACGAGGCCCTCGACCGGTTCACCGACACCGACATCAAGGCCGCCATCGAGGCGCTCCCGGAGTCCTTCCGGATGGCCGTACTCCTCGCCGACGTGGAGGGATTCTCGTACAAGGAGATCGCCGAGATCACCGATGTGCCCATCGGAACGGTCATGAGTCGGATACACCGCGGAAGAAAAGCACTGCAGAAGGCGTTGGTCGAACGCGGTAGGACACGGGGCCTCGTAGGGGCGACCGACGAGGCCAGGTAGGGAGAGCGCAAGCAGTGGGAGACAGCGAAGCGCCGGGAAACCCGGCAGTACCGGACGGAAACCCGGCAGTACCGGACGGTCAGGACGCGAAGCCGGCCGGGTTCGTCGGTTGCGACGAGACCATCGAGCGCCTGTACTTCTATCTCGACGGGGAGCTGACCGAGGAGCGACGGACCGAGATCAGCCGGCACCTCGACCTGTGCGGCCCCTGCGTGGGGGCCTACGGGTTCGAGTCCGAATTGCGCAAGGTCTTCGCCAGCCGGTGCAAGGACCACGTGCCCGAGGAGCTGATCACGAGGGTGGCCGACGCTCTGAACGAAGAGCACAGCCGCCAGGCCAATTAGTGGCGGTTGGGGCCGGTAGGTGAGGGGCGCACGCTCGACCGGCCTGAGTCGTCGACGATCCCTACACTGGACCTCGTGACCGATACCGCGTCCGAGCCAGCAATCGATCCCGTCCCGTCGCCCTCCGGTGGGTCGGGGGCCGTGGCGTGGGACACCGCCGAGCGGGTGGCCGGCTGGGTGGGCAACCGGAGCCATCTACCCGCCCCCTACCGTCCGGATCTGCTGCAGGCTGACTTCGAGCAGCTCACCGCCCAGGCCGAGGAGCTGGTGGCCGAGTCCACCGGGCTCCGGTCGTCGTCCGGGCCGGCACGCGCCCGGGTCACCGACCGGGCCGGATGGGTGCACGCCAACGTCTCGAGCTTCCAGCGACTGGTCGGCCCCCACCTCGACAAGCTCGACCCGATGCGACTGCCAGTCAACAACAAGGTCACCGAGCGCCTGGCCGGACCCCTGGCCTCTGCCGGGAGGGTGGCCACGGGCACGCAGATGGGGTTGGTGCTCGGTTGGCTGTCCACCCGGGTGCTCGGGCAGTACGACCTGCTGCTCACCGAGGATGCCGTCGAAGACCAGGACATCGTCTATTTCGTCGGCCCCAACGTGGTGGCCCTCGAACAGCTCCACGGGTTCGAGCCGCGCGAGTTCCGCCTGTGGCTGGCGCTCCACGAGGTGACCCACCGCTGTCAGTTCACGGCCATCCCGTGGATGCGTGACTACTTCGTCTCCCTGGTCGAAGAGGGCATCGGCTCCCTCGAGCCGGACCCCTCCCGGTTCGCCGAGGCCCTCAAGCGGATGACCGAGGAGATCCGGGCCGGCCGGAACCCGCTGCGGGACAACGGTGCCCTCGGGCTGGTCGCCACCCCCGAGCAGCTGGAGGGCCTCCACAAGATCCAGGCGCTGATGAGCCTGCTCGAGGGGCACGGCGACGTGACGATGGACCGGGCCGGCGCGGCCGACATCCCCAGCGCGGCGCGGTTCAGCGAGGTGCTGCGGCAGCGGCGCCGGCAGACGCGGGGACCGGCGAGGCTCCTCCAGCAGTTGATCGGCATCGAGGCCAAGCTCCGCCAGTACGAGGAAGGAGAGCGCTTCATCGCCGCCGTCGAGGACTCCGGTGGGCCCGAACTGCTCGACCGGGCCTGGCAGGGACCGGAGTGGCTTCCCTCACTGATCGAGATCCGCGATCCGTCCGCTTGGATCTCCCGTGTCGGAACCACGCCCGCGCTCTCCGGCTGAGCCCACGGAGGGGCGGCCGCCCGAGGAGCTGGCGGCCGACCCCATGGTGGCGGAGCTGGTGGCGCGGACGACCCTTCCCCCTGCCGGCTCCGCGCTGGTCTGCGGGGTCTCGGGTGGGCCCGACTCCCTGGCGCTGCTGGCCTTGGCGGTGGCCGCCGGGTGCGAGGTCACCGCCGTGCACGTCGACCACGGGCTCCGGCGAGGATCCGCGTCGGAGTCGGAGGTGGTCGCCGATGCGGCCCGTCGGTTCGGCGCCGGCTTCAGGTCGGTGCGGGTGGAGGTGGGAGAGGGGCCCAACCTCGAAGCCCGGGCCCGGGCCGCCCGGCACCGGGCGTTGGGAGCCGGGGCGGCCACCGGCCACACCGCCGACGACCAGGCGGAGACGGTGCTCGCCAACATGCTCCGCGGCGCGGGCGTGCACGGGCTGGCCGCCATGCGGGCCGGGCCGACCCACCCGCTGCTCGGCCTCCGACGGGACCACACCGTCGCCCTGTGCCGCCACCTCGGCCTCGTGCCCGTCCACGATCCTTCGAACGACGACCCGCGGTACGTGCGCAACCGTGTCCGCCACGAACTGCTTCCCCTGTGCTCGGCCATCGCCGGGCGCGACGTCGTCCCGGTGCTGGCCCGCCAGGCCGCGGTCCTGGCCGGCGACGCCGAGGTCCTCGACGCCCTGGCCGCGCTGGTGGATCCCGAGGATGCCCGGGGACTGGCCGCGGCCCCCCCCGGTGTGGCCCGGAGGAGCGTCCGGGAATGGCTCACCGGTGCGGGGCCGTACCCACCCCCGCTCGACGCGGTGGACCGGGTCCTCGACGTCGCCCGGCAACGCGCCGGGGCCACCGAGGTCCCCGGGGGCCGGCGGGTCTCCCGGTCCGGGGGCCGGCTCAGGCTCACCGCGCCCGAGCCGAGCCCGACACGGTCGGTCGGCCACGAGTCGGCGCCGCACCCCACTCCGGTACAGTCGGGCCGTGATCAGCGGAGCGGATGAGGTGGCCGGCGCACCGGATCATCTCGAGGGCCGCGCCGACGTCGGTCGGGTCATCGTCTCGTCCGACGACCTCCAGGCCCGCATCCTGGAGCTCGGCCATCGGATCTCCGAGGACTACGCCGGCCGCCCTCCACTGCTCGTCGGGGTGCTGAAGGGCGCATTCATGTTCATGAGCGACCTGTCCCGGGCGATCTCGCTCCCGGTCGAGGTCGACTTCATGGCGGTGTCCTCCTACGGCAGCGCCACCCGCACGTCCGGGGTGGTCCGGATCGTGAAGGACCTGGACGTCGACCTCGCCGACCGGGACGTGCTGGTGGTGGAGGACATCGTCGACAGCGGCCTCACCCTCAACTACCTCCAGCGCTACCTGCTGGCCCGCCAGCCGGCCAGCCTCGAGGTCTGCGCCCTGCTGGTGAAGGACGGCCAGCAGCGCACCGCCCTCGACCTCCGCTACGTCGGTTTTCACATCCCCTCCGAATTCGTGGTGGGATATGGCCTTGATGTCGACGAGCGCCTGCGCAACCTCGAATCCATCCATGCCTATGCCGGTCCTGCGTCGTGAGGCAGCACCGCGTGGGTCTGGGATGACGATTTGAGCGTCGACACCGAACGCATCGAGCGCGCCGTCAACGAGATCCTGGTCGCCATCGGCGAGGATCCCGGGCGCGACGGGCTGCTCAAGACCCCCCACCGGGTCGCCAAGATGTACGAGGAGCTGTTTGCCGGCCTCCAGGAGAACCCGTCGGACCACCTCGAGGTCACCTTCGAGGCCAACCACGACGAGATGGTGATGGTGCGGGACATCCCCTTCGCATCCCTGTGCGAACACCACATGGTGCCCTTCATCGGCCGGGCGCACGTCGCCTACATCCCGGGTGAGGACGGCCGGATCACCGGACTCTCGAAGCTCGCCCGCCTGGTCGACGGCTTCGCCAAGCGCCTCCAGGTCCAAGAACGGATGACCACCGAGATCGCCGACGCCATCGAGGTGGCGCTCGAGCCCCGGGGGGTGCTGGTCGTCGTGGAGGCGGAGCACCTCTGCATGTCGATGCGCGGCGTGAAGAAGTCGGGCACGACGACCGTGACCTCGGCCGTCCGGGGGCTGTTCCGGACCGACACGGCCACCCGGATCGAGGCCATGCAGTTCGTTCGCGGCCACTGAGCGGCGGCTCGGCGGGTCTCTCGGCCGGGCGCGGGCCCCTCCGGGCTGGTTTACGCTGTGTCGTCATGCCCGAACCGACCAGCGAGGACCGTCCCTTGGTGATGGGGGTCCTCAATGTCACCCCCGACTCGTTCTCCGACGGCGGGCAGTGGTTCGAAAAGGAACAGGCGATCATGAGAGGACATGAGATGATCGCAGAGGGTGTCGACATCGTGGACGTGGGGGGCGAGTCCACACGGCCGGGTGCCGATCCGGTCGCCGGGACCGAGGAACTGAGGCGGGTGGTGCCGGTCATCGAGGCCCTGGCCGGCCACGTACGGGTGTCCATCGACACCACCAAGGAGGCGGTCGCCGAGGCCGCCGCCGACGCCGGGGCCACGCTGATCAACGACGTCTCCGCCTCGTTGTGGCCGGTGGCCGCCCGGCGCGGGGTGGGATGGGTGGCCATGCACCGGTTGGGGACCGCGGCGACGATGCAGCACGACCCCCGGTACCACGACGTGGTGGCCGAGGTCTCCTCGCTCCTGGTCGACCGGGCCGGCCGGGCACGCGACGCCGGTGTCGACGAAGTGTGGATCGACCCGGGGATCGGCTTCGGCAAGACACTCGAGCACAATCTCGCCCTGCTCGGCGCCCTCGACCGCCTGGTGGCCACCGGCCTGCCGGTCATGGTCGGTACCAGCCGGAAGAGCTTCCTCGGCGTGGTGGCGCCGACGTCGGACGGCGAGACCGCACCGGTCGGCGACCGGCTCGCCGCCTCGTTGGCGACGGCGACGTGGGCCATGGAACAGGGCGTGGGCATGGTGCGAGTGCACGACGTCTCGGCCACGGTGCAGGCGGCGGTGCTGGTGGGGGGACCGTCCCCGGCCCCGGTGGGGTCCGACCATTCGACTGGTACCGGCCCGTGAGGCCGGTGCGACGACAGCAGAGCATGTGGAGGTAGCAACGTGAAAGGGAAGTGGGCTGCGGGAATACCCCCACGCAACTTCACCTGGGTCATCAGGGATCGGCTGGCCATGAGTGAGCGCCCCGGTGGGTTCGCGCCGAACCACCGGAAGGTGCGCCGGCAGGAGGAGATCATCTGGCTGCAGGTGCAGGGCTTCACCCGGGTGGTCTCCCTGCTCCCGTCGTCGCACAACCTGCAGGCGTACGAGGAGCGCGAGCTGGCGAGTGTCCACTTCCCGCTGCCCCCGTCGGGGGACACCCGCGGGGTGATCGGCGACATCTTCCGCGAGCTGCAGAAGTGCCTGGCCGCCGGTGAGAGGATCCTCATCCATCAAGAGGAGCTCGGTGACCGGGTGACCGGTGTGGTGGCCGGCTACCTGCTGTGGTCGGAGCGGCTGCCGAGCGGGCCCCAGGCGATCACCGTGCTCGAGCACATGACCGGCCATCCCATGGGCCCGAGCGGGCGCGAGCTGGTGGCCTTCGCCGCCCAGCTGACACCGGCCGAGGTCCCTCCCGGTTCAGGCGACGACCTCACCGCGAACGGGTGACCGGGCTGTCGGCGCCGTCATCCGGCCCCGGGGCGCCAGACGGTGACGACGGGGACCGGATCCAGCTCCGTGGGATTCGGGTGTTCGGCACCCACGGGGTCCTGGCCGAGGAGAAGTCCCGGGCCCAGCCGTTCGAGATCGACCTCGATCTCTCGGTCGACCTGGCCGTGGCCTCGACCAGTGACCGCCTGGACGACACCGTCGACTACGCCGGGGTCGCCGAGTCGGTGAGCGCCATCGTGTCGGGACCGACCTCCTATGAGCTGCTCGAAGCGCTGGCCGGGGCCATCGCCGTGGCGACCCTCGCGTCGGATCTGAAGATCGAGGCCGTGACGGTCGGCTTGCGCAAGCTCCATCCGCCGATGGCCATCGACGTCGACACCGTCGGGGTCCGGATCACCCGCCGCCGGTGACGGATCCGGTCGCCGACCCACCCACGGTGAGGGCGTTCCTCGGCCTGGGCTCCAACCTCGGGGACCGGTGGTCCCATCTCCGTCGGGCCGTCGACCAGCTGCGGGCGGGAAGCCGTGCTCCGGTCACCGCCGTGTCGCAGGTGTACGAGACCGAGCCTGTCGGTGGTCCCGACCACCAGGGCGCCTATCTCAACCTGGTCGTCGAGCTGGCCGTGGCCCCTGGAGCCGACCCCTACCGCCTGCTCGAGGAGTGCCGGCGGCTCGAGGCTTCGGCCGGCCGGGTGCGTGCCGCCCGCTGGGGACCCCGGACGCTCGACGTCGACGTGCTCTGGATCGACGGCGTGTCCCTCGACGATCCGGAGCTCACCGTGCCCCACCCCCGGTGGCGCGAGCGGAGGTTCGTCCTGGCCCCGCTGGCCGAATTGGCCCCTGACCTGGTCGACGACGGGGCGCTGCTGGACGCTGGTGGTGAGGTGGCCGTCGTGGGTACACTCTGAGCGGCAGCATCCAGATCTTCTGACGCGAACGGCACCCATCCGGGGCTGGAACGTCGAAAGGGGTCTCGTGACCACATTCCGAATTGTCGGGCCCGGCAGGGCCGGCCGATCGCTGATGGCCGCGCTCGACGCGGTCGGCGGGTACGAGTGCGTGGGAGCGCTCGGCCGCCATGACCCCGTGGAGCGCGCCGCCTCCGGCGTGGAACTCCTGGTCATCGCCACGCCCGACGCCGAGGTGGCTCGTGCCGCGTCGAAGGTCGCCCCGGTGGAGGGCACCGTGGTGGTCCACCTGTCCGGATCGCTCGGGCTCGACGTGCTGGCGCCGCACACCAGGCGCGGCTCCCTCCATCCCCTCGTGCCCCTTCCCTCCCCCGAAGTGGGTGCCGTCCGCCTGCGGTCGGGGGTCACCTTCGCGGTGGCCGGAGACCCGATGACCGTCGAGCTGGCCCGGGCCCTGGGCGGGACGCCCCTCACCGTCGACGACGACCGGCGAACCTCGTACCACGCGGCCGCCTCGATCGCCGCCAACCACCTGGTGGCGCTCATCGGGCAGGTGGAGCGGGTGGCAGCCTCGGCCGGCCTGCCGCTCGGTGCGTTCGCCGGCCTGATGCGGGCGGCCACCGATGACGCCTTCTCGTTGGGCCCCCGGGCGGCGCTGACCGGACCGGCGGCCCGTGGCGACTGGGACACCGTCGAGCGTCACCGGGAGGAGCTGGCCGCGATGAGCGGTCACCGCACCGAGCTGGCCGCCTACGACGCCATGGTGGGCCTGGCCCGGCGGCTCTCGTTGGACACGGCTGTCGCGTTGGACACGGCCCTCCCGTTGGACACGGCTGTCCCGTTGGACACGGCTGTCTCCCCGGAGGCGACCG
>CAZNLF010000035.1:13237-17383 GCA_964573595.1 uncultured Acidimicrobiaceae bacterium | reverse complement strand
TCAGCCAGTACGACGAGCCGATCAACGTCAACGGCCACCTCGACCTGCCCGACGGCACCCGGGTGGGCATCGAGCGCGCCCACATGGAAGAGGACACCGGAAAGACGACCCACGCCGGGTCGAGCGGGCGCATCCACGGCGCGGACTACTCCCTGGTCGACTACAACCGCTCGGGCGTCCCTCTGGTGGAGATCGTCAGCGCTCCCGACATGCGCTCGTCCGCGCAGGCCCGCGCCTATGCCACCGAGCTGCGGGCGGTGCTGGTGGCCTCGGGCGCCTCCGACGGGAAGATGGAGGAGGGGTCGATGCGCGTCGACGCGAACGTGTCGGTGCGACGATCACCGGACGAGCCGTTCGGCACCCGGTGCGAGATCAAGAACCTCAACTCGGTACGTTCGCTGGGTCGGGCCATCGACTACGAGGCGGCCCGCCAGATCGCCCTGATCGAAGCGGGGGACGCGGTCGTCCAGCAGACCCGTCACTGGGACGAGGACGCCGGCCGCACCGTCACCCTGCGGTCGAAGGAGGACGCCTACGACTACCGCTACTTCCTCGAGCCCGACCTCGTCCCCCTGGTGCCCGACGCGGAGTGGATCCAGGCGGTGGAGGACGGCATGGCCCCGATGCCGGCGGTCCTGCGCTCGAAGCTGGTCGAGCTCCTCGGCGGCCCCGATGCCGTCAGCGACGCCCAGACCGACCAGGTGGCCACCGTGGTCGATCTGGGCCTCGACCGGCTGGTCACGTCCGCGGTCGCCGCGGGGATCGGCTCCGGGCTCGCCCTGGCCCGCACGGCCAACGAGGCGGCCACCGACGCCGAGGCGGCCCGTCGGCTCGATCCAGGGTCCTACGTCGCCCTTTTGACCATGGAGGAGTCCGGCGAGCTCAGCGCCACCCAGTCCAAGACGGTGCTCGCCGAGCTGCTGGCGGCCGGTGGGGGGGACCCCGCCGTCATCGCCGCGGCGAAGGGATTCGAGGCGATGTCCGAGGACTCGCTGACGGCGACGGTGGCCGAGGTGGTGGCCGCCCATCCCGAGGAGTGGGCACGGTTCTGCGACGGTGAGGACGCCGACCGCAAGAAGCTCTCGGGGTTCTTCACCGGCCTGGTGATGAAGGCCACGCGTGGCCAGGCCGACGGGAAGGCGGTGGGCGCCGAGCTCCAGCGCCTACGGGGCTGACCGGCCGCCGGCCAGGTCCGGGGGCGGGCCGCCCGCCGCCAGGTAGGGGCCGTAGATGCTGAAGCCGAGCCGGGTGATGTCGACCGGGCGTGGTGAATCGACCGACGCCGCGTAGTACGGGGTGTAGAGCACCCACACCCCGGCACTGTCGGCGAACACCGAGGCTTCCCCGGGGCCGCTCCCCTGGAGGTTGCTGGCGAGGAGGGGGGTGTCGGTCGTGTCGGCACATGGCCCCGCCGGACCCGCACACCGGGCGGCGCCGACCCCGTAGACGGGTTGGTTGAACCAGTTCCCCGTATAGAAGACCCAGTAGGTGCCGCCCACTTCGAGCATGTCGGGCGCCTCGACGATGGTGCCCTGCCACGACTCGTCCGGTCCCATCAGCCGCGACGGGGACCCGACGAGCCCGAGGCCGTTGCCGGTGAGCTTCTGCGACCACAGGACGGTGGGGACCGAGCGACCCCCGTAGTTCTGATCGCTCTTCCACAGCATCCACCGGGTCCCGTCTGCAGCCGTGAAGACCCGGGGGTCGATGGAGCCACCCATGCCCGTCTGGCAGATGAAGGGCTCGCTCTCCGGGGTGAACGGACCGGTGGGCGACGAGGAGACGGCGCTGCCGATGCACTCCTCATCGGAACCCTTGACATAGGCCGTGAAGTAGAGGTCGTAGGTCGACCCAAATTGGTGGATATCGGGTGCCCACGTGTAGCCCGACCCGGCCCAAGCGGGCAGCACCGGGAGGGCGTCGGTGACCTTGGACCACTTGCCGAAGCTGGTGGCCGACGCGACGGGCACGTTCACCGTCGGGGTCGAAGGGATGTCACTCGTGTAGAGGTAGTACCGACCCGAGTTGAGGTACAAGAAGGGATCAGACTCGTTCTCGTCGGAGTTGACCGTCACGCCGGGGGCGTCCCCGCTGGCCGTCACCGGCACCTGCACACTGGCGTGCAGGGCGGCCGGGATCACACTCAGCGAGGACGGGCCCGGAGTCGGGGCCGTGTGCGGGTCGTGCTTGGGCACACCGGCATGGGCGTCGAAGGCGGTGAGGGCCAGGGCCGACCCGGCCACGATCACCACGGCGGCCACGGCGACGGTGATGATCCGCCTGCGCCGGGTCGTCGCGCCGGCCCCGTGGCCGGGATCGGACACAGGGTCGGTCGGCGCGGTGGCGTTGTAGTTGGACGATGTCTCGGTCACCGGTTCTCCTCTGCCTACGAGCCCGCCGCCGGCTGCCCGGTCGGGGGAGCCAGATCCGGGGGTGGTCCGCCTGCGGCCAGGTACGGCCCCTGGGCGTTGAAGCCGAGGCGGGTGATGTAGACCGGCCGCGGTGGGTTGCCCCCCTGTGCGTGCGATGGCGTATAGAGCATCCACACCCCGGCGCTGTCGGCGAACACCGAGGCTTCTCCGGGGCCGCTGCCCTGGACGTTGGTGCCGAGTAGGGGGGCACCGGTCGTGTCGGCGCATGGTCCCGCAGGACCGGCACACCTCGCCGCCCCGATGGCGTAGGCGGGCCTGTTGAACCAACTGCCCGAGTAGAAGACCCAGTAGGTGCCGTCGACTTCGAGCATGTCCGGCGCCTCGACGATGGTGCTCTGCCAAGGCTCGTCAGGGCTCATCAGATCGGCCGGGGAGCCCACGAGCCCCAGCCCGTCCTTGGTGAGCCTCTGGGACCACAGGGTCGTCGGGACGGTGCGACCCCCGTAGTTCTGGTCGCTCTTCCAGAGCATCCAGTTCGTGCCGTCGGTCGCGGTGAAGACCCGGGGGTCGATGGATCCGCCCAAGTTCTGCTGACAGATGAAGGGCGCGCTCTCCGGGGTGAACGGACCGGTGGGCAGCGAGGAGACGGCGTCGCCGATGCACTCCTCGCCGGTGCCGCTGAGGATGGCTGTGAAGTAGAGGACATAGGTCGAGCCGAATTGGTGGATGTCGGGTGCCCAGGTGAAGCCGGCCCCGGCCCAGGCGGGCAGGACGGGGAGGGCATCGGATACCGGGCTCCACGCGGAGAAGTCGGTGGTCGAAGTGACGGGCACGTTCACCGTGGGATTCGAAGGGATGCCACTCGTGTACAGGTAGTAGCGGTTCGAATCGAGGTACAGGAAGGGATCCGACTCGTTCTCACCCGAGTTGACCGTCAGGCCCGGGGCCGAGGCGTCGGCGTTCGCCGGCACCTGCACGCTGGCGGTCGTGGTCGGTGAGATCACACTCAACGAGGCCGAGGTGACCACCGCGGAGACGTGGTGAGTCGGTGGGCTGTGCTTGGGCACACTGGCGTGGGCGTCGAATGCCGTCAGTGCCAGGAAGGCACCGGCAACGATGACCATGACGGACACGACGGCAGCGATGATTCGCCCGATGGGCTTGGGCCTCGCCTCCCGACCGTCGCCCGTCGAGTGATCGGAAGACGGCGGCAGGCGGGTGTCACCGGGATCGAAGTCCGAGATCGTTGCCGCGGTTGCCACCGCGACAAATGAGCCGTCCGGCCGCTCGGTCGCTGACGGGCGTTCCTGGGTGTTCGGGGCGGTGGGAGTCGGCGCGAACGCCACGACGGCCGCGGTGGTTGCGCCGGTTGTCGTCGGGGAGTTGGCACCGAGAGGAGATGGTTCGGGTAGCGGGGCCATCGGGACAATGGGTGCTGCAGCAGGCCCAGTGACCCTGGGTGCAGTCGAGGTCGACGGCAGTGATGCAACTGGCTCGACGGGCGGAGACGGGGGAGTAACACGAGGCGTTGCTGGTGCATCGGCAACAGGCACCGCCGACGCCGTCGGCGGGGGAGTGGCCCGAGGCGTTGCTGGTGCATCGGCAACAGGGACCGCCGGGGCCGTGGGCGAAGGAGTAGCACGAGGGGTTGCCGGTGCATCGGCAACGCGGGCCGCAGGGACCACCGGCGGGGGAGTAACACGAGGCGTTGCTGATGCATCGGCAACGCGGGCCGCAGGGACCACCGGCGGGGGAGTAACACGAGGCGTTGCTG
>CAZNLF010000035.1:0-13137 GCA_964573595.1 uncultured Acidimicrobiaceae bacterium | reverse complement strand
GCAATGGGGGGAGCAGGAGCAACCGGAGCAGCGGGGCGAGTCGGAGAAGCAGCCGCGGCAATGGGGGGAGCAGGAGCAACCGGAGCAGCGGGGCGAGTCGGAGAAGCAGCCGCGGCAACAGGAGGAGTCGTAGCAGCCGAAGCAGCCGCGGCAACAGGAGGAGCGGCAACAGGAGGAGCAATCGGAGCAGCCGGGGGAGCGACAGCAGACCGAGCGACCTGAGCAGTGGATTGAACCGGCTTGAGCGCCTCAACCCGATCAGTTTGTGGAGCGGAGGCAGCCGGAGCAATCGATGCAGGAGCGGCAGCTCCAGCAGGGGCAACTGGAGCTGCCGCAGCCGATTCAACCGGAGCATCGGTTGCCACCGGTGGGTCTGCAGCGGTCGGACCAACCGAAGCGACCAGGAGAGTCTGCAGTGCCGGCCGTGGTTCCGGTGGCGTCACAACCGGGGAGACCGTCGTGGCCGCAGCGGTCTTCGGTGATTGTGTGGGTGTTGCAGGCCTGCTCGGCGCTGAGACCTCGGCCGGAGAGTCCCTCAGCTCCGGTGAGCGACTCAGTCCGCGAGCGACCCTCGAGGCCTTGTCGGTCGCCAGCTCCCCGGCCGCCCACACGATCGGACTCTCCGTTTGCACCTTCCACCAATGACGCCTCGGTGGGATGGGCGACCTTGGGCGCGGACGGAGCTGACGAGGCCTTGTGGGCCCCGAGGAGGTACTCGGCGCAGCTTCGGTATTGCCCGATCGGGGAGGACCGGGCGCGACGGGAACGGTCGGCGGAGCCTGGGTCGACGCCACCGGCGGGACGGGTGCGCTCGAAAGGGGCAGCAACGGGCCAGCCACAGTGGGTCGTGATTTCGATCGTGATCTGACCCACTGATCGCTCAGTGGGCTGACTGGCCCTCGCGAATGGTCGGCGACGCTCGCATCACGACCGGTGCGGGGCGTGCGCGTCCAAGGGGGCTCGGGTGAGAGTGGCGTCGGCTCCGAAGGGGAAGCTGCCGACGACGGTGTGGCGGGCGCCGCTGGCGGGAGCGTACCTGTTCCCGACGGCTGATCATCTCGTCGGGCAACTCGTGGCGTCGGCGCTTCGCCTGTCACCGGTGACTCAGTCCGGTCGGGAGTTGTCGGACCTCCGTTCGTCTCCAGCAGAGTCACCGCGGGTTGCGGCAAAGGTGCCGCTGAGGACTGTCCGTCGGGTGGGAACGGTGAGCCCGACGGACCCTCGGGTTCCAGGTCCTCCGACAGCCGGTCGAGTCGATCCCGCTGAGCGAGCGGAACCGTGGAGGTCACCGGGGTGCCCTTCTTCTCAGACTTCTCCTCGTCCCGCTTCTTGCCCTGTTTCTTCGCGCCCTTCTTGGCGTTCTTCTTCGGGCTCTTGCCCTCCGCATTCTTCGGGCTCTTGCCCTCCGAATTCTTAGGGTTCTTTCCCTCCGCCTTGTCAGGGTCCTTGCCCTCCGATTTCCCTTCCCGCCTCTTCTTCTCCTTCTCCTTCCCGCCGCCCTTGTCCGCGTGCTTCTTCTGTCCAACATGCTCGTGTCGAACATGTTCGACAGTCGTCGACGGATCGGTCAGTTGCCCTCGTGCATCCGGAGTGACGGGTTCGCTCGATTCTGCCTTCGGCGAAGGGGCACCGAGTTCGATCGGCGAGCCCATCTCTGCACCGGGTGGCCGATCGCTCACTGGTCCGTCCTGGGCGCGGGGCTCGTCGCCGATCCGGGAAGCCTGAGGGCCGTCCGCTGTTGGGGACTCGGCACCGATGGAGGTCATCGGAGTCCAGTGGGGCTCCGATGACGACGCTTCCGGTGATTGCGCCACCGGTCCTTCCGGCAGTGGGCCACCGAGTTCGATCGGTGCCCTGACCGGCGCCGCCGGCCCCTGATCCGTGAGGGGAGCCCCGGTGCCCACAGGCGCCATCTGAGTCCAGTGGGGCTCCGATGGCAGTGGCTGCTGGCTCACGGTGCCGCCGTTCACCCGAGGTCGGGCGCCACTGGGTTCGTCGATCTCTCCGAGTCCGGGCGCGACGGCAGGCTCCAGTAACTCGAACAGGTTTTTACCCTGCGGCTTGCCCCGATCCCAACCCCGTCGCATCGCACGGGAAGACTACCGTTTTCAGCGGGATGAGGCCGGGGCGACCCTCGCTTGGGGAAGACCGGTGGACATCTTCTCCGAACCTGGGGATTGACCGAAAAATCCAGCGGAAAAGGTAGGGATTTCGCGCAACGCCCTTGACCAGGAACAGGACACCGATCACAGTGTCAATTGTTCGGAGACCGAAGCCCCACCGGAGACCGGGGGAGATCGACGGAAGGGTCGCAAGGCTCGTCTGTAGGTCGCCTCGCAGGAACGATGGGACCGTAGGTGACCGAATCGGTGGTTCGGTGACGGGCAGTGGTGTTCGCAAGGGCGCCAGTGCTCGGTACTCATTGCAGGGTCGTCCGACACGGCCAGGCGTGGGAGAGACCGGATCGCTGCGTACGTGGCCCCGAGGAGCTCGGGCGGTTTCGGCCGTTCGGTTACTCGGGGTTGCGTCGCGTCCAGAGCCGGACCGCGTACCCGGCGACGCTCGCCGCTCAAACTGAGTGTCGACGGCCGCCTCAGTGGTGGTGCGTCGATCCCCTGGCCGGTCCGACGGCGCCCATCCGACATGGGTCGTCGTCGTCATTGCACCGTTCGCATTCCAGTTCCAGCGTGCTGTGGGAGATGGAGAATGGCTGGGCGATGGCCTCCTTGACCCGCTCGCCGACCACCTGAGCCTCTTCGAGTGTGGGGTGCCCGCTGAGGACCATGTGGGCGGAGAGCACCCTCATCTCGCTGGACAGACTCCAGATGTGCAGGTCGTGGACCTCCTCGGCTCCCGGAACGGCGACCATGGCCTCGATCAGCTTGGCCGGGTCGACATCTGCCGGCGTGGACTCGAGCAGAACGACGACGCTGCTCCTGAAGACCCGGGCCGCCTGGACGACGATAATCGCCGCTATGACCAGGGCTGATGCCGGATCCAGCCAGGTCGCTGAGGAGTCGAACAGGAGCACGACACCGGCTATCACCACGGCCAGGGAGGCGAGCGCGTCCCCCGCCATGTGCAAGAGGGCGGAGCGCATGTTGAGATCACGGGTGCCGTCCCGGAGGACGAGAGCCGCCAGTCCGTTGACGATGAGACCCAACGAAGCGATCACCACCATCACGCCGGCCCGCACCGGAGTCGGATGCGCAAGGCGGTACAGGCTCTCGATGACGATCAGGGCCGTCACGACGGCAATGAGTGCGGCATTGGCCAGCGCGGCCAGGATGGTGGCCCGGTGATTGCCGAACGAACGTTGAGCGCTAGGGGGCCGTAACGCCAGCCGTACTGCAGCCAGCGACAGCAGGAGGGCTCCGGCATCGGCGAGGTTGTGACCGGCGTCGGCCAACAGGCCCGACGAGCGGGCGAAGAGACCGAAGGCGACCTGGACCACGACCAGTCCGAGGTTGAGGCCTAGGCTGATGGCGAGTCTGCGGCTGCGGTCCATGTAGTTCCTCCCCGCCAGCCTACCAAGCGGATCGAAATTCGCCGCTGGGCGCCTGTTACCGGCCAGTTGCCCCCGCTAGCCTGCCTGGATGGCCGCCCTGCGAGCACGGGTGTGGCGTTGGGTAAAAATTTTTCTGCGGGTGACGCTCCTTTTGGTCATTCCACTACTCCTTGTGGCCACTGCCCGACTCTTCGTGTGGCCACCGACCGATCAGCCGAGTAGGGCTGATGCCGTAATTGCCCTCGGGGGAGACCCGGGCCAACTGCGGGCCAAGATGGCACTGCAGCTCGCGCGGGAGGGCTACGCGCCGGTTGCGGTGATCTCCTTGGGCGGCAAGAAGGCCGTCCCTTGCCCGCGGCCGGTCCACGGTGTCACGATCGTCTGCTTTCGGGCCGATCCCCTCGACACCCGAGGTGAGGCCGAGTTCACGAGTCGACTCGTGGCCCGGCGACATTGGAAGCGCATCATCGTCGTTTCGGAGAGGAGCCAGGCCACACGCGCTCGGATGCTGTTCAAGCGTTGCACATCGGCTCAGCTCGAGATGGTCCCGGTGACAGACCCGCGCAACCGACTTCCCTACGACGTCGTCTACGAGTGGGGGGCACTGACGAAGGCACTCGTGGTGGACCGGTCGTGCTGACGGGTGGGCGCAATGCGCACCGACCCCGCCGACCCGCCGACCACCGGCGAGGTCAGGTGTCGGTCAGGGAGGTCACGGCCCACGCATTCGGCCTCTCCCGATCAGCTTCGAGCGGCATCGGCATCGAGCGGCGGGGAGGCGACATCGGGGCCGTCAAGCAAACTGGTCGTCCAGCCAGTCGAGGGCAGCGGTCCAAAAGACGGTCGGCGCCAGGCCTTCGCAGTGGCCTTCGGCCCCCTCGGCCTTGGTGAACCGCCGGAACGCCTTCGGGCAGGTCAGCCGATCGAACAGCACCTTGCCCTGACCGACCGAGACGGCGTCCGTCTCGTTGTCGGTCACGAAGCTCGGAGAGGTGATCGCGGCGGCCGTGCCTTCGTTGGTGTAGCGGAGGAGGTCCCGGCAGTACTCGCGGACGCTGGTCAGCCCGTGGGTGACCATCCGTGGCGCCAGGAACGCCTTGAGCGCCGGGATGGTGAGCAACGACTCGAACTGGTCGTCGGCCGCGGGGTCGTCCAGGTGCTTGGCGAGCTCGCCCAACCGGTCGATCACGGCGCTACCCATCTCCATCTGACCGGGGTCCACGATCATCGCCGCCAGGCGGTGTTCTCCGGATGCTCCCCTGGGTGCGATCAAGCCGCCGAACGACCGACCGACGAGCACGATCCGTTCGGCGTCGACGGAGGGTTGCTTGATCAGTGCATCGACCATCCCGGGAACCACCGCCTCCCAGTCTGGACGCATCCGCACCCGCTGGTCGTAGAGCATCGCGCCCTGACCGGGGCCGTCGATGGCGGCGAAGGCGTAGCCGCGCTCGAGTGCCGGCTCCACCGAGGCGTACAGTTCCTCGGCCGTGCCGTCATAGCCTCCGATGTGCAGGAGGGTGGGGCGCCGTTCCTCGGCGTTCCTCGTGAACAGGTAGCCCGACAGGTCGCCGGGGAGCACCGCCGCGTGGTCGTCGAGCAGCGGCAGCGCGGCCTGGAATGCCTGGACGCTCGCCCCGTAGGCGGACCGGAGTTCCTCGCCGTCGAGGTCGTCCCGGTGGTAGAAGAACGCCTGGCGGTAGTACTCCGCGGCCCGGAGGAGGACACCCCGGGCACTGGCGCGGTGGCCTGCGGTCAGCGCAATCTGGCCCTGCTGGACGAGCCGGTCGGCGAAACCCGACCACGCGTGGTACCAGCTGTCACGATCGCCCGCGGTGATCTGCTCGGCAATGGCCAGGCACTCACCCACGTTCGCCATTCCGGAGCCGGCCTTGCCGACACTGCGCTGGAGCTGCCCGTCGAAGTCCTGGTCGTCGAAGTACAGCTTCACGTGACCTCCGCCTCGGGAGATTGCCGGAGAAGATCCGCTCTACTCGTGACGTGCCGATATGCCGCCATCGGGTCGACACCCGACTCGGTCCCGAGCCGACGGATGGTGAGGGCGTTCAGGCCGTCGGCGTCGACCAGGGTGAGCGCGGTGGCGATCACCGTGGTCCGAGTCGGTCGTGACGTCGGAGACCGCGGTGAACTGGTCGCTGGCACGACCACATCGTAGACATCGCCGGGAGGGCTCGAATTTGGCCTGCCCGCCGACGCGTTCACCCTCGGGCCTTGACCTATGGAGAGGCCCCGTCGCCAGCTGAGCCCGGCACGTATTCGATCATGATGCGGCCAGGTGGGCCTCGTAGCCGGCACCGTACGGGGTGGGATTGCCGTTGGCGTCGATGAGCGAGGGTGCGTTGCACGCTCCGGTATTGAAGGCCCAGGCCAGGTAGGACACGCCGTGGGTATCGGCCCAGGGCATGTAGGTGTTGATGAAGTTCGACGTGCAGTCTGTTTCGCCCAATTCCCCGGTTACGAAGGGGACCTTGGCGAGCAGTCCGAGGTGCACCCACCGGTTCCAGGCGGCCGAGCCCCTCGCCGCGTTGAAGTTGTACACGTGCACCGAGATTGCCAGCTGCCCGATCGGGTCGAAGGGCATGTCCTTGCTGAATCCGGTCGGATTGGCCGCAAAAGCGGTTCCGGCCACCATGACGACGTTGGTGGCCCCCGTGGCCCGAACATCGGCGATCAGTTGGTCGTAGCCGGCCACCTGCACCCCGTCCTCGGTGCAGCCGCCGGCTACCAGGCAGGAGAATTTGAGGTATCGAGGCTCGTTGAAGAGGTCGAACACCACACCCTGATGACCCGCGAAGGTAGCTGCCACCGACGACCAAAAGGCCGGCGAGTGGTCCTCATCGGCCATGACCTCCCCACCCTTTGCCAGCTCACTGCCGGGAGCGCCCCAGTGCAGGTCGAGGATCACCGCCAGGCCGGCGGCGTTGAGATCGTCGACATAGTGCACGATGGCGGACTGGTAGGCCACCCCTCCGTATTGGGGGTCGGGAAGATTGATGCCGAGCCAGCAATCCTCGTTCAGGGGGAGCCGGACTGCATTGATGTTCCAACTCTTCATGGCGGCGATCATCGACGGCGTGTCGGAGTCGGATGGATACAGGATCCCGTACCCACCGACACAGGCATATTCAGAGCCACTGTGGTCGACCCCGATGAGCCGGATGGGGTTGCCACTGCCGTCCACCAATTGGTTGCCGGACACCCGCACGACCGGAGGCCCCGAGAAACTGACGGTGGCTGACGCGGCCGGCGCCTCGATCACGCCGACTCCAATTTGGAGGGCGGCGACGGCAACCAGAACAACCCCTACCCGGACCAGTATGGGGCCCAGCTCCGATTGCCGTGCGGATGCGGTCATCGATGTCGGCCCTGTCCCGCCGTCGAGTCGGCGAGGCTCGATCGCCACGGGCTCGTCACCGGGCCGGCGCATCGGTCAGCCTCAACGGCTTTGGTGCCTGTTCCCACAAATAGTGCCTGCACACTCTCGATTCGGAGCCTCGATGCGGAGCTTCGGTCACGTACCGGCGAACCGGCATGACCGTCCTCCTGGCTTATCGGCAGGACGGCGGCCGCGGTTGAGCGTTAATCCGATGGGTCGGGGCCACAGCCGCAGTCTCGGGCCACGGGGAGAGCAGCGGGGAGCCTCCGGCGGCTGGGTCCGGGACCCGCCCGGTATCCGTGATCAAGGTGGCCTTCCCCTCCGCCCGGGGGCTCAGGTGACCGCGAGGGCGAGCTGACCCGGCACGAAGAAGGCCGCGCCCATCTCCCAGACGTCATGAATTCCTGGTGGTCCAGAAGCGAACAAGGTCAGCGCCGGACAGACGGAGGGCCGACCGGCTGACCCCGCAGGCGCTTCGACAGCCTCCGGATCTGCACCCGTCGACGCCCGGCGAACTTGTAGCACTCGGAGAAGGCCCGGGATGCCCAGTGCTCATGGACGACCTCGAGGCCGGCAGGTCCCGCCCCGCGGATCTCCTCGGCCATGCGCAGATAGGAGTGCCGCCGGTAGTGACGGATGCTGTCGGTGAAGTCGTCCGGCCTCGTGACGAAGGTGCGCACGTCGCAGACCGTGGCGTTCGGCAATGTGGCGACGACCCGGTCGAGGATCGCGTTCATCGTGACGTGGTGAAGGTGCCGATCCGGCTCGTTCGGGTTGGTCAGCGCCACCTCAGCCCCGTTCACGAAGACGATGCGCGCACCCTCGGGGACCTCCGTGGCCAACCACCGGAGATTCTCCTCGAATCGCTCGGGCGATATCCCTCCCCTGAATTCGAATTCGCCGGTGAACCAGCGCAGGAACTCGCGGTCTATCCCCTCCCGGCCGAGCCTGGTCTCGACCGGGTCCCACGTGTCGGGATCAGTGATGTCGAAGTCGAACTGGAGCCACGGCACGATCAAGTCCGTGTCCCGGTGGACGTAGAGGCCCTGGGTGTAGTCGGTCAGCACGCTGTACACCAGCACGTCGTAGTCGGGTGAGACGACCACCGACGATCGATAGACGCCCTGATCGAGGAAGGGGATCCGATCGACGATGGCCCGCTGATCATCGGAGAGGCCCGTCGCCGACTGACGAAGGGTCTCGGTGTGCCCGACGTGGATGAAGCTGCCCGTCGGCCCGGTGTGGGCGAACTCGGTGTGGATCTGTCCGCCCAGGAACTGGGCCGTCGTGTTCAGATCGCAGCCCCCCACCATGAGGATCCGCTCGTCACCCAGCCCCGCCCCCGTCCTCCGGGGGGAAGGTCCGTTGCCGGTCGACGCGCCGGGGTCCGACAACTCGCCGTCCTCGGTGATCCAGTCGACCGGGTGGTCGAGCACGGAGGTCACCTCCCCGACGATCGAGAGGGGGGGGCGACCGAGTCGGTCGTAGAGCCACTGCTCCACGCCCATATGGAGCACACGGCAGGAGAACAGGAAGTCGGTGAGCGTACCGTCGCTCGAGTTGACGGAGAAGAACCCGCAGATGCCGTAGTCGCCGTAACGGTCCCGCACCTTCACGTACCCGGTACGATAGTCGGGGTCGGCGATCATCGCCCGGAACTCGTCCTCGTCGAGCCGCCGTTTGGTGAAGTTCAGCTGATGGGTCCGGAGCAACAGCTCGTGCAGCCGCTCTGACTCGGTGCCCGCGTCCTCGACGACGGCGACACGGATGTCGCAGGATCGCAGGAATGCCTCGTTGGACCCGCTCGCTGCCTCGCGGTCGACCAGTTTGCGTTCGAGGACCTGGTACTGGCGGAGGCGGGTGCGATCCCGGTCGTCCTTTCCGGCGAGTTCCGGCAGTGACAACAGACGATCGATGATCTCCGGCCCTGCCGTCTGGACCCCCTCGGCGAAGTGACGCACCTCGCCGCGGTTCGTCGGCGAGTCGTCGATGAACAGCACGTTCTCGGGTCGCAGCTGCGCGTCCTCGATGATCTGGGCGACGCGGGCACCCTTGGGCGACCAGTCGATGCGGACGAAGACGAACTCCTCCCAGATCCCGAGCCGCTGGAGCTCGTCCCGTGCATCCTCCGGATCGTTCTTCGAGCAGATCGAATTCACGATGCCCCGCTCGTTCAGTGTCCGGACCAGGTCGGCCGTCGACCGGTCCAGGACGACCGGCCCCTCGCTGAGCGTCCCGTCCCACAACGTCTCGTCGAGATCCCACACGACGAGCTTGACCGGTGCCGACAGGACGGCTGGGCGTCCGTCGTCGCCGGGAGCCGAGTCCGGAGAGAGCCGTTGAACGGCCCCGTCGTCCGACGGGACCACGAAGGTCGTTGCTTGCTCACGAGACTCACCGGTCACTCGATGTGCACCCCTCCCACGAACGTGACTCTGCCACCCCGGCGCTCTGGGTCGTCGGACGCGATGGCGTCCCCGGCCGGTCCCGGCCAAGGGCCTTCGAACCGGATTCATCGTACCGGTCGCCGGCGACGACGGTGGTCGTGGGCGATCCGGGCCCCCGGGGATCGGGACTAGGTTACGGCTGGTGGGATCGGGGTCGGGGCCAGTCAGCTGGGATGCATCGCCACTGCGGAAGCGGCCCTTGCGCCGTGCTCGACGTCGGATCCTGCGTAGTGGACGGAAGGTCAGGGACGCCATCGAGATGCGGACCGACCCGTCATTCCGGCGATTGGCGGCGTCCTACGACCTGCCGGGTGGCTACAAGAGGATCTACCTGCACCACATCCGCAAGACGGCGGGAACCAGCTTGTACCTGAGCTTCCTCGCCCTCGGTGGCGAGGACCCGATGGAGGTGTGGCGCCGGATCACCACCTCACCGCTCCCGCGCACGGTCAGCGGCGGGTACGCATTCACCGCCAACCACCGGATGCTGCTGGCCGAAGGGGCGTACTTCTTCGGTCGGTCGCACCGGACCGCCTCGCGGCAACCACTTCCGACCCGCACCTTCACCGTCACCGTCCTTCGGGATCCGATCGACCGGGTCCGGTCTTATTTCGACTACCTGATCGAGGGTGATGATCCGAACGCCCCCGGCCGGGTCACCGATTGGGAGCGTCGGATGGCCTGGGACGGATTTGACGCCTTCTTGGACCGGATCCCGCCCGAGCACCTGCTGAACCAGGTAGCGATGTTCTCCGAGCGGTTCGACGTCTCGGAGGCGACCGACCGGATCGCCGCCTGTTCGAGCGTCTTCTTCACCGAGGACTTCGCCCAGGGGTTGGAGGGGCTCGCGCAACGCTTCGACCTGCCGCTCGAGGTCCGCCGCGCCCGCGTGGCCGGGTCGCGCACGGTGTTGACCGACGGGCAACGGGAACGACTTCGATCGAGGTTGGAGCCGGAGTACGAGCTCCTACGCCGTCTCGCCGAGGATGGGATCGCGTCGGCCGGCACCCGGCGCCCTACGGACGGGGCCTAGTCTTCCGATCCCGGGTCGTCACCGTCGGCGGCCCGACCAACTGACAAAGGGTCGAGCGACCAGCCCACCGGGCCGACGGTCGAGCGGACGTCGCTGGCGCAACCCTGTCCGTTGGCGATGGCCACCGCAGCCAGTTGGGACCGGACGCCCGTCTTCCGGAGGATCGATCGTATGTGGGAGCGCACGGTGGTGAGGGACACCGAGAGCTCGTCGGCGATCTCCTGGGCCGAGCGACCCTGGGTCAGGAAGAACAGCACCCGCCTCTCGCTCGTGGTCAGACGGACGAGGCTGTCGACCCGGGGGTCGTTGCCCGGGCCTCCGTCGAACCCGGCCGGTGAACCCGATGCCTGCGGTGGTGAGCGAAGGGTCAGCAGGGCCGCCGGCAGCTGCTGTGGATCGAGCAGGACCGTTGCGCCCGCTTCCACGCAGCCGGCCAGCGCCCCGGCGCCGGCGCCGCTGCTGACGGCGAGCACGTCGACACCGGCAGCACGATAGGTGCCGGCGATCCGTGCCGGCAGGCACCAGGTGCTGCTCTCCCACGCCGCCCTACCGGCCGACCCGCTGGTGTGCTGGCCGGAGACCACGAGGACGACCGAGTCGATCGCCGAACCCCCGATCTCGAGGATCGGATCGTCGTCGGCCGCCAGCGAACGCACCTCCGCCCTGAGCCCGAGCCTCAGGATCAGCGAATGGGCGGCCGAGGCGGCCAGGCTGGGCATCGCCCTACGGTCGGCGATGGGATCGACGACGAGGACGGTGCCGGTTCCGGCCATGCCCCTGTCGGACGCGCCGGCATCGTCGTATCTGCTGCCGTAGGAGAACGAGCGGCCGAACGGAAAATGAACGACCGTGCGGTGCCGAAGGTGGGAGGTGAGCCTGTCCCCGGCCCGCCCACCCGGGAGTTGGTCTCCCGAGTCCACGGGGCACCCTGCACCGGGGGCCGGTGTCGCCAGGGGGCGGTCCACGGTCACCGTCGTCGACGGTAGGCGGTAGCTGGCGCGTGGGTGGGGCACGGCCCACGAGGACCTCGCCGGCCGGCGCAGCGGGTCGTCCGGGCGGCCCCGGTCGTGCCCGCGCCCGCGGTCACCCCCGACCACGTCGCCCGGCGCCACTCCCCACTCGACGGCCCGGGCCAGGCGCTCGGCCAGCTCTCTCGAGGTGACACCGTGCGCATCGGGTCCGAACGCGACGGCGATGTGTGCCACTGCGAAGGGGCAGACCCAGTCGTCGGGACGCACGATCCGATCGATGGTCCGTAGGGCCCGGTCGGGCAATAGCGATCCGAGGCGCGTCCGGCTCGACGACAGTTCCACGTGCACCATGGTCCTGGCTCCGGTGCACTGCGTCGAGACCGGTGAACCGAAAAGCATGTCGAGTGCCATATGCCCCCCCGTGCGCCGCGCAGTTCTCGAAGGACGCAGTCCGATCTGCCCCATCTGCGCGGCACTGCCCCAGACCCACCATTCTAGTCCCCACGGTCATGTTGGCAAGGTCCCGATTCCGAACGGAATGGGACCGTGTCGTGGCGGTCATGACGCGCCGTCGGCCGAACTCCGCGTCGCAGGCTGCCGGCCGGCGCCCCCGGCTCGTTTGGTCAGGCCGACTGCTCGAACCACTCGATCGTGGCACGGAGACCCTCCTCGAGGGACGCGGGCTCGATCGAGGGGAACAGCGCCCGGACCCGGGTCTGGTCGGCCTGCGAATCCCGGACATCACCGGCGCGGGCCTCGCCGTGCTGCCTCGGGAGAGCCCGGCCGAGCAGCCCCTCCATGACGTCGATGAGCTCGAGGAGCGAGACCCGGGTGCCGAACGCCAGATTGACCGGTTCGACGCTCGTCACCTTGGCGACCAGGGCCTCGGTCAGGATGTCGGCCACGGTCCCGACGAAGGTGAAGTCACGCGTCTGGCGGCCGTCGCCGTGGATGGGCAGTGGCTCACCACGCAGTGCGGAGGACAAGAAGGCCGGCACGACGGCGGCGTAGGCGTGGTCGGCCGCCTGCAGCGGTCCGAACACGTTGAAGAAACGGAACGCCAGGACCGGGAGCCCGAACGAACGTCCATACGAGAGGGTGGCGGCTTCGGCGGCCAACTTGCTGGCCGCGTAGGGACTGACCGGCATCGCGGCCATGTCCTCTCGCTTGGGCAACGTCGGGTTGGCGCCGTACACCGAGGACGAGGAGGCGAATACCACCTGGGTCGAGCCTCGGCTCCTGGCTGCTTCCAGCACCTCCATGGTCCCGACGGCGTTGGTTTGGAAGCTGGCCATCGGGTCGGTCATCGACCTCGACACCGAGGGCCGGGCGGCGAGGTGGACGACGGCGTCGACGCCAGTGAAGACGTCGTCGAGCACGACCGGGTCGAGTATGGACCCCTCCACCAGGTCGACGCCGTCCACCGAGGCGAGGTTCCGGCGGTAGCCGGTGGACAGGTCATCGAGTGCGACGACCTCGTCGACCTCGGGGGCCGCCACCAGGGCCCGGCACAGGTTGGCTCCGATGAAGCCGGCACCGCCGGTGACGAGGACCTTCATCGTCGCTACAGCCGTTCGACGTTCGGCCCGGTCAGGCGGTTGCGGGTGTCGAGCACGTACGAGGCATGCGTGACGACCAGGTCGTAGTCGAACGAGTCGTGATCGGTCACGATCAGGACCGCGTCGGCAGCCGCGACCTCTTCGGCACTCAGCTCGACGAGGGGGTAGGGAGCCGAGTCGTCGGGGAGATGGGGGTCGACGATCCGCAGGTCGGCTCCGAGG
>CAZNLF010000034.1:0-17685 GCA_964573595.1 uncultured Acidimicrobiaceae bacterium | reverse complement strand
TGGGCGGGCCGCGAGGACAATCCGGCGGACCGGGGTCCTCCTCCGCGTCGAACCCGTCGGCGGTCCCCGGCGATTCAGGCTGGCGGCGTGGCGATGCCGATCGAGCTCATGTCGGGGTAGCGGTCTCCAGCCCCGCCACCCACCGGGAACACGTCCTCCAGGGCGGCGAGGTCGGAGTCACGTAGCTCCATATCCATCGCCGCGACGTTCTCCTCGAGGAAGGTGCGCCGCTTCGTGCCCGGAATGGGGACCACGTCCTGCCCCCGGGACAGGACCCACGCCAGGGCCAACTGCCCCGGCGTGCAACCCTTCGCCTGGGCCAGGTCCCGCACCTTGTCGACGAGCTCGATGTTCCGGGCGAAATTGTCACCGGTGAATCTCGGGAGATGGGACCTGAAGTCGCCCTCGGGGAAGTCGTCGGGCGACGTGATCTGCCCGGTCAGGAATCCGCGCCCGAGCGGGCTGTAGGCCACGATCCCGATGCCGAGGGCGCGTGCTGTGTCGACCGCGTCACCCTCGATGTCGCGACTCCACAGGGACCACTCGCTCTGGAGCGCGGCGATCGGATGGACGGCGGACGCTCGGCGCATGGTGTCGGGTGACGCCTCCGAGAGGCCCAGGTGACGGACCTTCCCCTCGACCACCAGCTCCGCCATCGCCCCGACCGTCTCCTCGATCGGCGTGTTGCCGTCCGAACGGTGCTGGTAGTAGAGATCGATGTGGTCGACCCCGAGGCGCCCAAGGGACGCCTCACACGAGTGCTTGACGTAGGCGGCGTCGCCGCGGACGGAGCGGTCCGCCGGGTCGGTCCCCCGGACTATCCCGAACTTGGTGGCGAGGACGACCTCTTCACGCCGGCCGGCGACGGCCCGGCCGACCAGCTCCTCGTTCCGGTAGGGGCCGTACATGTCGGACGTGTCGAGGAAGGTCACACCGAGTTCGAGCGCCCGGCGGATGGTGGCGATCGACTCGTCGTCGTCGCCGGGGCCGTAGAACTCGCTCATCCCCATGCAGCCGAGCCCCTCGGCCGAGACGGTCAGTCCTTGGTCGCCGAGCCGGCGGTCCGCGGTGGTCATGGGCCTGACCCTACCGGTCGACCCGGAGGAGTGTGCCGAGCACCTCCGCCGCACGGTCGAGCTCGTCGGATCCCACGTGCTCGCCCTGCGTGTGGGCGAGCAGTGGGTCGCCCGGGCCGAAATTGGCGGCAGGCACGCCGTGGGCCCAGAAGGAGGCCACATCGGTCCAACCCTGCTTCGCCTTGGGTGGGGAGCCGGTGGCCGCGACCAGGTCGCTGAGGATCGGGTGGTCGAGGGAGGGGGGCGCACCGGCCGAGACGTCGACCAGCTCCCACCGGTCACCCTCCTCGAGGTACCGGCCGAGCAGACGTCGGATCGAGGCCTCGGCCTCCTCGGCCGGACGGTCGGGGGCGAAGCGATGGTTGACGAGGATCGACGCGTGGTCGGGGACCACGTTGGGGGAGACGCCACCGCTGACCTCCACGATCTGGAGCTGCTCGACGTACTCACAGCCGTCGAGCACCGGTCGACGTCCGCGGTACCCGGCCACCGCGGTGAGCAACGGGGCCAGGCGGTGGATGGCGTTCCGGCCGGTGTGCGGGCGGGCCGTGTGGGCCCTGGCCCCCTCGAGCTCGACCCTGATCCGCATGGTGCCCTGGCACCCGGCTTCCACGACCCCCCCGGTGGGCTCCCCCAGGATGGCGGCGTCAGCGGTCAGCAGGTCGGGTCGTTCCTCCCACAGCCGGCGCAGTCCGTTGAACCTCTGTTCCACCTCTTCGCAGACGTAGAAGCACCAGGTCACATCGACGGCCGGCTCGGGAAGCCGGCCGGCCAGGTGCAGGAACACCGCCAGGCCCCCCTTCATGTCGACAGCGCCCACGCCGTAGAGCGTCCCGTCCTCGACACGCGGCACCTCGCTCCCCCCGGACGCCGGGACCGTGTCCAGGTGGCCACCGAGCAGCACACGGTGGGTGCGGTCGAGCCGGGTGCGGGCCACCACGTTGTCGCCCACCCGCTCGACCTCCAGCCACGGCCACGCCCGAAGGGCCTCCTCGACCACGTCGGCCAGCGCCCGCTCGTGGTGGCTCACCGAGGGCACGGCCACCAGCGAGGAGGCGAGGTCGAGCAGTTCCGGGTCGGCCCCCCGGCTCACGTGGAGACGCCGTGGTGGCGCAGGATGTCGTTCAACCTCGCCTTGTCGTGGCGCTCGCCCTCGGTGAGGTGCCTGATGACGAGGACGCAGGGGAGGAAGAACTCCCCACCGGGGAACTCGCGGCGCCGCGAGGCCTGCACGGCCACGCACCAGGCCGGCACGTGGCCCCGGCCCAGCTCCTGGCCGGTGTCGGCGTCGATGACCGGTATCGACGGATTCAAGATGGTCCCCTCGCCGACCACCGCACCGCGACCGACGCGGGCCCCCTGGGTGATCATGGACCTGCTCCCGATCATCACCTCGTCCTCGATGACCACCGGCGCGGCCTGCGCCGGCTCCAGCACGCCGCCGATGCCGACGCCGCCCGAGAGGTGGACCTGCTCGCCGATCTGGGCACACGACCCCACCGTCGCCCAGGTGTCGACCATCGAGCCGGCGCCGACCCGTGCACCGATGTTCACATAGCTGGGCATGCAGATCACCCCGTTGCCCAGGAAGGAGCCCCACCGGGCCGAGGCCCCGGGCACCACCCGCACCCCCGATGCGGCGTAGTCCTTCTTCAGCGGCAGCTTGTCGGCGAACTCGAAGGGCCCGACCTCGATGGTCTCCATCGCCTTCAGCCGGAACAACAGGAGGATCGCCTGCTTCAGCCACTGGTGGACCACCACCTCGTCGGTGACCGGATCGACCTCGGCCACCCGGGCGGCACCACTGTCGAGCAGGTCGACGGCCTCGGTCACGATGGCCAGGGCGTCGGTGTCACGAGGACCGAGCCCGCCGGCCCGGGACCACAGTTCTTCGATCTGGGACTGGAGATCTGCCATGGCCAGACGTTAGCCCTGGGCCGCCGCCGGCCATGCCGGTCGACGCCCGTCGGCGCGGTCCCGGCGGTGCCCTCGATCCGCCGGCTCCCCTACCAATCCGGCGACGGGCCCCGGGCCGACAGCCGGTCGGCGACCAGCTGGAACCGGTCCATCGGCTGAACGAGGGCGATCCGCACGAACCCCTCCCCGCCGGGACCGTAGAACTCACCCGGGCTGACGAGCAGCCCGACCTCGAGCGCCAGCGACTCGGTGACCGACCACCCTCCACCGGTGACCGACGCCGGCACGGGCGCCCACAGGTAGAAGCCCCCGGCCGGGAGCCCGACCGGTAGACCGGCGGCGCCGAGCACGCCGGCCAGGGCCGTGAGTCGCTCGAGATAGCGCCGCCGCTGGTCGACGACGTGGGGGTCGTCGTCGAGCGCCACCGCCGCCCCGGCCTGGACCGGGCCGGGGACCATCAGGCCGGCATGGCGGCGCACGTCGAGGAGGAAGCTCACGAGGCCGGGGTCACCGGCATAGAAGCCGACCCGGACCCCGGCCAGGTTCGACCGCTTGGACAGCGAGTGTACGGCCACCACCCCGGACGTCCCGGACTCCAGCACGGTGCGGGGAGGTCCGTCCCAGGTGAACTCCGAATAGCACTCGTCCGAGAACACGGGGACCCCGTGGGCCCGTCCCCAGGCGGCCACCGCCCCGTGGTCGGTGAGCAGGCCGGTGGGATTGGACGGAGAGTTCGTCCAGAAGAGGAGGGCCCGGTCCGCGTCCGCCGCGTCGATCGACGACAGGTCCGGTCCCCCGCCCGCCAGCTCGGCGACCGGGACCGGTCGGCAGCCGGCCAGCAGGGCGCCCATGGCGTACGTCGGATAGGAGACCGCCGGATAGAGGACGGCGTCGCGGTCGGGCGAGCGCAGGCGGAGGTAGTGCGCCACCGAGGCCACGAACTCCTTCGTGCCGACACAGGCCGCGACCTCGAGGTCGGGATCGACAGACACGCCGAAGCGACGGGTGAGCCAACGGGCCGCGGCCCGCCGGAGGTCCGACGAGCCGGGGGAGGTCGGGTAGCCGCGCTCGGTGCCCGACTCGGCCATGGCGCGGAGGACCGACGGTGGCGGGGGGTCGCACGGCGTACCGATCGAGCAGTCCACCACACCGTCCGGGCCGAACCGCTCGACGGCCCTCGCCTTCAGGTCGTTCAGGCGCTCGTAGGGATAAGGGGGCGGGACGAAGCCACCCGGTGCGGACGCAGCCACCGTCGGCGTCACGAGGCCACGAACTCGGCGAATCGGGACTGGCCGACGTCGTCGAGCACGACCTGGATACGGGTCGACTCCTCGCCCACCACCTCGCCGACGATCTCCCCCTCACGGTGGACGGCGGCCAGGACGTCCCCACGCGCCCAGGGGATGTCGAGCTCGACCACCCGGTCACCGACCCGGAGTCGGTCCCCCACGGCGACCAGCAGCTGGTCGATCCCCTCACCGGTCCGGGCCGACACCCGCACCGATCCGTCGTTCGCCGCCATCAGCCGTTGGGCCTCCTCGGCCGCTTCGCCGCCGTGGGCCACGATGGCGTCGGACTTGTTCACCACCAACAACTCGGGCAGACCGTCGGCCCCGATCTCCGAGAGCACGGTCCGCACGGCATCGACCTGCCCTTCGAAGTCGGGGGCGGACCCGTCAACGACATGGACGATGAGGTCCGACTCCCCCACCACCTCGAGGGTGGAGCGGAACGCCTCGACCACCTGGTGGGGAAGCTTGCGCACGAATCCCACCGTGTCGGTCAGCAGCACGGTCTCGCCCCCGGGCAGGTCGAGCTGACGGGTGCGGGGGTCGAGCGTGGAGAACAGCCGGTTCTCCACCAGCACATCGGCACCGCACAGCCGGTTCAGCAGGGTCGACTTCCCGGCGTTGGTGTAGCCCACCAGCGACACGGTCCGCTGTCGGGAACGCGCCCGGCCCTTCCGCTGGGTCCGCCGGGTGCGGTCGAGCTGCCGCAGGTCGGACTCGAGCCGGGACATCCTCCGCACCAGGCGCCGGCGGTCGACCTCGAGGGCCGTCTCACCGGGGCCCCGGGTGCCGATCCCACCGGCCTGCTGGCTGAACGACCGACCCCGGCCCCGCAGACGCGGCAGGCGGTAGCGCAGGAGGGCCAGCTCGACCTGGGCCCGCCCTTCGGGAGTCCTGGCGTTCTGGGCGAAGATGTCGAGGATGACCGCCGTGCGGTCGATGGCCGTGCGGCCCAGGATCTTCTCCAGGTTGCGCTGTTGGGCAGGGGTGAGGTCGTCGTCGAAGACCACCGTGTCCGCGTCGACGGCCAGGCAGGCGGCCAGGAGCTCCTCGGCCTTGCCCCGGCCCAGGTAGGTCGCAGGGTCGGGGGTGGTCCGGCGCTGGACGATCCGGTCCATCACATCGGCACCGGCGGTGGCCACCAGGAGGGCGAGCTCGTCGAGTGCCGCCTCGGTGTCGGCCAGGGTGGTCGGGGGGAGGGTCACGCCGACCAGGACGATGCGCTCCCGAACCGACCGGGAGATCAGGGTGTCGGTGAACGCCGAGTCGGTGGGGCTCACGGGTGGGCCGCCGCCAGGATCTCGTCCGGGCGGACCTCGACGTCGGCCACCCTGCGGACCGGTCCGCTGAGGCGGATCCCGTCGGGCGCCAGCAGGACGGTGAGGACGCCTCCGGGATTGTGGACCTCCACCCGCTCACCCACCAGTCCCCAGCTCTGGGCGGCGGCGGCCGCCGCCGCGCTCCCCGTGCCGCACGCCCGGGTCTCCCCCACTCCCCGCTCCCACACCCGCAGGACGATCGAGTCGGGGGCCGGCCCGGCGGCGATGAATTCCACGTTGACGCCCCCCGGGTGCACCTCTTGGAGCTGGCTGCCCAGCCCGGCGACGTCCACCTGGTCGACGTCGGGGCCGAGGAGCACCAGGTGGGGATTGCCCATGTCGACCTCCCGGGCCCGTCGCTCGGCGAACCTCTGGGGCTGGTCGGGACCGAGATCCGCCTTGCCCATGTCCACCGACGCCGTCGCGGTGCCGGGGCGCTCGCCCGGTCGGAACTCGACCGTGCGGACCCCGCCCAGCGTCCACACCGTGAAGGTCGGTGCCTTCACCACGCCGACGTCCACCACCGCCTGGGCCAGGCAGCGCATCCCGTTCCCGCTCATCTCGGCGACGCCGCCGTCGGCATTGCGGAGGTCCATCGCCAGGTCCGCGCCCATCTCGCCACGGAGCACGCGGATGACCCCGTCGGCGCCGACTCCGAACCGGCGGTCGCACAGGGCCCGCACCAGCTGGTCGCCGAGCGGCACGGTGTCGTCCAGGTCCACGAGGACCAGGAAGTCGTTCCCCGCCCCGTGGTGCTTGGTGAAGTGCAGCGGGCCGGTGGGCCGGGGGATCGGATCGGATGGAGGGGCTGGAGTGGATGGAGTCGTCACGTCGTGGTCATTCTCCCACCGGTTCGGGCCCCGGGGGGCCGCCGGCGAGGAGGCCGGCGATCCGGCCCACCGGGTCGTCGTCCGGGCCCACCCACACGATACGGGGATCGCGCCGGAACCACGCCAGCTGGCGGCGGGCGAAGGCGCGGGTCCGGCGGATCGCCTGGTCGATCGCCTCGGGCAGTGGGACGCCGTCCTCGACATGGCTCAGGAGCTCGCGGTAGCCGAGCGCCTGGCGGGCCGTGCGTGACACCCCCCCGGGGCGCCGGGCCAGGGACCGGACCTCATCGAGGAACCCGAGATCCATCAGGCGCTCGAAGCGGCGGTCGATACGGCGGTCCAGTTCGGCCTGCTCGTAGCGGATCCCCACCTGGGCGATCCCACTGGGTGGATACCGCTCGAGGCCCGGTCCGAAGGACGAGAACGGCCGGCCCGAGCCGACGGTAACCTCGAGCGCCCGCAGCAGGCGGCGGCGGTTGGTGGGCTGGATCCTCGCCGCCGCCGCCGGGTCGAGGGCCGCCAGTCGCCGGTGGAGGAACCGGAGCGCGTCCCGCTCGCCCGGGCTCCCCTCGGGTCCGGCCGCCTCGAGGAAGCCGGTGAGCCCCGACGCCACCTCGGGGAACCTCCCGGGGAAGGACAGGTCGTCGACCACCGAGCGGAGGTAGAGCCCGGTGCCACCCACCAGCACCGCCTGTCGGCCCCGCCGTGCGATGCCGGCGAGCGCGGCCCGGGCCGCCGCCTGGAACTGGCGCACGGTGAACTCCTCGCCCGGATCGACCAGGTCCACCAGGTGGTACCGCACCCGGGCACGCGTCTCGGCCGTCGGTTTGGCCGTCCCGATGTCCATGCCCCGGTACACCGCCATGGAGTCGACGGAGACCAGCTCGACCGAAGGACCGCGGTCCGGGCCTGGCCCGAGGACGGCCGACCGCAGGGCGACGTCGAGGGCGATCGCCGACTTCCCGGACGCGGTGGGGCCGACCAGGGCGATCGCCGTCGGTTCCCAGCGATCCTCGCTCCCGGCAGCCGTCCCGGGCCCACCTGCGGCGTTCAACGAAGGTGGCAGCTCAGCCGGCGGTGACGGGGATCCGGGTCCGATGGGACGGGCCGGCGGTGACGCCGCGCAGCACACCCGAGAGGTGGTGGCGGGCGGCGTCGGTCACCACGACGTCGGCGAAGGCACCCTCGGGGACCGGCGGCCGGCCGTCCGTCGGGAAATGGACGAGCTTGTTCTGACCGGTCCGGCCGGTGGTGAGGCACGGGTCCCGTTTGGAGGGCCCCTCCACGACCACCTCCTCCACCCGCCCGATGCGGTCACGGTGCCGGAAGAGTGCGGAGCGTTCCACGACCACCCGGAGGCGGTCGAAGCGGTCCGCCACCACGTCCGGCGGGACGAACCGCTCGGTCATCGTTGCCGCCCGGGTGCCCGGCCGGGGAGAGAAGACGAAGGTGTAGGCGCTGTCGTAGGACGCCTCGGCCACCACCTCCAGCGTGCGCTCGAAGTCGTCCTCGCTCTCACCGGGGAACCCCACGATCAGGTCGGTCGTCACGGCCAGGTCGGGGATGGCGGCGCGGGCGGCGGCCAGTCGCGCCAGGTACCGATCGGCGGTGTAGCCCCGACGCATGGCGGCGAGGACGGCGTCACTGCCCGACTGGAGCGGCAGGTGGAGGTGGTCGCAGACCTCGTCGGTCTCGGCCATGGCGGCGATGGTCTCCGGGCGGAGATCCTTCGGGTGGGGGCTCGTGAACCGGACCCTCCGGATGCCGTCGACACCGCCCACCGCAGCCAGGAGCTCGGCGAACAGCGGCCGTCGGCGGGTGAGGTCCCGCCCGTAGGAATTGACGTTCTGCCCGAGGAGCGTGACCTCGGTCACGCCCCGTCGGGCCAGGGCCCCGACCTCGGCGACCAGGTCGTCGAACGGTCGGGACACCTCTCCCCCACGCACCGACGGCACGATGCAGAAGGCGCACGAGTTGTCACAGCCCGTCTGGATGGTGACCCACGCCGCGTAGGGCAGGTCCCGGACGGCGGCGAGGGCGGCGACCTGCTGGTCGGCCGTCGGATCGGTGACGGGGAGCGGCTCGTCGAGGATCTCCACGACCGGGCCGGACGCGGCTGCCCGGCGCAGGAGGCCCGGGGCACGGGTGAGGTTGTGGGTGCCGAACACCACGTCGACGTGGGGCGCCCGCTGGCGGATCCGCTCCTTGTCCATCTGGGCCAGGCATCCCCCCACCGCGATCTGCATGCCCGGCCGGGCCTCCCGCAGCGACTTGAGGTTCCCGAGGTGCCCGTAGAACTTGTTGTCGGCGTTCTCCCGGATGCAGCAGGTGTTGAAGACGACCACGTCCGCCGACTCGATGTCCGGGGACGCCACCAGCCCGTCGGCCAGCAGGGCGCCGGCCAGGCGCTCCGAGTCGTGTTCGTTCATCTGGCACCCGAAGGTGCGGATGTGGAAGGTGCGGGGAGCCGCCTCCGCCCCCGGGTCGGTCACCCCGATGTCGCCGGCCTTCGGGTGGTCCCCGCCCGACGGGGAATCGACGCTGGCCATGCCACAGGATACGGCCATCCGGTCCGGCCGGGAGCGGTGCCGGTCCGGCCGGGCTCCCCCGGGGTGCTCCCCGGCCCGGCTCACGATCAGGGGTGGGAGGCCACCACCACGGTATGGATCCCCCCTCGGACCAACCAGTCGGTCGTCACGGTCATCGACCGGGGCGCGACGGCGGCCACCAGGTCGTCGAGGATCCTGTTGGTCATGTCCTCGTGGAAGCCACCCTCGTTCCGGAAGCTCCACAGATAGAGCTTGAGGGACTTCAGCTCGACGAGAGAGCGGTCGGGCACATAGGACACGACCACGGTGGCGAAGTCGGGCTGGCCGGTGAGCGGGCACAGGCAGGTGAACTCCGGGGTCTCGCAGCGGACCTCGTAGTCGCGCCCGGGATGGGGATTGGCCACCGCCTGCAGCTCTTTGGTCGGTTCGCTGGCCATGCCGTCGTCGCCTAGCGGTCGGCGCTGAAGTCGTAGACCTGGTCGGCCCGGTCGCGCTCCAGCACGAGGCCGTGCATGTCGGGATGGAGCACGAGCACCTCGCCCGGTACGGCGGCCTCGGCCATGGACGACGCCGCGCCCGACCGGACCCGCTCGGACTCCGCGCCCTTGCAGATGCCGACGAGCGAGGGCCCGGCACCGGACCAGCACACGGCCAGGGCACCGCTGGCCGTCATCCCGGCCAGGAGCTTCGGGGCGGCGGGGAACAGCGGGCTCCGGTAGTCCTGGTGGAGCCGGTCCTCGGTGGCCTCGCCGATCAGCACCCGGCTGTCGGCCAAGCCGGCGATGAGCAAAGCCATCCTCGACAGGTTGAAGGCGGCACTCTCGCGGCTCACCTGGTTGGGCAACGCCTGCCGGGACCGAGCTGTCGACAGGGTGAGGTCGGGGACGATCACCACGAACGCCAAGCTCACGTCCAGTGCGAGTCGCACCGCCTGCACCCCTCCCTTGACCCGGGCGGCGGCCACCAGCCCGCCCACGGTCGATGCCGCGGCGTTGTCGGGATGGCCGTCCATGTGGGCGGCGACGGCCAACGGGTCGGATGCACCGGCCGCCGCGGCAGCCGCCACCGCCAGTGCCGCCGACGAGCCGAGGCCGCGGGCGACCGGGATCTGGGAGCGGACGGTGATGGCCAGCCGATCGGTGCCGGCGACGTCGATGGCGACACGGGCGGCCAGGTGCGAGGGATCGTCCGCCATCCCCGCCCCCTCGCCCTCGGAGCGCACGATGAGCTTGGACGCCGGCTCGACCTCGACCTCCACGTACCGGTCGAGGGCGATGGCGAGGGTGTCGAATCCCGGGCCCAGGTTGGCACAGGAGGCTGGAGCTCGGGCTCGCACACCGACACGGTACTCGGCCCGGTCGGCCGGTCGCGACGCCCGGCGCCCGGCAGCCAACGGTCGCGGTCAGTTGTGGACGAGGCGCCACCACCACGACGGCTCGGGCACGGTGGTCGCCAACCGCAGGGGCACCTGCTCGGTCTGGGTGCCCAGGGTGTAGACGGCTTTCCCCACCATCCGCCCGGAGGCACTCCCCGGAGGCACGGGCGCCAGCTGCGTGGTGGCGACCACCCGTTGGCCAGGCCAGCCGGCCAGCCATGCCCCCTGGCCGGCGACGACCCTGGCCGAGTGGGGCTTCCCGCCCCAGTCGGCCAGGACCACCGCCGTCGTCTGGCCCGCCGTCGCCACCGTGCTCTGGACCACCCCGGCCTCGGCCGCGCCCAGCAGCGCCTGGATCACGGGACGGGTGTAGCGGAACGGGTCGGGCACCTGCAGGTCGTCCTGCGGGATCGTCGTGGTGGTCGACGTCGACGTCGACGTCGGCGTCGGCGGTGGCGCCGGCGATCCGGGCGTCTTGGGTGCGGTGGTGGTGGTCGTGGTTGTCGTCGTCGGCTCTACCGGCGGGGGGACCGGTTGGGTGAGGACCGCCGCCAACACCAGCACCGAACGCCCCTCGATCACCCGGTCGGCGGCGAGGACCATGCAGGCCTTGGCCTCGGAGGTGTAGCCGGACTTGATCCCGACCACGTTGTCGGAGCCGATCTCGGTCACGATGTTCGGGATGGTGCCGACGAGAGGCAGCGTCACCGAGCTCATGCCCACCACCTGGGCGAAGGTGGGGATGGCCATCGCCGCCGCGGCGATGCGCAGGCAGTCGGCGGCTGTCGACACCGAGGCGGGGTCGTACCCGCTGGCGTCGACGTAGTGGGAGGAGGTGGCGCCGAGCTGGGCGGTGGCGGCGTTCATCTTGGCCACGAAGGCGGGGATGCTCCCTGCGTCCCACAGGGCGAGCGAGTACGCGACGTCGTTGGCCGACTGGGTGAGCATGGCCTCGAGCATCTGGCGCTCGGTGAGCTCTTCACCGACCCTGATGGACAACGTGGACTCGTCGTTATGGAGCTCGTTGTCGTACTCGGCGACGTCGGCTGGGGTGATCGTGATCGAAGGGCCGCTCGCCCCCGGCGGGACCGGGTGGTCCCGGAGGACGACCAGCGCGTTCGTCATCTTGGTGAGCGAGGCGATCGGTACCGGCGACTCCGGCCCTGACTGGGCGGCGAAGCCGAGGGACGGCACCGACACCGCCCCCTGCCCGGTCGCCGGCCACGGCAAGGTCGGGCTGGACCCGGCGACGAGGAGCGAGGCGGGGACGTTCGGGACCACGGACGGTTGCGACAGGGGCCGGTCGATGCGCGCCGCCACGGCGAGGCCGGCGGCGGCCAGGAGCAGCGCCACCACGGCGCCCAGTGCCCACCAGAGGCCACGCCGCTTCTTCTTGCCGGTCCGCCCGTGACGATGGCCGGCGACGGCGGCATCGGCGGTCGAGGGTGGAGCGACCTCCGACCCGGCCGTGGCCGGTGGGCGTGCCGCCGCACCCGACCCGGCGGCGATGGCACTGCCACCCGCCCCGACTCCGGCGGGCAGTGCGATCGCCGCCGTGATGTCGGCGGTGGACGGCTCGGGGAGCGGGACCGTCCCCGGTGCGGTGGCGCGGTCCTCAGGGGTGCCCGGGTTCAGCGGGCGTCCAGTTCCTCGGGAGTCATCAGCACGGAGCGGGCCTTGGAGCCTTCCGACGGTCCGACCACGCCTCGACGCTCCATGAGGTCCATGAGCCGGCCGGCCCGGGCGAAGCCCACCCGCAGCTTTCGCTGCAGCATCGACGTCGAACCGAGCTGGGAGCGGACGACCAGCTCCATGGCCTGGTCGAGCAGGTCGTCGTCCCCGTCGTCGATCTCCGACTGCCGGCCGTCGGTGCCGACGACCTCCTCGATGCCGGCGACGACCTCCATGGGGCGCTGCCGTTTCCAGTGCGCCGCAATCGAGCGCACCTCCTCCTCACTCACCCACGGCCCCTGAAGCCGCTGGGGATTGGACGATGACGCCGACAGGAGCAGCATGTCGCCCTTGCCGATCAATCGCTCGGCTCCACCCTGGTCGAGGATGACGCGGCTGTCGGCCTGGGTGGACACGGAAAAGGCCATGCGCGACGGGATGTTGGCCTTGATGACCCCGGTGATCACGTCTACCGAGGGGCGCTGGGTGGCGAGGACGAGATGGATGCCGACGGCGCGCGCCATCTGGGCGATCCGGCACACCGACTCCTCCACGTCCCTCGCCGCCACCATCATCAGGTCGTTCAGCTCGTCCACCACGATGAGGATGAAGGGGAGGCGGTTGTAGTGGGGCTCGGTCTCCGCCCCGTCGGGCTCCCGCTCCCCCGTGTCGGTGTCGGTTCCCCGCATGCGGAGCTGGTAGGCCTCCTCGAAGTCCGCCAGGTCGCCGTTGTCGAAGCCGGTGTTGTAGCCGGTGATGTCCCGCATGCCCACCTCGGCGAGCAGGTCGTAGCGGCGCTCCATCTCGGTGACGGCCCAGGCGAGGGCGTTGGCCGCCTTCTTCGGGTCCACCACCACCTGGGTGAGGAGGTGCGGCAGGTCGTTGTACTGGCCGAGCTCCACCCGCTTCGGGTCCACGAGTATGAGTCGGACCTGGTCCGGCGTGGCCCGGGACAGGATGGACGTCAGCACCGAGTTGATGCAGGACGACTTACCCGATCCGGTGGCACCCGATACCAGCACGTGGGGCATCTCGGCGAGGTTCACCATGACCGCCCGGCCGGCGATGTCGCGGCCGAGGGCCACCTCCAGCGGGTGGTGGGCGCTGGCCGCCTCGGGCGAGGCCAGGATGTCGCCCAGCGCGACCAGTTCGCGCCGCCGGTTGGGCACCTCGACCCCGATCGCCGACTTGCCGGGGATCGGCGCCAGGATCCGCACGTCGGGTGAGGCCATGGCGTAGGCGATGTCCTTCGACAGCGAGGTCACCCGGGCCACCTTCACCCCGGGGCCCAGCTCGAGTTCGTAGCGGGTGACCGACGGGCCCACGGTGCGCCCGACCAGGCTCGTCTCCACGCCGTGGGCGGCCAGGGCCGCCACCAGGGCGGCGCCCCCGGCGTCGACCTCGCGTTCGTCGACGGTGTGCGGCTTGGCCCGCTTCAACAGGTTGGCCGGCGGCAGACGCCAGTCCCCCACCGTCGGTCCGAGCTTCATCTCGAGCGGCGCGCCCTTGCCGGGCCGGGCCGGCGCCTCGGTGACGGCCTCCGGCTCGGGGTCGGCGATCACCGGGTCGTCCTCGATTGCCGCGAGCTCGGGCGCCGGGTCGGCCACCGGGGTCTCGGGCCCGTCCGCCGCGGTCACGGCCCGTCCGAAGGGGTCGGTGGGGTTCTCGTCGGTCACCTCGGCCTCGCCGTCCCGTCCCGGCCCGCCGCGGGCCGCAGTCACGGTCCACCGGACGGCGGACGAGACGGCGCCGGCCGCCGAGCGGATCGACACCCCGGTGAACAGGACCATCGCCACCACGGCCAGCGCCACCAGCACGGTGGCGGCGCCGAAGCCGCCCAGGGCCGAGCGCAGTGGATTGCCGACGATCGCCCCCACCCACCCGCCGGCGGACGCCAGGTGAGCGGTCGACGCGTCGAAGGCGGGGGATCCGCCGACCAGCGCGGCCAGACCGGCCACCGACAAGAGGAGCAGGCTCCCGCCGATGACGGCGCGTGCCGGCTCACGGGAGGTCGTCCCCTCTTCGTCCTCCAGGCGGTTCACCAGCAGGAGGATCCCGACGGTCAGGGCGACCGGTGGCACGAGGAACCTGCCCCACCCGAGCAGATCGCCGAAGGCCAGGCGGGCATCGTGCCCGGCCGGGCCGAGGGAGTCGGCGTAGAAGGCCAGGCCGGCGAGCACACCGACCGTGATCAGCACCACCGCCCACAGGTCGGACCCGTGGGCGGTGACCACCGCCCACAGCGAGGTGGCGAACCCCGGGCGGTGGCGGGCGGCCGCGCGCCGGCCGTTGCCCTTGCCGGCAGGTCTCCCCTTCGAGGAGCCCGAGTTCTTCGAGCGCGACCGAGACGAGGACGCGGGCCTGCTCTTCGACCGCGATGCCCCGGATCGGCCCGCCGGTCGCTTCGTGGCGGTCGTCACAGTGAGTAACAGGGTAGTCCCGGAGCGTCCCGATCAGGGTGACACCGGAGCTTCCGGCCCTGGCCCCGGTCGCCCCTGGTCAGGCCGGATGCGGCCCGGCAGTCGGTCCTCAGACGGTGACGATGACCGGCACGATCATCGGGCGCTGGCGGGTCCGGTCGCCGACCAGGCGGCCGAGGGCCTTGCGGGCCACCCGGTTGAGGTTCTCGTGGTCGTTGCTCCCCGAGGCCAGGGCCTGCACGAGCGCCTTGGTCACCAGGGCACGGGCGTCCTCGAGCAGTGCCTCGGTGTCGTGGTCGTACGCCCAGCCCCTGGTGACGATCTGGGGTGTCCCCACCACCTCGCCGCGCTTCAGGTCCACGGTGGCCACCGCCATCACCACCCCCTCCTCGGCCAGGACCATCCTGTCCCGCAGCACGCCGTGCCCGATGTCCCCCACCGAGCTCCCGTCGACAAACAGGTAGCCGCCGGGCACGGTGCCGTCACGGCGGAGGCCGGCCCCGTCGAGCCGCACCGCGTCACCGTCCTCGCACAGCAGCACGCGGTCGCTGCCGATGCCCATCGATGCGGCCACCTGGACCTGGTTGGCCATGTGCCGGTACTCGCCGTGCACGGGGATCACGAACTCGGGCCGGGTCACCGACATCAGCATGGCCAACTCGCCCTGGCGGGCATGACCGCTCACGTGCACCGAGTCCACGCCCGAGTGGATCACCTCGACGCCCCGGCGGTGCAGGCTGTCGATCACCCGGCCGACCGACCACTCGTTGCCCGGGATGGGATGGGCGCTGATGACCACGACGTCGTTCTCCTGCAGACGGAAGAACCGGTTCTCGCCAGTGGCCAGGCGGGAGAGGGCCGACATCGGCTCTCCCTGGGACCCGGTGGAGATCACGCACACCTCACCCGGCTCGAGCTTGTCGACGTCCTCGATGTCGACGAGGGACTGGTCGGGGATGTGCAACAGCCCGAGCTTGCGGGCCAGCGCCACGTTCTTCTGCATGGAACGGCCGAGCGTGGCCACCTTCCGGCCGCCGGCGATGGCGGCGTCGGCCACCTGCTGGACGCGGTGGATGTGGCTGGCGAAGCAGGTGACGATGAACCTTCGGTCGGGTCGGGCCAGGAACACCTTGCGGAGCGTCGCCCCGACGGTCGACTCCGAGGGCGTGAACCCCGGCTCCTCGGCGTTGGTCGAGTCGACCAGCAGCATGCGGATCCCCGGGTCGGACGCCAGCGCTCCCATCCGGGCCAGGTCCGTCCGCCGGCCGTCCACCGGATGGAGGTCGATCTTGAAGTCCCCCGAGTGCAGGATGATCCCCTGGGGGGTGTGGAAGGCGGTGGCGAAGGCGTGGGGCACGGAGTGGGTCACCGGGATGAATTCGACGTCGCACGGCCCGATGCGGCGGCGCTCCCCATCGCGCACCGGCACGAACTGGGCCCGCTCGGCCATGCCGGCCTCGTCGACCCGGTTGCGGGCGAGAGCCAGGGTCAGCTCGGAGCCGTACACCGCGACGGGGAAGTCGCGCAGCAGGTAGGCCAGTCCCCCGGTGTGGTCCTCGTGACCGTGGGTGAGGATGACCCCGTCGACCCGGTCGGCGTTCTCGCGCAGGTAGGTGAAGTCGGGGAGCACCAGGTCGACACCCGGCATGTCCGGGTCGGGGAACATGATGCCCACGTCGAGCACCAGGATGCGCCCGTCCACCTCGATGCACGCGCAGTTGCGCCCGATCTCGCCCAGGCCCCCGAGGAACACCACCCGCACCGGCGGGGACTTCGGCCCGGTGTCCTTCCGGGCGGACGGTTGACCCTGACCCTTCGTCTGGCCCTTTGCTGTCCGGCCCGATGCGGTCCGGCCCGATGCGGTCCGGCCCGATGCGGTGGAGCCGGTGGCGGAGCCGGCCGTCGCCGCCGCGGCCTGGGAGGTGCCCTTGGTCTTCTGTTTGGTGCTCACTGCTGGCTTTCTCTTTCCGCCCGATCGCTCGGGCGACCCGGTGGACCGGCCGGACCCTTCGGCCCGGCCCGAGTCAGGCAACCGACTGGGGCATCGGGTCGAACTGGGCGACCCCGTCGACCACCGAGCGGGCGAGGGCGTCCAGGGCCTCGGACCCCGGGGTGTTGGGCAACCGGCACTCCCCCACCGGGAGCCCCAGGGCCCGGCAGGCCGCCTTGGCCGGCACCGGATTGGGGTACTCGTCGGTGGACTGGAAGCGGTACGACTCGATCAGGCGGAAGTTGAGTGCGGTGGCGCGCTCCACCTCACCGGCCCGGTGGGCGCGGATCATGGAACCGAACAGCCGGCCCGCCCAGTGGGCTGCCACGCTGATCACGCCCGCCCCGCCGATGGAGGCGAAGGGCAGCGTCAGCGAATCGTCGCCGCAGTAGACCTCGAAGCCCTCGGGGCACTCGGCGCACACCACAGCGGCTCCGGCCACGTCACCGGTGGCGTCCTTGACCCCGACGATGGTCGGCACGTCGCGGGCGAGCTCGAGCGTCAGTGCCGAGCCGATCCGTCGGGCCGAGCGGACCGGGATGTCGTAGAGCACCACCGGAAGGTCGGTGGCGGCGGCGATCGCCCGGAAATGGGCGGAGACCCCCGCCGGCGATGGCCGGTTGTAGTAGGGCGTGACGGCCAGGACGGCATCGGCGCCGCACGCCTTGGCCTCCTTGGTCAGCATCACCGAGTGGGCCGTGTCGTTCGTCCCGGTAGCGGCGATGACCGGCACGTCCACCGACTCCACCACCGCACGGACGAGGTCGAGCCGCTCACCGTCGGTCAGGACCGAACCCTCACCCGTGCTGCCGGCGACCACGATGCCGTCGGTGCCGGTGGCCACCAGGTGACGGGCCACCACCGCGGCCGCGTCGAGATCGATCGCCCCGTCGGGATCGAACGGGGTGACCATGGCGGTGATGACGGTGCCGAAGCGCGGCATGCCCGCTCAGGCTCCCGGCCGGGGCACTGGATGCACACAGGACGTCACGATTCCGCAGGCTACCAGCAGGTGCACCCCTCTCCGCTGCCGGGACACGCGGATCCCCCGGGCCCGGTCGGTCCCCGTCAGGGACCCGCTCAGGAGGCGACCCGGTCCTTGGGCGGCACCCCCGCCAGCGCGTCGTACTCCTCGGTGGTGTCCACCCACGACTCGAACTGGATGACCCCCAACTCGGTGAACTTGGTCCGGAGCCACCCGTCGGCCGCGTCGAGCAGGCCGAGCTTCTTGCAGTTGGGGACGATCTTG